>NZ_CP061282.1 GCF_014621695.1 Streptomyces xanthii
CAGTTACGTATTGCTAAGAGTTAAAACCAAGACCTCGCTGTGCCCTAGCTCCAGCACGCCTGCGCGCGGTCTCGCTCCGCAGACACGACGCGCCGCCACTACGTGGCGGAAACCCGGCAACGCCCGCGTTGCTCACCGGCCGGCTCCGCCGTCCGGTGCGGACAACTCCGTTGTCCGGGGCGCGAATTGCTCCGCAATTCGGCCTGCAGGAATTCGCTCCGCGATTTCCTGGTGGCTGGCTGTCGGATGTGGGATGTGGGATGTGGGATGTGGGATGACGCTACGTCAGTTCCTCACAAGGAATCCTGATGCTTCGTCAGGACTCTTTCGTGTCCGTCTAGTTGAATGTTCACAGCAGGCGAGGCTGGCGGGGCTGGCCGGCATGTATGGCAGAGTCCGCCAGGCAGTGCCTCGGGTTGTCCAGGCCTCCCGCACTCGGTGCACTCCATCAGGGAGCGTTGTCGAGGCACAGAGGCCGCAGACTGTGTGCGGTACTCCGGGACTCGTACTCGTTGTGGTGGAAGTTTGTCGCGCAGCCGACGGGCAACGAAGGCCCGTGGCGCATGCACGACGGGAGGAAGGCCCGTGACGAGAGTCTGGACGAACTGCAACCGGTCAGGGTCACGCTCCAGCCACTGTGCAGCAGCCTCCTCAAGAGACGCGCAATCCGCAGCCGACAACATCAACCTCGGCTCCCTCCAACCGAGTTGGGCCAAGGCCTCGTACGCCTCCGAACGGGGAGCTCCCGGCCCCGCGGAAGGCTTGGGGATGTGCCGGAGCCGTTGCGGATCTGACGCCCTGCCCGTCGCTCGACGCTGCACTGGCACTGGCACTGGCACTGGCACTGGCTCAGGACCGGCGGCACGGCCAGGCGCAGGGCCGAGCGCAGGACCGAGCGCAGGGCCGGGGCTGGGCGCTGACTCGGGGTCAGGCTCTAAATCCGCTTCCGGTTCAGACACAGGCGCGGGCACCGGCGCCAGCGCGGGCACTGGTACCGGGTCGGGGTCAGGGCCGGGTGCATCGTCGGCGAGGAACCGCGCCCACCACTGGTCACTCCGCGCGACGCGGGACCAGTAGGTGAGGGAAACCCAGCGGACCGTGCCGTCTCCTGTGGCGGCTCGGCAGCGTACGCGTCGCAGATGACCGGCCGCGGAGAGCTCCTCAGCGCGCCCCCCACCGCCATCTGCCCGAACAAGGGCTGCTCCTTGGCGAGGGTCTTCACGTCCATCGCGGCCTGTTCCGGCAACGCGTCCACGAAACCTGCCAGGTAACGGCCACGCAGGGACAGATGAGCGAAGCCATCCCCCTTCGGGGATGCTCCGTCACAAACAGTCCGCTTCCCGTACCCCTGGCCGGCCATCGGGTGTGCGGACGACGGTGCTGCCGAGATACAGTCTTCATGAGCCACGGGATCGCCTTTTACGGTCACGAGGTGAGCCCCAAGACCGCCTCTTACGGTCACGGGGTCAGACCCCGGCAGGTGTTGCGAGCACCTGTCCGGGGTCGATTTATGTCACGAACGCTAAACGACCACCACACGGTGTGACAACCCGAACACTAAAAGTCAACACCCCACACCCAGAACACCCTTGACGCCTCGTCCACTCACAAGCCCACACAGCAGACACACAGGCCGACAGGCGGGGAGGGTGGGTGGGTGGGAAAAGAACCCATCCACCCATTCCCTACAAGCACAGCTCGAAGCCCGGATCTCGGAGTTCGACTCTCGAAGCTCAACTCCTCCAAGCTCCACTTCTCGATGCTCGGCCTTCGAGGAGCGGCGCCTCAGTCCCGCCCGAGCACGTGCCCGTAGTACAGCGCTCCCCGCAGTCCGAACAGCCGGGGCGTCAGTGCCTTCGAGCCTGTTCCCGTGCCGTTCGGCAGGGTCCAGACGCCGCCCGTGCTGAGGGTCTGCTCGTACTCCGTGCTGTTCTCGTTGTAGGCGCCGACTGTGACGTCGCCGTCCCCGTCTCCGTCGTAGTCCGCGACCGCCACTGCGGAGCCGAACTCGTCGTTGACCTCCGGTGTTCCCGGAACCCCGCTGGAGCCCTGGTGCCAGGCCGCCGAGCTCGCGGTGCCCGAGGTGTCGAGCAGTCCGTTCGGGCCCGAGGTCAGCACGGTCGCTGAACCGGCGCGGTCGGCCGTTCCGATGGCCTCGGCGGGTGTGCCTGCCACGAGGTCGTCGCGGCCGTCTCCGGTGAGGTCGCCCGCGGCCAGCCTGATGCCGAAGTTGTCGGCTTCCTCGGCGGCGCCCGCGACGCCCGGGGTGTCCTGGCTGAGTGTGTGGTTGCGGGTGCCGAAGGCCTCGGGGCTCGAGGCTCCGTAGAGGACCCGTATCTTGCCGCCCTTGGCGAGTTCGTCGGGGCCGCAGGCTCCGGTGGGACGGTCGGCCTCGGCGGTGATGAGGCAGTGTCCGAGCGCCAGGTCGTCCGCGCCGTCGCCGTCGAAGTCGCCCGCGGCGATGTCGTAACCGGTGGCCGGGGATCTCCAGTACTCCTGCAGAGCCGAGCCGGTCCACCGCCACAGGGTGGTGCGCGAGTAGTCGTTGGAGTAGGAGGAGACTGCCAGCTCGGTGGTGCCGTCGCCGTCGAAGTCGCCGGCCGCCAGCCTGCCCGAGGTGCCGCCGAAGCCGGTGTCGAGGAGGTGGGTGAGCGGCTTGTCCGTGGTGAGCGGGCCCGGCCGCAGGGTGACTTCGCCGAACTCTCCGTGGGTCAGGCCCACCGCCACGTCCGCGGCGCCGTCCCGGGTGAAGTCGCCGACGGCGAGCGAGGCGCCCGCGCCGCCGCCCGCCGGGCCCTGTGCGATGGTCCGGCCGCGCTCGAAGCGGCCGCCGGCCGAGCCGTACAGGACGACCACGGAGCCGTGGTCCTTCGCCGTGTCGCCGACGTCCTCGCCGGGCGCTCCGACGACGACGTCGGTGAGGCCGTCGCCGTCTATGTCGGCCGTCGCCACGGTGCTGCCGAACCGGTCGTTGTCCTCGCTGGTGCCGGGGACTCCGGGGCTGTCCTGGCTGACCGTGGCGGTGGTGGTGCCTGCTCCGCCCGGCCCGCCGTAGAGCACGTGCAGGTAGCCCGCGGACTTCTTGCCGTCGATGTCCCCCCGGTACACGCCGACCACGGCGTCCGCGTAGCCGTCACCGTTGAAGTCGGGTCCCTGGACGCCCGTCGCGGCCACGGCGGGCGAGGCGCCCACTGTGGTGGCGAGTCCCGTCGACGCCAGGACGGTGGCGGCGCCGAGCAGGACGGCGGAGAGTCTCTTGCTGCGCACGGATCGCACGGGTCGTCGCACGGGTACTCCAAATCGGTGGTGTGGAAGGGCAGTTGACGGGCTCGGGCAGGAGCCGGTCCGGGTGCCTAGAGGCCCAGTACCTGGCCGTACTTGATGGCTCCGTCGGGCAGCGCGAAGCCGAACGGGGTCAGCGACTTGCCCTGCGGGTACGTTTCCTCGGTGCTGCTCGGCGCGAACCAGACGCCGCCGGACCTGCGCTCGCCGGCGTTCTCGCCGGGCGCGCTGATCGCGGTGTCCCGCAGGCCGTCGCGGTTGTAGTCGCCGACGGCGACCTGGGCGCCGAAGCGGTCGCTGGCTTCGGCCGTGCCGGGCATGTTCGGGGTGCTCTGGCTGCGGGCCAGGCCGCCGTGGAGGCCCTGGTCGGTGCCGTTCAGGGTGACGTATCCGCCTGCGTCCTTCACGGTGCCGACGTCCTCGCCGGGCACGCCGACCACCAGTTCGGGTCGGCTGTCGCCGTTCAGGTCGCCCGCGGCCAGCGCGGCGCCGAACTCGTCGCCCGTCTCGGCGGTACCGCCGACCTCCGGGCTGGACTGGTTGATGCACTGGTACTCGGTGCCGAACTGCCCGGTCTTCGAGCCGTGGAGAAGGAGCACCGCGCCGCCGGCCAGGTCCTGGCAGTAGGTGTGGTCAGCCTCGAAGTTGGGCTGTATGTTGCCGACCGCGAGGTCGTCCGTGCCGTCCTGGTCGAAGTCCTCGACGGCGAGCGCCTTGCCGTGGTCGATGTCGGACCACCACTGGGCGGGGCCGGCCTGGCCGTCCCAGCGGGTGATGAAGGTGCCGTACTGCTCCATCCCCCTCCAGGTGGTGGCGAGGTCGTCCCGGCCGTCGCCGTCGAAGTCGCCGGTGGCCAGGGCGTCGGTGCGGCCGCCCATGCTGTAGCTGCGCAGGGTGGTGGTGGTCACCGGGTCGGCGGTGAGGGGGCCGGGGCGGAACCGGAGCGAGCCGTGCTCCTCGCCGTTCTCGCCGTACGCGAGGTCGATGTCGCCGTCGCCGTCGTAGTCGCCCGTGGCGACGGTGGTGCCGATGTGGCCGGCCCCGGACGTGCCCCTTGCCACGGTGGTGCCCTGGAAGTCGAGCCCGGGTGTGACCGACAGGACGGTGATGGTGCCCTCGTCCTGGAGCTGGTCGGAGGTGAGCGACTCTCCGTCGGCGCCGACGACGAGCTCGGTGCGTCCGTCGCCGTTCACGTCGAGGGGGGTCAGCGCGGAGCCGAAGCGGTCGCCGGCCTCGGGCGTGCCGGGGATGCCGGCCGTGGCCTGGCTGATGACGCCGGTGGACTGGCTGGGGCTCTGGGGGCCGCCGAAGATCAGGCTGATGTAGCCGGCCTTGGCCTTGCCGTTCACCGTGGCGTCGGGCATGCCGACCGCGATGTCCGCGTAGCCGTCGCCGTTGAAGTCGAACTTGGGTGTGGCGGCGGCCGCGGCGCTTCCGGCGAGCGGCAGGGTCAGTCCGGTGGCGGTGAGTGCCGCTACGGCGGCGGTGGCGGCCAGGGTGCGTACGCGCACGGTGGAACTCCCGTAGTCGAGGGGGAAGGAGATGACGACTTCCGGGGGTGTGACTCGTGTGGCGTACGAAGGGTTGCGTCGAAGTGGCGGGCTGATGAACGCGACTTGGTGGAGGTTTCGTGTGCGGCACGGTGGCGGGCGGGGGCGGGTCAGGGAAGGTCAGGCCGCCGTCTCGTACATCGCGCGGAGGGAGGCTTCCAGGGTGTGGGTCGGGGTCCAGCCCAGGACGGATCGGGCGCGGGTGGTGTCCAGGCAGGTCCAGTCCGCGCCCACTGCCGTGTCCTGGGAGCGGATCTCGCCCGGGCGGAGCACGATCGTGTCCGGGGGGAGGGATGCCGCTGTGACGAGGGCGGTGACGAGGTCGGTGATGGGTGACGCGGTGCCGCTGCCGATGTTGAAGAGGCGTCGGTCCGGGGCGAGGGTGGGGGTCAGGGCGGCGCGTACCACCGCGTCCGCCGCGTCGCGGACGTCGATGTAGTCGCGGCGGGCGTCGGCGAGGGTCAGTTCGATCCGTTCGCCGGGTGTGGTGCGGGCGAGGCGGGCGGCGAGGGAGCCGAGGAAGCCGTCCTGGGTGAGGTGTGGGCCGACTGTGTTGGCGACGCGCAGGACGACGGCGTCGAGGTCCGATGTGAGCACGTGGCGGGAGGCGGCGAGTTTGGTGCGGGCGTAGTCCGTCCGGGGCGCGGGTTCCAGGTGCTCGTCGGCGACGGTGCCGTGGGGCATGGGTCCGTATTCGTGGACCGTGCCGAGCTGGACGAGGCGGGGGCGGTGTGCGGCGGGGAGGAGTTGTAGTGCGCCGGTGAGGTGTTTCACCAGCTGCACGTTGATCCGGTGCTGCTCTTCGCCCCAGCCGAGCGTCGCGTTGACGACGGTGTCGGCGTTCTGGTCCGCCAGGATCTGCGCGAGCTGCTCCTGTGGGCAGTCGGCGGCGTCCAGTGCGAGGAAGGGGTGGGGGGCGGTGTGGGGTGCGGGGCGGCGGGCCACGGCGACGACGTCGATGCCGCGGGCTTCGAAGGCGGCGCACACGTGGCGTCCCATGCAGCCGGTGGCGCCCAGGACGACGGTCTTGGTCATCGGTGGGCCTCGGCGGCGGCGAGGCAGTCCTCGTAGCGCGGCAGGATGCCTCGGGCCTTGGCTTCGGCGAGTGACAGCGAGCCGGTGTCCCGCTGGGAGAAGATGAACCGCATGTCCTTGGGCCAGGGCAGGCCGAGTTCGGGATCGAGCGGGTCGATCTCCCGTTCGAGGTCCGCCCGGTACGGTGTCGAGACGAGATAGGTCATGACCGTGTCGTCTTCGAGAGCGAGGAAGGCGTGGCCGACGCCGTCCGGGATGTAGACGGCGCGGAAGGTCTCGGTGTCCATCTCGACGGTGTCCCACGCGCCGAAGGTCGGGGAGCCGAGGCGTATGTCGACGACGACGTCCAGTCCTCGGCCGCGCGAGCAGTGCACGTACTTGGCCTGGCCGGGTGGGGTGGCCGGGAAGTGGACTCCGCGCATCACGCCGCGTGCCGAGCGGCTGTGGTTGGTCTGGGCGATCGGGAAGGGGTGCCCCAGCACCTCGGTGAACGCCTGCTGCTGGAGCGGGGAGACGAAGAGGCCTCGCTCGTCGCGGAAGACGGGTGGCGTGAACTCGAAGCAGCCGTTCACGGCGAGGTGGCGCACTTCGACGCCGCCGGTGGTGGTGGCGGTGCCGGTCTTCCCGGGCGTGGTCGTCGTCATGATCCCGCTCACTTCGCGTTGCCGGGGGTGGCCGGCGGGAGGACCAGTCGGGCGCCGGTGGGGGCGGCGGCGCGCTCGCGGTCGTCGCGGGTACGGCGCTGGTCAGTGTGCATGTGTCCTCCTGGGGGCCATGACCTTCCGCGTTGCATTCTTGGTGGGGCCGCTCGAGGGCTGGTGGACACGGTGGCCGGTGGTGCTCCGGCGCGACGCTGCTGACCGGGTGTCGTGCTGTGCGCGGCGGCGGGTGCCGTCGCGCACAGCATCGTGGTGCGTGCGTGCCCGTGTGCTCACCAGTGGAGCAGGAGCTCCACCGGGCCGCGTACGAGTGAGCCTTCGCGCCAGGGCACGTCGGTGGCGGTGGTGGCCAGGCGGAGGTCCGGGAAGGCCTTGAGGAGGCTGGAGAGGGCCAGCCTCAGTTCCAGGCGGGCCAGTTGGGCGCCTGTGCAGTGGTGCGGGCCGTGGCCGAACGCGAGGTGCGGGTTGTGGGCACGCTCCAGGTCGAGCTCGTCCGGGTTGTCGAAGATGTCGGCGTCCCGGTTGGCGGAGATCATCGCGGCGATGACGGATTCTCCGGCCGCCAGGAGTGTCCCGCCGATCTCCACGTCCTCGGTGGTCAGGCGGGGCAGTACGTCGCCGCCGCCCAGTGCGATGTAGCGCAGGAGTTCCTCGACAGCGGTGTCCAGGTGCTCCGGGTGTGCGGCGAGCCAGGTCCAGCGGTCCTGGGTCAGCAGGGTGTACACGAAGTTGGACAGTTCGGCGGCGGTGGTCTCGTAGCCGGCGAGCAGGATCGTGCCGGCCAGGCTGATGAGTTCGGCTTCGGTGAGCCGGTCCTCGTCCTCGTCGCGTGCGGCGATCATCTGGGACATCAGGTCGTCGCCGGGGTTCTCGCGCAGCCGGCCGATGTGGCCGAAGAGGTAGGTGCCGAACTCCTCGCCGACCTTCTGCATCTCCTCCGAGGAGGCTGAGCCGTTGCTGAAGGCGACTTCGGCGACGCGCCGGAAGTAGTGCCGGTCCTTCGGCGGGACGCCGAGGAGTTCGCAGATGACGGTCATCGGCAGCGGCATGGAGAAGTGTGCGACGAGGTCCACCGGGCCGCCGTCGGCGGCTTGTGCGCGCAGGCCGGCGATCAGTCCGTCGACGATCTCCTGGACGCGGGGGCGCCAGCGCTGGACGGCGCGCTCGGTGAACGCGCTCGCCACCAGGCGGCGCAGCCGCGTGTGCTCCGGCGGGTCCATGGCCAGCAGGTGCCCGGGGGCGGTGACCTCGCGGACCGTGCGGGGCACGTCGAGGCCGACGGTCGCGGCCCGGGACAGGCGGCGGTCGCTGAGGACCTGCTTGACGTCGGCGTACCGGCTGACGAGGTGGCCCTCTCCGCCGTAGGGCAGTGTCACGCGCTGTACGGGGCACTGCTCGCGCAGCCGGGTGAACTCGGCGGGCACGTCCAGCGGGAGGCCGGGGTCGGACTCGAAGGGGAAGGCGGGGGCCTTGCCGGTGTCCGCCGGGTCGTGCGCGGTGCGCTCGGGGGTGGTGGTCACGCCGGCTCCTTGGCTCCGACGAGGGGACGGTCGGTGGGCGTCGGCTGCTGCTTCTTGGGGCGGCCGAGGCGGAGCATGAGGGGGCGTTCCACGTAGCGGCACAGGGCGAGGCCGGCTGCCTGGGTGAGGACGAGGGTGCCGAGGACGATGCCGAGGCCGGCCCAGAGTCCGTACTTCTCGGTGGGTCCGGCCAGTTCGCGGACGATGGCGAGGACGGGCCAGTGCACGAGGTAGGTGGCGTAGGAGGCGTCGCCGAGGGTGACCCAGCTCTTGCGGGCGAGGAAGGAGGAGCGGCCGTCGATGTCGCGCAGGGCGATGAGGGGGATGAAGAGGCAGACGGTGATGGACAGGACGCCGCTGCTGGCGTAGGTGGCGGGCAGGACGTCGTCGACGGCGAGCCAGACGAGGTAGGTGGCGGCGACGGTGGCGAGGAAGATCCAGCGGGCGCGGATGCGGGGCCACTGGCGGGTCTGGACGATGCGTGCGAGGACGATGCCGAGGAGGAATTCGGGGA
The DNA here is from genome assembly GCF_014621695.1 of Streptomyces xanthii. GTDB lineage: Bacteria > Actinomycetota > Actinomycetes > Streptomycetales > Streptomycetaceae > Streptomyces > Streptomyces xanthii. The sequence goes on from NZ_CP061282.1 coordinate 8,561, forward strand.
GGCGGCTGAGCGGCAGGAAGTAGACCATCCAGGCCTGGTCGAAGGAGAGCGGTGCCCAGAACGGCCAGACGGGGCCGCCGACGAAGGCGTCGATGAGGGCGGGGATGGTGATGATGAGGGCGACGAGGCCGGCGAAGACGCCCCACAGGGCCTTGGCGGGGATCTTCAGGAGGGGGCGGATGAAGAGCGGCAGGGCGAGGTAGAAGGCGATCTCGCAGGAGACCGACCAGTTGATGCCGTACACGCTCATCATGTACGAGGGGTTGGGGATCCAGGCCTGTACGAGGAAGAGGTTGGCGATGGCCGGGCCGACGTCGGTGGGGCCGATGAGTGCCATGGGGCCGACGACGGCGAGCAGGATGAGGGTGAAGGCCCAGACGGCGACGTGGCCGGGGAAGATCTTGGCGGCGCGGGCGCGCCAGTAGCGGGCGAGTCCGTTGCGCCAGGCTTCGCCCCAGGTGAGTACGAAGCCGCTGAGGATGAAGAATGAGGTCAGGGCGGTGGTGCCGTAGGGCCAGATGTGGCCGAGGTCGTTGATGTCCTCGTTCTTGAAGAAGCGGGCGGCGGCGAGGGTGTGGGTCCAGAACACCGCGTTGAACAGGATGAAGCGGTAGCCGGTGAGGGAGGGCAGTTTGGCGATGCCGGCCGAGGATGTGGAGGCTGGTGGGGCTGTTCTGGGCGAGGTGGGGACGGACATCCCGGTCGCTCCCGTCGTGTGTGGTGGGGTGGGGACTGTGTGGCGGTGGCCGGGGCGGGGTGCCTCGGTGGTGCCTGGGTCCCGCTTGGCTGTGGTGTGCCGTGGACGCGGGTGTTCGCCCTGGGTGTGCGGGTGTTGTGGGCTCTGGCCGCGGCCGGGCCGTGGTTTCGCCGTGGGTCTGGGTGACCGAACGGTGTGGGGCCGATAGTGGGTTTCTCGGCTGGAGAACCGTTCGAGTCGTGGTGTATGGCTGTCGGAGCGGGGCGTTGTCCGTCGTTCGCCTCGTTCGCCTGGTCCGGGGTGCTCGCCTCGTTCGCCGTGTTCGCTGTGCTCGTCTGTGGGGGTCTCGCCGTGGGAGGGTGCCGTGTTGCCCCCGTTGCGCCTGCGGGGTCAGGCGTACGCCTTCCAGCCGTCTTCGTCGGTCAGGGCCTGGGTCAGGGCGGTCTGCCAGTCGCGCAGGGGCGGTAGTCCGGCGGTGGTCCAGCGTTCGTGGGAGAGGACGCTCCAGTGGGGGCGGGGTGCGGGTCTGGTGAGTTGTGTGCTGTCGATCGCGCGGACGAGGGAGGGGTCCGCGCCGGTCAGGCGGTACACCTCGCTCGCCAGGCCGTGCCAGCTGACCTGGCCGGTGCTCGTCGCGTGGAAGATGCCGGTGGCGCCGGTGCGGGCGACGTCGAGGATCCGCTGGGCCAGGTCGCCGGTCCAGGTCGGCTGCCCGAACTGGTCGTCGACGACGTCCACCGTGTGGCCTTCCGCGGCGCGGCGGACCATGGTGCCGACGAAGCTGTGGCCGTGGTGGCCGTAGAGCCAGCCGGTGCGGAGCACGGCGGTGCCGGACGGGTGTTCCGTCAGCGCGGCTCGCTCGCCGGCGAGTTTGGTGCGGCCGTATGCGGTGCGGGGGCGGGGTTCGGCGTCCTCGGGGTAGGGGGTGGCGTAGTCCGCGGTGCCGCCTTCGAAGACGTAGTCGGTGGAGATGTGCACCAGTTGCGCGCCGGTGTCGGCGCAGGCGCGGGCCAGGTGGCGCGGTCCGTCCGCGTTGATGCGGTACGCCGATGTCTCGTCGCTCTCGGCGGCGTCGACGGCGGTCATGGCGGCGCAGTTGACGACGACGGCGGGGCGGGTGGCGGCGACGGCTTCGCCGACGGCGCGGGCGTCGGTCACGTCCAGGGCGCCGCGGTCGAGGGCCGTGACCTCTGCTCCGTTCTTCTCGAGCCGTTCGCACAGGGCGCGGCCCAGCATTCCGGCCGCGCCGGTGACCAGCCATGGGGTGTGTCGTGAACTCAGCACGCGGCGATGCTAGTTGCCGGGCGGGGGCCGCAGGAGGCGTCGGGGCGGAAGGTCGAGCGGGTGTCCAGCCGGGCTCCAACGGGACGGCTGAGAGTTCGACGGTGTGACAATTCAACGCGCACACGAAGAGATCCTGAAGCTGATCCTGGCCGCCGAGGGCGGTGCCGAGCAGATCGAGGCGGCGATCCGGGAGGTCGGCCCCGAGCGGACCGCGCACATCCTCGCCGACGAGCTGGTGAACCGGGCGGACCTGCACGAGATCCCGGGCCAGGACGCCGCACCGGTCGACATCCAGCTCGCTCTCGCGTTCGACGGGGCGACGGTCGGGCATGTGATCCGGGCCGGCAAGAGCGCCGAGCACGAGGCGGGGCGGGCCGAGGAGCCGCACGCCACGATCGAGGCGGACCTGGCCGAGCTGCTGCGTGCGGTGCTGGGTCCGTGGCGTGCGCCGGAGGCGCAGGTCCTGCGGATCGTCTGGCACGATCTGGAGAACACGGAGCGGCTCGGCGGCACGATGCACGTCTTCCCCGTCGTCAAGCGTCTGGTGCGGGGGACGACGGGCCGTCACGAGGACCTGGGCGAGCTGTCGCTGCGTCAGGGTTCGGACAAGTGGGGCCTGCACTTCTACACGCCGCACTACGAGCGGCACTTCGGGCCGCTGCGCGACCGTCCGCTGAAGATTCTGGAGCTGGGCATCGGCGGGTACGGCAACCCGGCCTCCGGTGGCGGTTCGCTGCGGATGTGGAAGCGTTTCTTCCCGCGTGCGGTCATCTACGGTGTCGATGTCTTCGACAAGGCTCCGCTGCGTGAGCAGCGCATCCACACGATCGAGGGCGATCTGTCGGACGAGGGGTTCCTGCAGTCGCTGGGCCGTGACCTCGGTCCGTTCGACATCGTCATCGACGATGCCAGCCACGGGAACTCCGACCTGATCGCCGCCTTCAAGTCGCTGTTCCCGTACGTGCGTCCGGGCGGGCTGTTCGCGGCCGAGGACCTGCAGACCTCGTACTGGCCGGGGTACGGGGGCAGCTCGCGGGAGCTGAGTTCGCCGGCCACCTCGATGGGGTTCCTGAAGACGCTGCTGGACGGTCTCAACCATGAGGAGCGCGAGCACCCGGAGGGTCACGAGCCGTCGCAGACGGACCTGACGCTGACGGGCGCGCACTTCTACCCGAGCCTGGCCGTGTTCGAGAAGGGTGTGAACGCGGAGGGTGCGAGTGCCTCGTGGATCCCGCGCCAGAAGATGTCCTATGAGGAGATGTCCGCCGTGGACTGGGGTGAGGGTCTCACTGCCGACCACGCGGACGAGGACGGCGGGCAGTAGGCGGGGCCGCCGCACCCGGCGCCGCCTTCAGGGATGCCGGGTGCAGGCGTCCTTGAAGGCGGCGCCGGTGGTGCCGGCGCCGCGCCGCGCGGCGGGGCGGTTCAGGTCCGCAGGCCGGCCTTCTCCAGGGCCTGGGCGGCGTGGGCGAGTACGCGCCTGCGGCCCTCGAGGTCTGTCGCGTTCGCGGAGGCCAGCACGCTCAGTGTGGTGACTCCGGCCTCGGACCAGGCGTGCAGCCGGTCGGCGATGCGGCCGACGGGGCCGAGCAGGGCGGTGCGGTCGATGAAGCCCAGGGGGATCGCGGCGGCCGCGCCGGCGCGGTCGCCGGCGGCCAGGCGTTCCTGGAAGGCGTCGATGCCGCTGTCGAAGCCCATCCTGCGGGCCAGCCCGCAGTAGAAGTTGTCGGCTCCGCCGACGGCGAGCAGGAGCGCGTAGTGGGCTCGCAGTTCGTCCGCCGCTTGGGCCGGGTCGTCGGCGACGGAGACGGCGACGTACGGGATGACTTCGAAGCCGTCCGCGGTGCGGCCGGCGCGCTCGTGGCCGGCGGCGAGCTGCCGCACGGAGTCGGTGACGAGTTCGGGTGTGGTGAAGCCGCTGACCCATCCGTCGGCGATCTCGCCGGCCAGGCGCAGGCTCTGTGGTCCGACAGCGCCCAGGTAGAGGGGGATGCGGGGCTCGGGCAGTTCGGTGTGCAGGTGCAGCGGGGCGCCCTGCAGGCCGTGGGCGGGCAGTTGGAAGTGGGTGCCGTCGTGGCGGACGGGGCCGCCGGCGAGGGCGCGGCGGACGATGTCGACGTACTCGCGGGTGCGGCCGAGCGGGTGGGCGAAGTCGACGCCGTACCAGCCGTCGGAGATGTGCGGGTTGGAGACGCCGAGGCCGAGCCGGAAGCGGCCGCCGCTGAGGGCGTGGAGGGTGGCGGCGGCCAGGGCGGTGGCGCCCGGCGGGCGGGCGGGGATCTGCATGACGCCCGAGCCGATCGCGATGCGGGTGGTCGCTCCGGCGACCAGGCCGAGCACGCTCACCGCGTCGGAGCGGGGGCTCTCGGCGGCCAGGACGAGGTCGTAGTCGAGCCGTTCGGCCTCGCGGGCCAGTTCTCCCGCCCCCTGGTAGGTGAGGTTGGCGGCTAGACGCATGTCGGGACTTCCTCTCGGGTCCGGGTGTCGATGAGTTCGTGTGCTGCCGACAGCTGCTCGCGGTCGCCCTCGGGGGTGCGGGAGCGGACGGGCAGCAGGGCGACGGCTTCGCTGTGTCCGCGCTTCACGTCGGGGTGGCGGCGCGCGAGGGTGGTGAGTCCTTGGCCGGGGCCGGCCTCGATGAGCAGGTGGGGGCCTGTGGCGAGGAGTCTGTCCAGGGTGGGCCAGAACAGGACGGGTGCGACGGGGTGGCTCGCCCACAGCGCCGGGTCGCGTACGGAGCGGGCGTCGAGGGGGCCGCCGGTGAACGCCGACCACAGGGGGATGGCGGGCGGGTGCGCGGTCACGTTCCGGTACAGCGTCAGGTCGGCGAAGTGCGGTGCGAGGACCGGGCTGTGGAACGGGTGGTGGGCGGCGACGGGCAGGATGGTGATTCCGGCCTCGCGCAGTTCGGCGCTGATGGCGCGCAGTGGGGCGGTGTGGCCGGCGAGCACGGTCTGGCGGGGTGCGTTGAGGGCGCCGACGGCGATCTCGGGGTGGCGTGCCAGATGGGGGCGTACGTCCTCGGGTGTGCCGGCCACGGTGAGCAGGCCGCCTGCGGGGGTCGGCGCTATGCGGTCGACGCGGTCGCGCATGATGGCCACCGCTTCCGGCAGGGAGAACACTCCGGCGAGTGTCGCCGCGACGAGTTCGCCGACGCTGTGGCCGAGCAGGGCGACGGGGCGCACGCCCCAGGAGAGCACGGTGCGGCCGAGCGCGTGGCCGAGGGCGAACAGGAGGGGCTGGGCGCGGCGTACGTCGTCGACGGGGACGGCCGGGTGCTGGGCCAGCCAGTCCGAGCGCAGTTCGTCGGCGTTGCCGAACAGGACGAGGGCCTCGTCGACGGCGTCGGTGAACACCTCGTCGTGGCCGTAGAGGCCGGCGGCCATGCGCGCGTACTGCGCTCCCTGGCCGGGGAACAGGAGCACCGCGTCCGCGGGTGCCTGGGGGGACGGCTTCATGGGGCTCTCCATGCGCGGGCCTTCCTCGTCCGGCGATGTGTCCTCGTCAACCTGCCGCGTGCGCGTGGAGGGCTGCTCGAGAAGTGGTGTACCGGCGGTCGGGCCTCTCCCGTGGCTCCAGGGCGGGTCCACCTGTGGTCGACCCGGTGCCGGGAGGATCGGCGGGCCGGCCGACTTGCGGCCCAGTTCCCGGGGAGGGTTTCCGACTGTGCGGTGGGATGACGTCTACCTGCGCGCGAGTGCCGTGCACCTGCCGGCGGTGATGCCCGCCGACACCGCGGTCGGTCTCGGTCTGATCGACGCGGTGTCCGTGAAGCGGATGCAGAGCACGGGCGTGACCGTCGGTGAGGAGAGTCCCCCGGACATGGCGGCGGCAGCGGCCCGTGCGGCGTTGCTGCGCTCCGGTGTCGCGCCCGAGGACATCACGCTGGTGCTGCACGCGTCCCTGTACTACCAGGGGTACGACATGTGGGCGCCGGCGTCGTACGTCCAGCGCACGGGTGTCGGCAACCGGTGCCCCGCGATGGAGGTGCGGCAGACGTCCAACGGTGGGATGGCCGCGCTCGAACTGGCCGCCGCGCACCTCACCGCCACCGGGGGGCCCGCTGCTCTGATCACCACCGCCGACCGGTTCTGTGCGCCCGGCATCGACCGCTGGCTCACCGATCCGGGCACCGTCCTCGCGGACGGTGCGACCGCGGCGGTCGTCGCCCGCGGCGACGGCTTCGCCCGGCTCCTGTCGCTGGTCCTGGTCTCGGAGCCGGGTCTGGAGGAGATGCACCGCGGTGAGGACCCGCCGGGTGACGCCTCGCTGGCCGTGCGCAGTCCCATCGACTTCGGCGCCACGACCCGCGTCTATCTGCGCACGCCCGAGGGGCAGCGTTCGGTCGCCCGGATGGCCGCCGCGCAGACGGAGGCGCTCGAGCGGGCGCTGGAGGAGGCGGGTTCGGAGATGGACGGCATCGACTGGTTCCTGCTGCCGCACCTGGGGCGGCGCCGGCTGGACGTCAACTTCTTCCGCCGTTACGGGATCGACCCGGACCGCACGCTGTGGTCCTGGAGCCGTGGCATCGGCCATCTGGGGGCCGGCGACCAGTTCGCGGGCCTGACGCATCTGGTGGAGACCGGGCGTGCCCGGCCGGGCCAGCGTGCCCTGCTGGCGGGGGTCGGGGGCGGGTTCACGTGGTCGGCGGCGGTGGTCGAGTTCACGGACGCGCCCCAGTGGGCGGCGTCCGGCGGCGATCGAGCGGACCTATAGCCGGGCACCGCAGAGTCCGAAAAGTGAGGCCGCCCTGTCAGCCGCGGCCGGAACACGAGAGGGAGAAAGCTCCATGAACATCGATGATCTCCGTAGGATCCTCGTCGAGTGCGCGGGCGATGACGGGACCGGGAGCCTTGACGGCGACATTCTCGACACCCCCTTCGCCGACCTCGGCTACGACTCGCTGGCTCTGATGGAGACGGCGAGCCGTATCAAGCAGGAGTTCGGCGTGGTCATCCTCGACGAGGACATCGCCACGGTGGAGACGCCGCGGGTCCTGCTGAGGATCGTCTCGGACCTCGCGAGCTCGCCGGCCGCAGCCGCATGACCGGCCGGCGCCACACGGTCATCACGGGCATCGGCGTCCTCGCCCCCGGCGGCAACGGCACGAAGGCGTTCTGGGACCTGATGACGGCAGGCCGCACCGCGACCCGCCGCATCGCCGCGTTCGATCCGTCCGAGTTCCGCTCCCAGGTCGCGGGAGAGGTCGACTTCGACGCGGAGGCCCAGGGGCTGGGGCATCGCGAGATCCGCCGCCTGGACCGGGCATCGCAGTTCGCCGTCGTCACGGCGCGTGAGGCGCTGGAGGACAGCGGCCTCGACCTGGACACGGTCGACCCGTCGCGCACGGGCGTGAGCATCGGTACGGCGATCGGTGCGGCCACCAGTCTGGAGCGGGAGTACCTGGTGCTCTCCGACTCGGGCAAGGACTGGCTGGTCGACCACCGCTACGCCTCCCCGCACCTGTTCGACTACTTCACCCCGGCCACGATCGCCACCGAGGTCGGCTGGGACATGCGTGCCGAGGGCCCGGTCAACACCGTGTCCACGGGCTGCACTTCGGGCATCGACGCGGTCGGCAACGCCCATCAGCTGATCTCCGAGGGCAGCGCGGACATCGTCTTCGCCGGAGCGACGGAGGCGGCGATCACCCCGCTGGCGATCGCCTGCTTCGACGCGATCAAGGCGACGACTCCGCGCAACGACGACCCCGCGACCGCGGCCCGCCCCTTCGACCGGACCCGCAACGGTTTCGTCATCGCCGAGGGCGCCGCCATGTTCGTCCTCGAGGAGTACGAGCACGCCAGGCGCCGCGGGGCGAAGATCTACGGAGAGATCGCCGGCTACGCCAACCGCTGCAACGGCTACCACATGACGGGGCTCAGCCCGCACGGCCGCGAGATGGCCACGGCCATCACCTCGGCGATGGACGAGGGCGGCATCGACAAGGACGGCCTCGACTACATCAACGCGCACGGCTCGGGCACCAAGCAGAACGACCTGCACGAGACGGGCGCGTTCAAGCGCGCGCTCGGCGAGCACGCCTACGGCACTCCGGTCAGCTCGATCAAGTCGATGATCGGTCACTCGCTGGGGGCCATCGGCTCCATCGAGATCGCGGCGTGCGCCCTGGCCATCGAGCACGGGGTGATCCCGCCGACGGCCAACCTGCACGAGAAGGACCCGGAGTGCGACCTCGACTACGTGCCGCTGACGGCGCGGGAGGCGCGGGTCGACACCGCCTTGACGGTCGGCAGCGGCTTCGGCGGGTTCCAGAGCGCGATGGTGCTGCGCAAGTGGCGAGGAGCGAAGCGATGACCGTGGTGTTCACCGGACTCGGTGCGATGGCCCCCAACGGCCAGTCCACCGAGGAGTTCTGGACGGCGACGCTGGAGCAGCGCAGCGGGATCGCGCCGCTGGAGCGCTTCGACGCCGCGCAGTACCCGTCGCGGCTCGCCGGCCAGATCCGCGACTTCAAGGCCGAGCAGCTGCTGCCGGGCCGGCTGCTGCCGCAGACCGACCGGGTGACCCGGCTGGCGCTGGTGGCGGCCGAGGCGGCGATCGAGGACTGCGGGGCCGACCTCCAGTCCCTGCCGGACCTCGACATGGGGGTGATCTCCTCGAACGCGCACGGCGGTTTCGAGTTCACCCACAAGGAGATCCAGAAGCTCTGGACGAAGGGGCCCGAGAGCGTCAGCGTGTACGAGTCGTTCGCCTGGTTCTGCGCGGCGAACACCGGCCAGATCTCCATCCGCCACGGCATGCGCGGCTCCGGCAGTGTGCTGGTCGCCGACCAGTCGGGCGGTCTGGACGCGCTCGCGCTCGCCCGGCGCACCATCCGCCGCGGCACCCCGTTCACCATCGCCGGCGGCGTCGAGTCCTCGTACGACCCGTGGGGCTGGGTGTCGCACCTGGCGACCGGGCGCATCAGCGAGGCCGAGGACGCGGACCGCGCCTACCTGCCCTTCGACGCCGCGGCGAGCGGGTACGTGCCGGGCGAGGGCGGCGCGTACCTGGTCCTGGAGGACGCGGAGACGGCCCGCGGGCGTGGTGCCACGGTGTACGGCGAGCTGGCGGGCCATGCGGCGACGTTCGATCCGCGTCCCGGGTCCGGGCGCCCGCCGGCGCTGGCCTCGGCCATCCGCGGTGCCCTCAAGGACGCGGGCATCACGGCCGGGGACGTCGACGTGGTGTTCGCCGACGCGAGCGGTGTGCCGGAGCTGGACCGCATCGAGGCGGACGCGCTCGCCGGGATCTTCGGCCCGCGCGGTGTGCCGGTGACGGCGCCCAAGACGCTGACCGGCCGCCTGTACGCGGGCGGGGCGCCCCTCGATGTCGTCGCCGCGCTGCTGTCGCTGCGCGACGGGGTGATCCCCGCGACGGCGCATGTCGCCGACGTTCCCGAGGAGTACGCGCTGGACCTCGTCACGGGGCAGCCGCGCCGCGCGGAGCTGCGCACGGCGCTGGTGGTCGCCCGCGGCAACGGGGGCTACAACTCGGCGATGGTGGTGCGCTCGTGAAGATTCTGTTCGCCGCGGCCCCCGGCTACGGTCTGATGCTGCCGCTGGTCCCACTGGTGTGGGCCGCCCGCGCCGCGGGGCACGAGATCCTCGTCGCCACCACCGCGTACATGACGAAGGTGGGCCCCGAGTGGGGGCTGCCGATCGCGGATGTCTTCCCGCACCGCGATGTGGGCGGAGACCTGATGCTGGCCTCCTCCGGGCAGGCGCCCGAGCCCGGCACGCCCGAGTACGAGGACCCGCGGCTGCCCGCCGGCTACTGGGACCTGGCCAAGCAGGTCAAGCCGTTCGAGCTGTTCACGCTCGTCTCCACCGAGGGCACAGTCGAGGCGGGCCGCGACTTCGGCGCCGATCTGATCGTGTACACCTCGGACCATCAGGCGGGCCGGATGGCGGCCGTCGCGCTCGGGATTCCGGCGCTCGAGGTCGGCAACCGGGTCTCCTGGTCGACGCGTGACCCGGAGTTCAACGAGGCGGACGACCACAACGACCGCACCGGTGTCGTCCCCGACGACTCCCCCGTGGTGCTGGGGCTGCGCGAGCGGCTCGGCATCGGTGACCGCGAGCCGGAGCTGATCGCCCGCGTCGACCCGCGGGCGCCCAGCATGGGCGGTCTGACGCGGGACGAGGCGGACGGACGCGACGGGGTGCCCTGGTGGCCGATGCGCTACGTGCCCTTCAACGGCGGTGTGACGCTGCCCGAGTGGGCGCTGGTGACTCCGGACCGGCCGCGGATCTGTCTCACCCTGGGCACGGTCGTCCCGCTGCTCTCGGACGGCGGGACACTGGGTTCGCTGCTGCGGTGGCTGGGGGAACTGGACGTCGAGGTGGTCCTCGCGGACCATTCGACGGACCTGTCCAAGCTGGGTCCGCTGCCGGACAACGTACGGGTCGCGGGCTTCCTGCCGCTGTCCACGTTCCTCGACACCTGCTCGCTGGTGATCCATCACGGCGGCTCGGGCACGGCGGCGGCGGCCCTGCACTACGCGGTGCCGCAGCTGGTGCTGCCCGGCGGCTCCGACAACCCGCTGATCGCGCAGAGGGTGGTGGACCGGAAGGTCGGGCTGTCCCTGGACCCGGCGGAGGCCGACGCACCGCGCCTGTGCGCACTCGTGGGCCGGCTCCTGGCGGAGCGCTCGTTCGCCGATACGGCGGCCGAGGTCAGCGCGGAGATGGCGGGGCAGCCGAGTCCCGCGCAGGTTCTCGACCGCGCCGTGCGGTCCGTACACCCCACTTCATGACGTCCTGCGATTCATGACGTCCGTCTTCCGATCAGGAGCTCTTGTGACCACGACGACTCTGGCGACCGGCCGGTCGCGCAGCATCAGCGAACTCTACGCAGAGGTCCAGCAGTTCTATGCCGGGCAGGTGCGTCTTCTGGACACCATGCAGGCCGACGCGTTCGCCGACTCGTTCACCGAGGACGGCGTGTTCGACCACCGTCCGGGCGCCGACCCGCTGGTCGGCCGCGCGGCGATCTCCGCGGCGATCCGCGCCTACCAGGAGACCAAGCACGCGGTCGATCCGGTGCAGCGCCGCCACTGGTTCAACATGGTGCAGGTCTTCCCGCAGGACGACGGCTCGATCCGTACCGAGTACTACGCCGTGGTCTACCAGACCCGCCCGAACGTCTCGGAGCCGCTGGTGGGCCCGAGCTGCTTCGTGACCGACGTGCTGGAGTTCGAGGGGGACGAGCTGCGCACCAGGTTCCGCAAGGTCAGCCCGGACTACGAGGTCTGACCCGCGCGCACGGAGCGCGGACGAGGAGAAGGGGGGCGGCCCGTTCGGCGGGCCGCCCCCTTCGCCGTACGGGTCAGGCGAGGCAGCAGGGCGGCCCGCCGTGGTAGGCGATCATCTCGCCGAGGGCCGTCTCCATGACCGGCATGGGCAGCGGGTCCTCGGGGCCGGCGCCGTCCAGCTCGGCGTAGGCCCGGTGCAGGTTGGGCACCAGTCGCTCGGCGTCCAGCAGCCCGCCGTACGGGCCGGGGCCGGCCTCGGCGGCGGCCTGCGCGGGGGTCAGGCCCGCCGCGTGCCCCTCGGCGGCCACCCGCTGGACGTGACGCAGGTACCCCTCGACGACGTCGAAGACCTCGGGCCCCGAGACGGCGCCGTGACCCGGTACGACGGTCGTGGCCCCGAACGCCCGCAGCCGGTCCAGGGCGGCCAGCGATCCGGCGATCGAGCCCATCAGGCAGAACGGCGTCACCCCGTTCATGACGAGATCGCCGGTGAACAGGACCTTCTGGCGGGGCAGCCACACGACCGTGTCGTTGGAGGTGTGCGCGGGCCCGACGTGCTCCAGTTCGGCCCGCAGGGAGCCGATGTGGAGGGTCAGGCCGTCGCGGAAGGTCAGCGCCGGCGGGGCGAGCTCGATGCCGCCCCACTCCACGTCCGGCCACAGTCCGGTCAGGTGCAGTCCGGCGGCGACCATCTCGGTGCGGGTCCGCTCGTGGCCTACGACGAGCGCCTCGGGGAACAGGTAGTTGCCGAAGGCGTGGTCGCCGTGGAAGTGCGTGGTGACGACGGCGCGCGGCGCGGCCGGGTTGAGGGCGAGGGCGCTCGCGCGCAGGTGGCGGGCGCGGGCCTCGGTGGCGGCGGTGTCGACGAGGGCGCTCTCGCCCTCGGAGACGAGGATGCCCGCGTTGTTCAGGCACCAGCCGCCCGGCGGCTGGAGATAGGCGTGGACGCCGTCGGCCACCTCGACGACCTCGGCGAAGGGGGCGGGCACCCGGGACGTCCCGGGCTCCGCGGCGCGGGGGGCGGTGATGCTGGGCGGCACGGCCGTTCTCCTCACATGGCTTGCGACAGTGCCCCGAGTCTCGTGCGCTCTGCTCGCAGCCCGGTCGAGGACGCCGCGAGCCCTCTCCAGCCGACCTTGAGCTCGTCGCTACCGGCCGGGCGGAGCGTGGGACGAGGTGTCGGCCCGTCCGGGCGCCCCCAGCGTAAGGAGCAAGGATGAGCGACCAGTTCCCGCGAGAGTCCGGGGTGGCTGCCGCGGCCCCCGCGGTGGCCGAGCTCGCCGCCGGCCTGGCCGAGCGCGCCGAGCAGGAACGCCGCGTCGACCCCGGGGTGCTGCGGGCCGTGGTCGACGCCGGTTTCGCCCGGCACTTCGTGCCGGCCGCGCACGGCGGCACCGAGTCCACCTACGGCGAGCTGGCCCGGGCCGTTCCCGTGCTGGGTGCCCGGTGTCCGGCGACCGCGTGGAGCGCCGCGATCGTGGCGAGCCTGTCGCGGATGGCGGCCTATCTCCCGGAGGCGGGCCGCAAGGAGGTCTGGCGCGAGGGGCCCGACACGGTGGTCGTCGGCTCCGTCTCTCCGGTGGGCAGGGCCCGTGCCGCGTCGGGCGGGTGGCGGGTCTCCGGCACCTGGCCGTACGTCAGTGTCGTCGACCACTCCGACTGGGCGCTGCTGCTCGCCCTGGTGGCGACGGGTGAAGGGCGGCCGGAGCCGCGGCTGTTCGCGCTGCCCCGCTCCGCGTACCGCATCGAGCACACCTGGTCGGACATCGGGATGCGGGCCACCGGCAGCAACACCCTGATCGTGGACGACGTGCTGGTGCCGGACGAGCTGAGCTTCGCGGCGAAGGACCTGCTGACCGGCCTGGCCCCGCAGGGGTCGGCCGGCTGTCACCGCGTTCCGCTGCCGGCCGTCAACGGTCTCTTCTTCACCCTGCCGATGCTGGGCGCCGCCGAGGGCGCGCTCGCACACTGGACCGAGTACGCCGCTCCGAAACTGCGCAGCGCCTCGCACGTGCCGGGGCCGGGTCCCGGCCGCGGCTTCTACGAGGAGACGCTGGCCCGTTGTTCGGGCGAGATCGACGCCGCCCGGCTGCTGTTGGAGCGGGTCGCCGCGACCGCCGACCGCGATCCGGGCCCCACGCCGCTGGAGACGGTCCGCGGCCAGCGTGACTGCGCGCTGGCCGCGGATCTGCTGACGGGTGTCGTGGACCGGCTCTTCAGGGCGTCGGGGACCAGCGGGCACCGGGTCGACAGCCCGCTGCAGCGGTTGTGGCGGGACGTCCACTCGGCGTCCGGTCACGTGGTGCTCCAGTTCGCCCCGGCGGCTGCCGCGTACGCGTCGCAGGTCGCCGAGGCGGGCTGAGGCGGCGGGCGGCGCGGCCGTCAGCGCACGAGGGTGCCGCCGCCGTCCACCATGAGGACGTTGCCGGTCGTGTAGGTGGAGCGGATCATCGACAGGACCGCTTCCGCCACGTCGTCCGGCTGTCCCACGCGGCGCAGCGGGGCGACCTCCGCGACCTTCTGGGCGATGGCGGCGAAGAAGTCGCTGCCCTGTGTCCAGCCCGTCTCGACCAGGCCGGGTGCCACCGCGTTGACGCGGACCTCGGGGCCCACGGCCACGGCCAGCAGGCGGGTCATGTGTTCCAGGGCCGCCTTGCTCACCGCGTACGGGATCGAGCTGCCGGTCGGACGGCTGCCGGCCACCGACGACACGTTCACGACGACGCCTTCGCCGCTCTCCCGCAGGGCGGGCATCGCGGCCACCGTGGTCTGCCAGGTGCCGAAGACGTTCAGGCCGAAGATCTCCTGCCACACCTCGGGGGTCGCGGCGTCGAGGTCCCCGTGCGGGATGGCCCGGGTGACACCGGCGTTGTTGACGAGGATATCGAGCCTTCCGTAGTGCTCGACGGCCGCAGCGACCAGCTGCCGCGACTGCTCCGGATCCGAGATGTCCGCCTGGACGTAGAGGGCGTCGGGCAGCGAGGCCGCGACCTTCTCGCCGGCCTCCGTGGAGCGGGCCGAGTTGACGACGACGCTGATGCCCTCGGCGGCCAGCCGCCGGGCCACGGTCTCACCGATGCCCGCGGACGAGCCGGTGACCAGGGCGACGCGTGTGCTGCTCATGGCTTCCTTCCTCTTCCGGATCAGTAGTTGCCGAGGCCGCCGCAGACGTTCAGCGCCTGCGCGGTGACCGCTGCCGCGTCGTCGCCCACGAGGTACTCGACCATCGCGGCGACCTCGCGGACGGTGACGTAACGCCCGTTGGGCACCCGGGTGGTGATCCGGTCGAAGGCCTCTTCCTGCGTGATGCCCCACGCGTCCGCGTAGCCCTCGCGGACCCGCTGGGCCATGGGCGTCTCGACGAAGCCGGGGCAGACCGCGTTGACGGTGATGCCCGTGCGGGCGAGCTCGAGGCCGAGGGCCTTGGAGAAGCCGACGACGCCGTGCTTGGAGGCCGAGTACGGGGCGGCGAGGACCACGCCCTGCTTGCCGCCGGTCGAGGCGATGTTGATGATCCGGCCGTGGCCGGCCTCCTCCATGCCGCCCGCCGTCAGCACCTCTTTGGTGACCCGGAAGACGCTGGTCAGGTTGGTCTCGATGACGTCGGCCCACAGCTCGTCGGTGATCTTTACGGTGGGGCCGCCGCCGCTGCGGCCGGCGTTGTTGACGAGGATGCGGATCGGGCCGTGCTGCTCGACGACGGTGCGCACCAGTTCGCGGATCTGCTCGTGGTCGCGGACGTCGCAGACCGAGCCGGTGACCGGCAGGCCCTCCTCGACCAGTTCCTTGACGGTGGAGGCGACGGTTTCCGTGGTGCGGCCGCACAGGTGCACCGGGGTGCCGGCGGAGGCGAGCCGCCGCACGATCTCCAGGCCTATGCCGCTGGTGCCGCCCGTCACCAGGGCTGCCCGCTGGTCCTTCGGGGTCTCGCTCATGCCCGCTCCTCAGTGCTGTGGGTCGTGAACCGGCGCACCAGGGGCACGGCGGTCGAGTGGTAGGGGGTCGTGGAGGTCGGCGTCCGCGGGCCGAAGTTCGACACGTAGAGCCGGTCGCCGTGCACGGCCACCGCGGACGGCCAGTCGAAGTCCGGGTCGGTGATCCGGGTGAGCGGGGCCGCGCGGGTGCCCTCGGTGTTCAGCTGGAGCACACCGACGGCGTCGGACTGGGCGACGTACAGCCGGGTGCCGTCGAGGCGGATGCCGTTGGCCGAGGGGATGGTCGCGCCGCCCATCGGTATCCGCTGTGCCACGCCGGTGGCCGGGTCGACGCGCATGAGGGCGCCGCCGTCGAGGACGTGGGCCAGGAGCAGCCCGCGGCCGTCGGGGGTGGGCGAGATGCCGAGCGTGGTCACCTCGCCGTCGCCGCCCTGCACCCAGTCGCCGCTCAGGGGCACCGTCACGACCTGCTCGGCGGTGGGCAGTTCGCCCGTCGGGCCGAGCGGCAGCTTGTACAGGACGGGGTGGAAGGCATCGGTGAACCACGCGGCGCCCGCGGTCAGGGCGACGTCGGCGATCGTCGCGCCGAGCAGCGTCATCCGGTACGAGGCCAGCGTCTGTCCGGTGGTGACGTCGAGCACGCGGATCTGGCCGCCGTAGGCTCCGCTGACGAACAGCCGGCCGTGGCAGTCGAGCCGGATCCCGGCGGCGGCGTTGCCCTCGCCCAGGTCGGGAGAGATGTACTTGCCCTGGCCGGTGGTCAGGTCCACCCGGTAGACGTCGCCGCCGAACAGCGATCCGTAGTACGCGTACGGGGCGCGGCCGTCGGTGGCGACACCGCCCGGGTGGAAGCCGACCGGAAGCTCGATCCTCGTCGGCCAGCCCGCGTCCAGCGGGCGCGCCGCCGCCCATGCGCCCGCAGGCGTCGCGGCGAGCACCGCGGCGCCGCCCGCCGCGGCACCGAGTCCCAGCAGACGGCGCCGGGACAGTCTGTTCTGCATGGTGGATGCCTCCCGTTCCGGTTCCGGCCGTCCGGAGTCTCCGGCAGCCCGTGTTTCCGGTCGTCTCCGGTGGGCGACTGTGCCATCGAGAAGGCGCGCTCCGGCGGTTCGTGGACGGGTGTTCGACGGGGGGTCCATGCGCTCGCGACCAGGTCTCGAGCCGGGTTCCACGGGCCGGGACGTCGCTCCAGGGGTGCTCGAGGGCGGCTCGAGTTCCGGACGGGAATCATTGACCGGCGGGGGTCCGGCCGTTGATCGTCGAGTCCCACCCGTGCGGGCCGGCGGGCCGCCGCCGATGCGTGGACCTGTCGAAAGAACTGAGGAGCGTGCATATCCATGGCCGACGAGCTGGAAGCCTTCGTCGCTGACTGGAACAAGCCCGTCGTCGAGGAGTTCCGGGCGAACGGCGGAAAGGTCGGGGGCCCCTTCGAGGGAGGCACCCTCGCTCTGCTGACCACGGCCGGCGCCAAGAGCGGCCTGCCGCGGACCAGCCCGGTCGGATACCTGGAGATCGACGGCAAGGGCGTCGTCATCGCGTCCGCCGGCGGCGGCCCGAAGAACCCCGCCTGGTACCACAACCTCAGTGCCAACCCGCTGTTGACCGTCGAGGTCGGCACGGAGAAGTACCAGGCCAGGGCGACGGTGCTGGAGGGCGAGGAGCGCGAGAGCGTCTTCGCCAAGGCCTGCGAGCTGTCCCCCGGTTACGCGGACTACCAGAAGAACACCGACCGGGTCCTGCCCGTCGTCGTGCTGGAGCCCGAGTACTACGAGGACGGGCGCCGGGCGCGCGGGCTCGGTCAGGAACTCACCGAGATCCACGACTGGCTGCGCGGCGAGCTCGCCGGACTCCGCCGCCAGGTCGCCGACTTCGCGGCCGGCAAGGCCGACGCCGTGACCCCCGCCGACGTGCCCGTGCTCCAGCAGCTGCGCGACAACTGCCTGAGCTTCTGCAAGGCGCTCGAGGTGCACCACGGGGGCGAGGACCAGGGCGCGTTCCCGGTCCTGGAGTCCACCTTCCCGGGTCTGGCGCCGACGCTGGCCAAGCTGCGCGAGGAGCACAAGGTGGTGTCGCGGCTGCGCACCGAGATCGCCGAGCTCGTGACGGAGCTGGAGCCGGGCGACCCGCAGGGTGTGCAGGCCAGGCTGGAGACGCTGGTCGAGGAGCTGGAGCGGCACTTCGCGTACGAGGAGGCCGCCGTGGTGACCGCGCTCGACGCGCTGGCGTTCGCCCCGGCCAGTCGCGGCTGAGGCGTCGGCATGCGGATGCTCTTCCTCGCCGGGGGCAGCCCGGCGACGGTGTTCGCCCTCGTCCCGCTGGCCACGGCGGCGCGCAACGGCGGGCACGAGGTCCTGGTGGCCGCCACGGCGGACATGGCGGGGGTGATCACCGCGGCGGGGCTCCCGGCCGCGTCCGTCACGCCGTTGGCGATGCGTGACTTCATGCTCGCCGGCCGCGACGGCTCCCCGCTGTCGCTGCCCGACGATCCCGGGGAGCGGATGCGGTTCGGGGGGCGCGGGTTCGGCCGGCTGGCCGCCGGGAGTCTTCCGGCGCTGCGCGAGCTGGGCCGGGGCTGGCGCCCCGACGTGGTCGTCGGCGGCGCGCTGGCCTTCGGTGCGGCGCTGCTGGCCGGCGAGCTGAAGGTCCCGTACGTCCGGCACGCCTGGGACATGGGTGAGCCGCTCGCCATGGAGCTCGGGGCCGCCGACGAACTGGCCCCGGAGCTGGCGCGGTCCGGTCTGACGGAGCTGCCCGCGGCGGACCTGTGGATCGACATCTGCCCGCCCTCCGTCGCGGATCCCGCGGCCCCGTCCGGGCTGACCATGCGGTTCGTGCCGTGCGGGCTCCAGCGGGAGCTGGAGCCGTGGATGTACACGCGCGGGGAGCGGCGCCGGGTGTGTGTCACGGCGGGCAGCCGGGTCAGCAAGGAGTACGAGTTCGACCACCTGGACGCGCTGGTCGGGAAGGTCAGCGGTCCGGACGTGGAGGTCCTCGTCGCGGCTCCGGAGGAGGCGGCGGCCGCTCTGCGTGAGCGGCACCCGGGGGTGCGGGCGGGCTGGCTGCCGCTCGACACGGTGCTGCACACCTGCGATCTGCTGCTGCACGCGGGCGGCGGGCAGACGGCGCTGACGGCCGTGCGGGCCGGCGTTCCGCAGATGGTCGTGCCCAACATGCCGAAGCTGTGGGGCCCCAACCGGCGTCTCGCCGACCACGGTGTGGCCCGCCTGCCTCAGGCCGGCGAGGACGGTCCCGGTGACGTCGCCCGTGTCTGCCGGGAGATGCTCGCCACCCCGTCGTACGCGCGGCGGGCGGCGGAACTCGCCGCGGAGCTGGCCGCGCTGCCGGGCCCGGCGGAGGTCCTTCCCGCTGTGGAGGCGCTGGCGCGCGGCTGATCAGCCGCGCGCGGCGGGGTGCCGGCGGCCGGTCACGGGCGGTGCTTGGTGGTCAGCGTCTCCAGCACGGAGACGAACTCGGCAGGCCCCGGCGCCTGGTTGATCTCTGCGCGCAGTGCCTGTGCTCCCGTACGGAACGCGGGATCCTCCAGCAGCCGCGTGACCTGCTCGGTCAGCAGCGCGGTGTCGAGGTCCTCGGCCTCGACGACCGTTCCGGCGCCCCGGTCGGCCATGAAGCGGGCCGTGATCGCCTCGCCCCACAGCGACATCGGCACGATCAGCTGAGGGACGGCGGCCGCCGCGGCCGCCGCGAACGTGCCGCCGCCGCCGTGGTGGATGACGGCCGAGCAGCTCGGCAGCACCTGCGCCAGCGGCACGTACTCCGTCAGCCGGACGTTGTCGGGGACGGACGTGACGGTGTCCAGCATCGCCTTGTGCAGGGTGGCGACCACCTCGACGTCCAGTTCGGCCAGCGCCTCCACGACCTGCGGGAAGGAGATCCCGGCCGCGTCGAAGAGCTGGCGGCCGCGGCCGCCCATGCCGAGCGTGAGCAGGACGCGCGGCTTCTCGGGGCGCTGGTGCACCCACGCCGGGGCCACCGTGTTGCCGTTGTAGGACACCCGGCGGATCGGGGCGTAGTCCACGGGCAGCGGCAGTTGCAGGGCCTGCGGCATGGTGTCGACGGTGAACTGGCCGAGCAGCAGGTCCTCGGAGTACTCCAGCCCGTAGCGCTCCAGCATCGGGGCCATCAGCGCGTCCACCGGGTCCGGGGTGCCGTCCTGGCCGGCGCCCGCCTCCAGGGACTTGGCGCGCAGCCAGCCGATGTTGTCCTGGCCCCACAGGAAGCGGGCGTGGGCGGCGCCGGTGACGCGTGCGGCGACGCCCGCCGCCACGCAGAACGGGTCCCACACCACGAGGTCGGGCTGCCATCCGCGGCAGAAGTCCACGAGGTCGTCCAGCATCGGCGTGAACGTGCCCAGCATGCCGCACAGGCCCTGCCACTGGCGCTCCCACTGCGGGGCGTTGCCGGTGTCCAGGAACAGGGCGTCGCTCAGCTGGGAGAGCATCTCGAAGTTGTCGTTCCACTTCGCCGCGTCGGCGAGCGTCTCGCGGGAACCGAGCGGCACCGCCGGCAGTCCCGCCTCGGTGACCAGGTGCACGGTGTCGGGGTGGATGGCCACCCGGACCTCGTGGCCCGCGTTCTGCAGCGCCCAGGCGAGCGGAACGAGCGGATGGACGTGTGCCGTGGCCGGGAATGCGGTGAACAAGATGCGCATGACAGCGACTCCAGTCGTTCTGGGAGGTTCCGAGCCTGGTCGGGGCGGCTCGATCCCGGGTCGAGCAGGGATCGAGACCCCTGCACGACATTGCGGAGGACGACTGCCCCGAACCTGCCCCGAACCGTCTGGAGACCTGGATGACCGGCACCGGCGACCGCCTGGCGGAGCTCACCGCCACGACCACTGCCTCCGCGGCACGGGCCTACGGGCTCGTCTCCGACGTGACCCGCTGGCCCCTGCTGTTCGCTCCGTGCCTGCACGTCGAGCTGCTGGACGCCGGCCCGGACGGGGACCGGTTCCGCATGTGGGTCCTGTCGGGCGACAGCGTGCGCTCGTGGACCTCGGTCCGGCAGGCCGACGACGCCGCTCTGCGGGTCTCCTTCCGGCAGGAACGGCCGGCCCCGCCGCTGTCCGCGGCCGCCGGCACCTGGCGCTTCGAGGACGTGGGCACGAAGGAGCCCACCCGGATCACGCTCGGCAACGCCTACACGCTCACCGACCCGGCGGACACCCGGACCGAGGCCTTCCTCGCGCAGGCCCTGGAGCGGCACAACTCGGAGGAGGTGGCGGCGGTGCGGTACTGGGCCGAGCGTCCCGAGGACCTCGGCGACCTGCTGTTCTCCTTCACCGACGAGGTGGAGATCGACGGCCCGGCCAAGGCCGTCCACGCGTTCCTGCACCGGGCCGACCTGTGGCCGGAGCGTCTGCCGCACGTCACCCGGCTCGACCTCGAGACCGCCCCGGCGAACGGGGCGGGCGAGGGCGTCGAGCAGCAGACGCTGGAGATGGACACGCTCTCCCCGGACGGCTCCGTGCACACCTCCCGTTCGGTGCGGCTGTGCTTCGCCGACGAGCGCATCGTCTTCCAACAGACCTCCGTGCCCCGCCCGCTGCGCGCCCACGGCGGCGTGTGGACCGTCGTCCCCGACGGTGACCGCACCCGCGTCTCCATCCGTCACGACGTGGCGCTGGACCCCGAGGCCGTCGCGTCGGTCCTGGGCGAGGGGACCACCCCGGCCCAGGCTCGCGCGACCGTTCAGGAGCTGCTGCGCCGCAACAGCCTGCAGACTTTGGAGCACGCCGGTGCGTACGCCGCCGAGCGGGCCGCCGCGTAGCTCGGCGGCAGCCGCCCGGACGCGCGCCGCGGTCTCAGAGCCCGGCCGCGCTCCGGTGGACCGCCTCCGCCACGCGCCGGGCGCGCGGGTCGAGCCGGTCGATGACCCGCGATCCGCCGTTCGGCACGTACGCGAAGGCGAGTTCGCGCTCGGGGACGGCGCAGGCGAAGGAGCCCGTCGCACCGGCCAGCCCGAACGAGCCGGCCGGTCCGGCGGACGCCGGGTACAGCGGGCCGTCGGGCAGCATCACGCCCAGTCCCCACGTGGTCGGCAGGAGCATGGTGCGGCACGGGCCGTCCGAGTGCACCCGGCGGATCTCGTCGACCAGGCCGGGCCCGGCCAGCCGGATCCCGTCCACCTCGCCGATCAGCGCGGCGAAGTAGCGGGCCAGGGAGGGGGCGTTGGCCACGCCGTCGTACGAGGCGTTCTCCAGCCGGACCCGCTTGGCGTCGTTCCCGGTGTCGGCGTCGAAGGACATGCTGCCGATGGTCGCCCGGAAGGTGAGCGACGTGGGGTCGCCGAGCGCGGCGAGGAGCTCGGCCAGGCCGCTCGTGTCCGGACCGTCGCCCGCGCCTTCCATGAGGAACTCGGCCTGGGACGGCAGCATGGTCGCCAGCCGGGGCAGTTCGGCCTCGGGCAGTCCGATCCAGCAGTCCAGCCCCAGCGGGCCGGCGATCTCCTCGGCGAGGAACTCACCGACGGTGCGGCCCGTGGTGCGCAGCACGACCTCGCTGACGATGTGGCCGAAGGTCATGGCGTGGTAGCCGTGCGCGGTGCCCGGTTCCCACTCGGGGCGGGCCGCGGCCAGGGCCTCGACGACGGGCCGGCCGGTGCGCAGCCGCTCGTAGGTGATCGGTGTGTGGTCCAGTGCCACCACGCCGGTCCGCTGGGCGAGCAGCATGCGCAGGGTGACCGACTCCTTGCCCGCGGCGGCGAACTCGGGCCAGTAGCGGGCGATCGGGGCGTCCAGTTCCACCACGCCCCGCTCGAGAAGGACGTACAGCGCGCCGGCGGCGACCGACTTGGTCGGCGAGGCCAGCACGGCGAGCGTGTCGCGCTGCCAGGGGCGTCCGGTGGCCTCGTCGGCGACCCCGCCCCACAGGGAGACGACCTCGCGTCCGCGGTGGTAGACGCTCACGCCCGCCCCGGTCTGCGAGCCGTCGCGGAAGTTCTCCGCGAACGCCCGCGCGACCTCGGCGAAGGCCGGTGCGCACTCCCCCTGGACCGTCCCCGCGGCTTCGGTCACATCGATGGTCAATGGGATCAACTCCTCGCCCGTGCATGCCATTTGACGCTCGACATTCTTTATTTTCGGGCTCGCAGCCGACTCGAACCGTTCTCGCGAACCGGTCGGGCTCTGCGTCCTGTCGAAAGTTCCCGGAAGACATCCTCTGGAGGCCCCCATGTTCTCCGACATATCGGAATTCCATCGCTGGTTCGAGCAACGGTGCGCGGCCAATTCCTACAAGGTCACCGAGACTCCCCTGGACCGCCTGGACGGCTGGTCCTTCGAGGAGGGGTCCGGAAATCTGGTGCACCGCAGCGGTCGCTTCTTTTCCGTCCGGGGACTGGAGGTGACGGACTCGGGACGGGCGGTCGATTCCTGGCGGCAGCCGATCATCGTGCAGCCGGAACACGGAATTCTCGGAATCCTGGTGAAGGAGTTCGACGGCGTTCCGCACTGCCTGCTCCAGGCGAAGATGGAGCCGGGAAACAAGAACCTGGTGCAGCTGTCGCCGACGGTCCAGGCGACGAAGAGCAACTACACGCGGGTGCACGGCGGCCGGCCCGTTCCGTATCTGGAGCACTTTCTCGTGCCGCGCAGCGGTGAGATCCTCTTCGACGCCCTCCAGTCGGAGCAGGCGTCCTGGTTCCTCGCCAAGCGCAACCGCAACATGATCGTGCGGACGCAGGAGGACGTCCCGGTCCTGGACGACTTCTGCTGGCTGAGTTTCGAGCAGATCGCCGAACTCCTGCAGACCGACGACCTGGTGAACATGGACACCCGTACCGTCCTGTCGGGTGCGACCCGGCTGCGCCGGCCGGCGGGCGTCCCCGGCGAGGACGGCTTCGAGGGTGCGCTCGCCGCGTCCTGGCAGCCGGGGCGCGCGGCGCTGCACACCACCGCCGAGCTGCTCAGCTGGTTCACCGAGGCGAAGGCGCACTGCACCCTCGAGCGGCGGCTCGTGCCGCTGGCGCGGACGACGGGCTGGTCGCTGCGCGACGGTGCCGTCGTCCATGACGAGGACCGGCACTTCAAGGTGATCGGCCTGCGGGTGGAGGCGTCGAACCGCGAGGTCTCCGGCTGGTCGCAGCCCATGATCGCGCCGCGCAGCCAGGGCGTCGTCGCGTTCGTCGCCCGACGGGTCAGGGGGGTGCTGCACCTGCTGGTGCAGGCACGCGTCGAGACCGGGGCGCTGGACCGCGTCGAGATGGCGCCCACCGTGCAGTGCCAGCCCGCCGACTACGCCGCCGCCGACGGCTCGGGGCCGGGGACGACCGCGCGCCCCCCGTTCCTGGACCTCGTCCTGGCCGCCGGTGCGGACCGGATCCGCTTCGACGCCGTCCAGTCCGAGGAGGGCGGCCGCTTCCACCACGCCCGCAACCGCTACCTGCTGGTCGAGGCCGAGGAGAACTTCCCGCTCGAAGCTCCCCCGGGGTTCGTGTGGATGACGGTGCGGCAGCTGATGGACTTCGTGCGGTACGGCAGCCACCTCAATGTCGAAGCGCGCAGCCTGCTCACCCTGCTCGGGTTCCTGCCCCAGCCCTCGAGGACAGCTCCAGCGGCTCCCGAGACGCCTTTCCTAGCCTGGCCCGAGATTGCTCGCACAGCGAGTCGAAGAGGTTGAGGAGAGAGCGAATGACGACCCTGGTGAGTGCCGACTCGATCCGCGACGAACTGCGGCCGCACCTGGCCGGCATCCTCTACTGCGAGATCGAGGAGATCGACGACGACGCCACCTTCGCGGACCTCGGCCTGGACTCCGTCCTGGGCGTGGAACTGGTCGCCTTCGTCAACACCAAGTACGGCCTGGAGGAGATTCTCGACACGGTCTACGACCACCCCACGGTCAACCAGCTCAGCGCGTACGTGAGCGGCCGGGTGGCGGACCTGGTGGCGAACGCCAAGTGAGCCCCACCGGCCGGCTGAGCGACCCGGCGCTCCTCGACGCGTCCTCCCTGACCCGGCGGGTCACGGTGGCACCGGGCATGTGCGGAGCCGGGTCCCTGTTCTTCGGACAGCTGGGTGACTGGACGTGGGAGGCGGTCAAGGCCGCGAGCGGCACCAACGTGTACGCGGCCCGCAGCGCCGACGGCCACCCCACCTACCTGTCCTTCTACTACTTCCGGGTGCGCGGCAGCCGTCAGGTCCATCCGTACGGCATCGGGTTCGGCGACGAGTTCGACGTCACCTCGCGGGTCTTCGACTTCGGGCCCCAGTCGGTGATGACCCTGCACCGCCTCTCCCGTCCCGGCACGTTCGGGCCGGAGGAGGTCCTCGATCCGCGGGAGCTCCACGAGGAGCGGCGCGAGGACTGCCTGTACGTGGAGAACTACAACCGCTGGATCTCCCGCTCGCACCCGGACAGCAACACGGGTCTGGTCGAGGCGTCACCCGCCGGATTCCGGCACGAGCACCTGCCGCGGCTGCCGCAGGAGTACTCGCCGCGCGGTTCCTGCGGCCGGGCCCGCAAGACGGGCACCTTCCACGAACACGGGATCCCCGGCCACACGGCCGCGCAGCCGTACACCACGACGTACACCCTGGACCGGGTGCGCGACCTCAACGGCGCCGGGCTCATGTACTTCGCGTCCTACTTCTCCATCGTCGACACGGCGCTGCTGCGCCAGTGGCGCTCCCTGCACCGGGACCCGGCCGCGTTCAGCACGCGGACCGTCCTCGACCACCGCATGGGCTACTTCGGGAACGCCGACGCCGACGCCGAGCTCACCCTGACGGTGACGCTGTGGCGCAGCGACACCGTGCCGGGCGAGGAGATCGCCGAGGTCTCGGTCCGGGAGTCCGAGAGCGGACGGCTGCTGGCCGTCTGCTCCGTCCAGCAACTGGTGGAGGAGTCATGACCGCGCCCGTCGCCGCCGATCCGGCGACCGTCCGATCCGTCCTGGTGGAGGTCATCGCCGAGATCCTGCCGGACGTGCCCGCCCAGGAGGTCCTGGACGAGCGCAGCCTGGCGGACCTGGGCGCGGACTCGGTCGACCGCGTCGAGATCATCACGACGCTCTGCCACCGGCTCGGCAGCCGCGAGCGGGTCTCCAGGTTCGCCGAGATCCGCGACATCGGAGGCCTCATCGCCCATCTGTCCGGCCAGGGAGGCGCGCGATGACCCCCGCCACGACGGCCGGTCCCGCGCGGATCGGCATCGAGGCCCTGAACGTGTACGCGGGCGTCGCGAAGATCTCCGCCCGGGCCCTGTTCGACGCCCGCGGCCTGGACCCCGACCGCTTCGGCAACCTCATGACGGACGAGCGGTCGGTCCAGCTGCCCTGGGAGGACTCGGTCACCAACGCGGTCAACGCGGCCAAGCCGATCGTGGACGCGCTCAGCGAGGAGGACCGCGGGTCCATCGAACTCCTCGTCACCTCCAGCGAGTCGGGCCTCGACCACAGCAAGTCGCTCGCCTCCTGGGTGCACGGCCACCTCGGCCTGTCCCGGCAGTGCCGCTACATGGAGGTCAAGCAGGCGTGCTACGGCGCCACGGGCGCCCTCCAGCTCGCGGCCGGCTACCTGCGCGCGGGGCTGCGGCCCGGGGCCAAGGCGCTGATCATCGCGACCGACGTCAACCCGATGGACGAGTACGCCAAGTACGCCGAGCCCACCACCGGGCACGGCGCGGTGGCGCTGCTCGTGGGCGACAGTCCCGGCGTGCTCGCCCTGACCCCGGGCGCGTACGGCCTCAACAGCTTCGACGTCATGGACACGGCCCGGCCCGCGCCGGACTACGACCTGTACAACCCGGACCTCTCGCTCCTGGCCTACCTGGAGTGTCTGTCCGACAGCTTCCGCGCCTACGCCGACAACGTCCCGGGCACCGACTTCGCCGAGTCCTTCGACCACGTGGTGATGCACACCCCGTTCGGCGGCATGGTGCGGGCCGCCCACCGCAAGCTGATGCGCGAACAGGCGCCGCGCGCGCCCAAGCTGATCGCGGAGGACTTCGAGCGCCGGGTCGTCCCGTCCCTGCGCTACGCCCGCTCCATCGGCAACCTGTGCTCCGGCTCGATCTGGCTGGCGCTCGCCAGCCTCGTCGACCACGAGAGCGCCGAGCGCCTGGAGGGCTCGCGCCTCGGCATGTTCTCGTACGGCTCCGGCTGCGCCTCGGAGTTCTTCGGCGCGACCGTCATGCCCGGCGCCAAGGAGATCGTCGGCAAGACGGCCACGGCCGAACGGCTCGGGCTGCGGCGGGACCTGAGTTTCGCCGAGTACGAGGAGATGCTGCCGGTCACCCGCCGCATCCTGGTGCCCCGGCCGCACCGCGAGATCGACCTGGACGCGGCGGACGCCTACCTCGCCCCGTTCCGCGACCACGGCAAGCTGCTCGTGCTGGCCGGGGTCGAGGACTACATCAGGCGGTACGAATGGCGGTGACGGCCTCCGGCGCGGCCGCCCGGGTCCGCGTCGACACGGCGCGGCCACCCGTCGTCCGGGCCACCCTGGACAGCCCCGCCACCCGCAACCGCCTCGACGACGAACTGCTCGCCGAGCTGGCCGGCGCCCTGGAGCAGGCCGAACGGACCGACTCCGCGACAGTGTTCGTCATCGACGCCACCGGCGACACGTTCTGCTCCGGCATCGCGCTCGGCGACCTCGACCAGGCCGACTGGCGGCCCCGGCTCACCGCCGTGCACGACCTGCTGCGCCGGCTCACCGACTCACCCCTGGTCACCGTCGCCGTCGTCGACGGGGTGGCCACCGGCGGCGGCGTCGGTCTCGCCGCGGCCTGCGACCACGTGATCGCGGGACCCGGCGCGAGCTTCCGGATGACCGAGGTCCTGCTCGGCCTCGTCCCGGCCGCGATCCTGCCGACCGTCGCCGAACGCGTCGGCCGCCACCGGGCCTACGCGATGGCCCTCGGCGCCGAGGAACTGGCCGCCGACGAGGCCGCCGCCCTGGGTCTCGCCGACCGGCGCACCGAGGACTGCCGCCGCGCACTCCAACTGCTGCTGCGACGACTGCGGGCCGCCGACCCCGGCGCCGTCCGCGCACTCAAGCGCTATCGCCGCGAGCTGTACCCCCTCGACGAGGGCCACGCCGACCGCTCGGTGCGCGTCGTCGCGGAACGCCTCGGCGACCAGCGGGTGCGCGAGCGGCTGGACACCTTTCACCGGCAAGGACTAATACCGTGACCACACTTGTGTACGGGCCCGTCGAGCTGCACGTCGAGGCGCCGGTCGCCACCGTGCGGCTGTGCGACGAGGCGGGCAGCAACCGGTTCACGCCCGAGCTGCGCGCCGGGCTGATCGCCGCACTGCGTGCGGCCGCCGCCGACCCCGCCGTCCGGGCCGTCGTCCTGGAAGGTGCTCCCGGCGTCTTCAGCGCGGGCGGCACCACCGAACGCATGCTCGGCACCCATGAGCAGCGCGTCGTCGAACTCTGGGAGATGATGCGGGCGATCGCCGACTGTCCCGTCCCGGTGATCGCCGCCGTCCAGGGCCACGCGCTCGGCGGCGGCCTGCTGCTCGCCCTGTACTGCGACGTCGCCGTCCTGAACGAGCGCTCCCGCTACGCGATGAACTTCCTCGCCTTCGGCTTCACCTCGATCCTCGGAGCCAGCCACATGCTCCCCGCCGCGTTCGGCCGGGCGCTGGGCGCCGAGATGATCTACACCAGCCGCAGCTACACCGGGCGCGAACTGCGCGACCGCGGCGCCGGGATGAAGATCACCGCTCCTGAGGCGGTGGCCGCCGAGGCGCACCGGATCGCCCTGCAGGCCGCCCAGGCCCCGCGCCCCGCGATGGAACTGATGAAGTCCCAGCTCGTGCGCACCGTGCTCGCCGAGGCCGAGGCCGCCCTGGAGCGGGAGATCCCCGACCACGAGGAGACGATCCTCGGCGAGGAGGCCCGGCGCCGCATCCGCGGCCTGCACGGCCAGCGCCTCGCCGGCGCGGCCGGCGGACCGGCCCGCGACGACCGGGGGGCCGCCGCATGAGCACGCACGCGGACACCCCGATCGCCGTCATCGGCATGTCCTGCCGGACCTCCGGTGCCGAGACCCTCACCGAGTTCTGGGACCTCGCGTCCCGCGCCGAGCGGCGGCTGCGGGACGTACCGGCGGACCGCTGGTACGGGCTGGACGAACAGGTCGCCAAGGCCAACACCCCGCGCGCCTTCCTCCTGGACTCCGTCGACGGCTTCGACGCCCGCTTCTTCGGCATCGCCCCCCGCATGGCGGCCTTCATGGACCCGCAGCACCGGCTGATGCTCGAACTGGCCTGGCACGCCGTGGAGAACGCGGGCCTGGACCCCGAGTCCCTGGCGGGCGAGCCCGTCGCCGTCTTCGCGGGCGCCTTCATGTCCGACTACGGCGAGCGGATGCTCGCCCGGGGCAAGCGCGCCGACGGCGCCGCGTTCCCCGGCACGATGATGGCGTTCCTCGCCAACCGCGTCTCGTACCAGTTCGGCTGGACCGGCCCCAGCATGGTCATCGACTCGGCCTGCTCGGCCGGCCTGTCCGCGCTCGGCTTCGCCGTCCAGGGCCTGCGGTCCGGCGACTACCCGATGGCACTCGTCGGCTCCCCCAACCTGTTCAGCGCCGGCTACTACGCCACCAACGCCTACCTCGGCGGCGCCCTGTCCCCCACCGGCGACTCGGTGCCCTTCAGCGAGGCCCGCAACGGCTACCTGCGCGGGGAGGGCGGGGCCTGTCTGCTGCTCAAGACACTGGACGCGGCGCTCGCCGACGGCGACCCCGTCCACGCCGTCATCCGCTCCGTGGGCAGCGCCCACAACGGGCGCGGCGGCGGGCTGACCGGCACCGACCAGGACTCTCAGATCTCCCTGGTGGAGCGCACCCTGGCCGCGTCCGGACTCACCCCGCGCGACCTCGGGCACCTGGAGGCGCACGGCACCGGCACCCGGGGCGGCGACGCCACCGAGATCGCCGCCCTGGCCCGGCTGCTGCCCGCGGACCGGGGCCCGGCGGCGGGTCCGGACGGGAAGCTGTGGGTGGGATCCGTCAAGGCCAACATCGGACACCTGGAGGGCGCGGCCGGACTGATCGGCATCGTCAAGACGGTGCTCGCCCTTCAGGAAGGCACCATCCCCCGCATCGCCGGTCTCGGCACGGCCGACGCGTCCCTGCCGGTCGGCGACGCGCCCCTGGGCATCCCCGTGGAGAACCTGCCGTGGCCCGCCGGCGACGTCCCGCGCATCGGCGCCGTCAACGCCTTCGGGCTCGGCGGTTCGCTGTCCCACGCGGTGGTCGAGGAGGCGCCGCGCCGGACCGCGGGCCCCCGCGTGGCGGCGGACGAGGAGATCGTCCCGCTCTCGGCAGGCAGCGACGAGGCGGTGGCCCTGCTGGCCGGCCGTCTGCTGCGCACGCTCGACGGCACGGACGCCCCGGCGCTGGACTCGCTGGCCTGGACGCTCCAGCACGGGCGGCGGCACATGAAGCACCGCAGGGCCCTCGTCGTGTCCGACGCGGCGTCCCTGCGCACCGCGCTCACGGCCGTGGCCAAGGGCACGCACCGGCCGCCCGCCGACGGGATCGCCCGTGCGTGGGAGGACGGCGGCACACCGGACTGGCAGGTGCTGTGGAAGGACCGGGACCTGCCGCCGCGCGCCCACCTGCCCGGCACCCCGTTCCGGCGCCGCTCGTGCTGGTTCGACGACGAGGCGCCCTCCGCGCTGTGACCCCGGCCTGCGGGCCGTACCCGAGACACCGCCCCCGACCCGGAAAGAGACTTTCGATGGTGAACGAGCAGCGCGACGGGCGGGTGCACCGCACCGTGCACGAGGCGGAGACCGACGCCCCCGCGGACGTGGTGTACCGGCTGATCGCGGACACCTCCCGATGGCCGCTGTACCTCCCGCCGAACGTGCAGGTCGAACAGCTGGAGTCGACCGGTGACACCGAGCGGCTGCGCATGTGGGCCACGGCCAACGGCCAGGTGAAGTCCTGGACCTCGCGCCGGGTCCTGGACCCGGTGGCCCGCCGCATCGAGTTCCGCCAGGAGGTTCCGGCGGCCCCGGTGGAGACGGTGGGCGGCACCTGGATCGTCACCGAACTCGGGCCGGAGCGCTCCTTGCTGACCCTGCTCCACGACTTCACCGTGGCCGACGACCGCCGCGAGGACGTGGAGTGGGTCGAGCGGGCCATCGACACGAACAGCCGTGCCGAACTGGGCAACCTGTGCGCCCTGGCCGCCGGCTGGGCCCGCCTGGACGAGCGCGTCGTCGTCTTCGAGGACTCCGTCCACGTCGACGGTCCGGCGGAGCGGGTGTACGACTTCCTCCACCGGGCGGACCTGTGGCCGGAGCGCCTGCCGCACGTGGACCGCCTCGAACTCACCGAGGACGAGCCGGGTGTGCAGGTCATGACCATGGACACGCGCACCGCCGACGGCTCGGCCCACACCACCGAGTCCGTGCGCGTGTGCTTCCCCGAGGACCTGCGGATCGTCTACAAGCAGACCGCGACGCCCGCCCTGATGACCGCGCACACCGGCTGCTGGACCGTCCGTCCCGCCGACGGCGGCGGACTGACCGTCACCTCGCAGCACAGCGTGGTGCTGTGCGAGGAGGCCGTCGAGGGGGCGCTCGGCGCTGGGGTCGACCTCGCGCAGGCCCGCCGTCATGTCCGGGAGGCGCTGGGCCGCAACAGCGGTGCGACGCTCCACCACGCCAAGCAGTTCGCGGAGAGCGCCGCCCTGTCCCGCTGAGCCGGCGGCCGGGTCTCAGACCGGGACCCGCACCGCCGCGTCGCGCACCGTGTCCAGCAGCCCGGCCTGCGCCACCGACTCCGCCGAGAGGAGGCGCAGGCCGGGCCGCACCGTTTCCTCCCCGCGCACGGCGGCGGCGAAGAACCGCCACACCGCCTCGAAGTGGTCCTCGGCGGGGACGGTGATCTCGCGCTGCTCGGTGCCCTCCCCCAGCCGGATCACCGGTGCGTGTCCCGGCGCCGTGGTGTACACGTGGTCCACCGACAGAGTGCCCTGGCTG
Source organism: Streptomyces xanthii (assembly GCF_014621695.1). Lineage (GTDB taxonomy): Bacteria > Actinomycetota > Actinomycetes > Streptomycetales > Streptomycetaceae > Streptomyces > Streptomyces xanthii. The sequence continues at coordinate 39,703 of NZ_CP061282.1, forward strand.
CCCTGGATCTCGTACCAGGACCGGTAGTGGTGCTCCATGCCGAACCGGATCTGTGCGACCGCTCCGCCCGGGGCGGTCAGCAGCGCCGCGCCGGACAGGTCCACCCCGTGCTCTCTGCTGTCGCGCAGGCTCGCGCCCGCCACCGTCAGCCCGGTGCCCAGGAACCGCAGTGCCGCTCGCAGCGGGTACACCCCGTTGTCGAGGAGCGCCCCGCCGCCCAGCCGCGGGTCCAGCCGTTGGTTGCCAGCGGGGCGCGGCGGGATGGTGAACGCGGCGGACACCGCGCGGATCTCGCCGAGCGCCCCGGACATCAGGAGGGCGGCGACCTGACGCTGGGTGCCGTGGTGGAGGAACATGAAGTTCTCGAGCAGGACCAGGCCGCGCTCGCCGGCCAGCCGGAACAGGCGCTCGGCGTCCGCGCCGGAGGCCGCCAGAGGCTTCTCCACCAGTACGTGTTTGCCGGCCCGGAGCGCCTTCTCGGCCCAGCGGGCGTGCAGCAGCGTCGGCAGGCACAGGTAGACCGCGTCGATGTCGGTGCGGGCCAGCAGTTCCTCGTACGAGGCGGCAGCCGGGGCGTCGAAGCGGGCGCCGAAGGCCGCGGCCCGGTCCGGGTCGCGGGCGGCGACGGCGGCCAGTTCTGCTCCGGGGACGCGCAGGAGGGCGGGCAGGGTGCGGCGGGCGGCGATGTCCCCGCAGCCCAGCAGGCCGACCCGGGTCGTGGAGACGGTGGTGTCAGCGGGCATGGGACAGCGCCTCCTTCGCGGGGCGCGCCGGTGTGAAGTGCGGCAGCCGGCCGGAGGCGAGGGCCTCGGCGAGGGACGGGGCGGCCGCGTCCTTGGCGGAGCGCACGGGTGGTCCGTCGAGCTCCCAGGGGATCCCCAGTTCGGGGTCGAGGGCGTCGATGTCGACCATGGCGCCAGGCACGTACTCGGCGGACAGCAGGTAGTTCACGCAGGTGCCGTCCTCCAGGGCGAGGAAGGCGTGGCCGATGCTGCCGGGCATGTAGAGGGCGGTGCCCTCGCCGGCCGACAGCCGGGTCGCCTGGTGGCGGCCGAAGGTGGGGGAGCCCACGCGCAGGTCGACCATGACGTCGAGGATCGAGCCGCGCACGCAGGTGACCAGTTTGCTCGCGTCGGCGGGTACGTCGTTGCAGTGCAGGCCGCGCAGGACGCCCCGGCGCGAGACCGAGTTGTTGACCTGGCGGACGGTGAACGGCAGACCGGTCCCGGCGGTCAGCACGCTCTCCTTGGCGGCTTCGAAGAAGTGGCCGCGCTCGTCGCCGAGCGGCTCGGGAGAGATCCGCCAGGTGCCCGGGATGCCGGTCTCGTCAATGCGCACGGCTGCCTGCCGCCCGCTCCTGTGCGGTGCGGGCCTTGAGCGGCTCCCACCAGGCGCGGTTGTCGCGGTACCAGGCCACGGTGTCGGCCAGGCCCTGGTCGAACGGGACCTGGGGGGCGTAGCCGAGCTCCGTGGATATCTTGGTGATGTCCACCGAGTAGCGGCGGTCGTGCGCGGCCCGGTCCGCGACCTGTCGCACCGCCGAGGTGTCGCGCCCGCACAGGTCGAGCAGCCGCCCGGTGAGCTCACGGTTGGTCAGTTCGGTGCCGCCGCCGATGTTGTAGATCTCGCCGGGGCGGCCCTTGGCGGCGACCAGGGCGATGCCGCGGCAGTGGTCGTCCACGTGCAGCCAGTCCCGGCTGTTGCCGCCGTCTCCGTAGAGGGGGACGTCGAGGCCGTCGACCAGGTTGGTGGTGAAGAGAGGGATGGCCTTCTCGGGGAACTGGTAGGGCCCGTAGTTGTTGGAGCAGCGGGTCACGCAGACCTCGAGGCCGTGGGTGCGGTGGACGGCGAGCGCGATGAGGTCGGAGGAGGCCTTGGACGCCGCGTAGGGGGAGTTGGGCAGCAGCGGTTCCTCCTCGTCCCAGGAGCCGGTCTCGATGGATCCGTACACCTCGTCGGTGGACACGTGGACGAAGCGGCCCACGCCGGCCCGTACGGCCTCCTGCAGCAGGGTCTGTGTGCCGAGGACGTTGGTGTGCACGAAGGCCGAGGAGTCCTCGATGGAGCGGTCCACGTGGGATTCGGCGGCGAAGTGGACCACCAGGTCGGTGCCGGCGAACAGCCGGGCGACGAGCGGGGCGTCGCAGATGTCCCCCTGTACGAACTCCAGGCGCGGGTCGGCGGCCACCGGGTCGAGGTTGGCGCGGTTGCCGGCGTAGGTGAGCGCGTCCAGCACCACCACCCGGGTGGGCTCCAGGCTCGGGTAGGTGCCGGACAGCAGCTCTCTGACGAAGTGCGAGCCGATGAAGCCCGCACCTCCGGTGACCAGGACACGCATCAGCGGGGAAGCCTTTCAGGAGGACGAGTGACGGGGACGACGGGGCAGGGCGGGGTGGTGGTGTCCGTCGGTGCTCAGGCGGCCGAGGAGGATTCGGCCGCCGCGGTCGCCGCGGCCCTGCGGGCGAGCTCCCGCACGTAGTTGCCGTATCCGGAGTCGCCCAGGTCGCGGCCCAGGGCGTGGCACTGCTCGTGGTCGATGAACCCCATGCGCAGGGCGATCTCCTCGACGCAGGCGATCCGTTCGCCCTGGCGCTGTTCGAGCAGCTGGACGTACTGGCCGGCCTGGAGGAGGGAGTCGTGGGTGCCCATGTCCAGCCAGGCGAAGCCGCGGCCCAGCTCGGTGAGCCGGGCCCTCCCCTGCGCCAGGTACGCCTGGTTGACGTCGGTGATCTCCAGCTCGCCGCGGGCCGAGGGGGTCAGCCCGGCGGCGATCTCCACGACGTCGTTGTCGTACAGATAGAGGCCGGTGACGGCCAGGTTGGAGCGTGGCTTGACCGGCTTCTCCACGAGGGACAGGAGCCGGCCCTCCGCGTCGATCTCGCCGACTCCGTAGCGCTCCGGGTCGTTGACCGGGTAGCCGAACAGCTCGCAGCCGTCGAGCCGGGCCGCGGCCTGCGCGATCGTGGTGGAGAACCCGGCGCCGTGGAAGACGTTGTCGCCGAGGATCAGCGCCACCGGGCTGTCGCCGATGTGCTTCTCGCCGATCAGGAACGCCTCCGCGATGCCGCGCGGCTCGTCCTGCTGGGCGTAGCTGAGCTCGATGCCCAGGTGGGAGCCGTCGCCGAGGAGGGAGCGGAACATCTCCAGGTGGTTGCGGGAGGAGATGATCAGGATGTCGCGGATCCCGGCGCGCATCAGCACCGACAGCGGGTAGTAGATCATCGGCTTGTCGTAGACCGGGAGCAGCTGCTTGGAGACCGTGCCGGTCAGGGGGCGCAGTCGGGTCCCGCTGCCGCCGGCCAGGATGATCCCCTTCATCGGGCGGCGACCGCCCTGGCCGGTGACCGCCAGCAGCGGTGCCGGACCGGACCCTGGTCCCGTCTCGCGGCCCGGAATCCGCCCCTGAACCGCGTGCTGTACGTCAATCATGGCTGCTCTCCGTAGCGTGCGGACCGCCGCGACGGCGGTCTCGGTCTTCTGCGTGTCGACTGCGGTCGGGGACGGCGGGCCGGATGCCGGGCCCGGGTGACGGGTGACGGGCCCCGGGGGTCACGGCCGGGTGGTGAACTCGCGGATCGTGGAGATCACGTAGTCCAGCATCTCCTCGGTCAGCCCCGGGTAGACGCCGATCCAGAAGGTCTGATCGGTGATCAGATCGCTGTTGACCAGCGGCTCGGCGATCCGGTGCGGCCGCTCGGCGTAGGCGGGGTGCCGGGTGAGGTTCCCGGCGAAGAAGCGGCGGGTGTGGATCTGGCGGGACTCCAGGAAGTCCACCAGCGCCGCGCGGGAGTAGGAGGCGTCCGGGTCCACGGTGATCAGGAAGCCGAACCAGCTCGGGTCGCTGTCCGGGGTCGCCTCCGGCAGCAGCAGGCCGGGCAGCCCTTCGAGGCCCTCGCGCAGTTGGCGCCAGTTGCGGCGCCGGGCCGCGCCGAACTCCTCGATCCGCTGGAGCTGGCTCAGGCCCAGGGCGGCCTGGAGGTCCGTCGCCTTCAGGTTGTAACCCACGTGGGAGAAGATGTACTTGTGGTCGTAGCCGTGCGGCAGCTTCCCCATCTGCTGGTCGAAGCGCTTCATGCACCGGTTGTCCTCGCCCGGCTCGCACCAGCAGTCCCTCCCCCAGTCGCGGAAGGACTCCACGATCCGGGCCAGGGCCAGGTTGCTGGTCAGCACGCAGCCGCCCTCGCCCATGGCGATGTGGTGCGCCGGGTAGAAGCTCGTGGTCGAGAGGTCGCCGAAGGAGCCGGTGCGCCGGCCGCGGTAGGTGGAGTCCACGGCGTCGCAGTTGTCCTCCACGAGGAACAGCTCGTGCTCCTCGGCGAGTTGGGCCACCTCCTCCACCTGGAAGGGGTTGCCCAGGGAGTGGGCGATCATGATCGCCCGCGTCCGGGGGCCGATGGCCGCCGCGATCCGCTCGGGGGTGGTGTTGTACGTGCCCATCTCGACGTCCACGAACACGGGCACCAGGCCGTTGTGGAGGATCGGGCTGACGGTGGTGGGGAAGCCCGCGGCCACCGTGATGACCTCGTCGCCCGGCTTCAGGCGCCGCTCCTGCAGCTGGGGGGAGGTCAGGGAGCTGAGCGCCAGCAGGTTCGCGGAGGAGCCCGAGTTGGTCAGATGTGCCTTGCGGGTGCCGATGAACCGGGCGAAGTCCCGCTCGAAGCGGCGCGAGCTGGTGCCGGCCGCGATGCGCATGTCCAGGGCTGCCGAGACCAGGGCCAGCCGGTCGTCCGCGCTGAGCACGGCCCCGGAGACCTGGACCGGGGTGACACCGGGCTGGAAGGGGCCGGGGGTCTTCTCCTCGTGGTACTCACGGACGAGCTCCGCGATGCGTTCCTTGGCCTCGCCCATGGTCGTTCCCTTCAGATGGCGCACGGGTGACGGAATCCGAGCGTAGGGAGGGCGGGGTATCGCATTGCCTGAGTGCCGGTCGAGCCTGCGGGCCGGCCCGGAGGGGCCGGACGGAGGTCAGGGAGCGGGCGCGTTTCCGGCTCGCCTCTCGGTGTCAGGCGGCACTCTTCACGTGGCGGACCAGCCACGTCAGCAGAGCGTCCAGGTCGGCTGCGACCGCGAGGACCCGGTCGGCCGCCTCGGGGGTGTGCAGCCATGGCTCGCAGCCGAGGGGGCGGGCCGCCGTCAGGGAGCGGTGGCGCAGGAGATTCGTACGGGGATGGTCCGTGGGGTAGCCGCGTGGAGACCGCTTCATCACGTCACCGGAGATGTCGTAGCCCTTCCCCCGCAGGTCCTCGACGAGGGCGGACAGTTCGCGGCCGCTTCCCTCGGCGGCCACGGCCTTGCGGAACGCGTCCACCTGGCCGGGGTCGGGGTACCACCAGGCGCCCTGGATCCACAGGCCGTCCAGGGAGAAGCGCAGGTTGATCTCGATCTTGCGGCCGAGCCGGATCACCGCGCTCTGGTTCTGCCACCACCAGGAGCCCGTGCGGTAGTGCCAGACGGAGAAGTCCTCGTACCGGGGGTCGGCGTCCGCGACCTCGTTGAGCAGGGCGATCATCGGCTGCCGGACCAGACGCTCGCGGTCCGCGCGGCAACGTTCGCGGGTCGCGTGGGTCGGTTCGCCCTGGAGCTGCCACAACACGTCCATGGCCTGCTCGGGCCAGCCGGTGAACTGTGTGCGCATGGGCGGAGGATAGCCCGCCGTGTGCCGCCGTGTTCCGGGCCGGGAAGGTGAGCCCGGCAAGGGGGCGGCCCCGCACGCGCGCGCGGTGCGGGGCCGCCGGGCGCCTCTTCCCTGTCGTCGCCCTGGTGCCGACCGTAGGTGGCGGTCCGTCAGGCCGCATGTGCAGTGCCGCTGTTCGTGTGCGTCGGCGGCAGCGGTCGTCAGCTTTCGGGGCTGGCCATGCGGGCCAGGATGATGCCTCCGACGATGAGGGTCAGGGCCGCTGTGCGGGCGAGGGTGACCGGGTCGCGGTTGATGACGATGCCCAGGGCGATGGCGCCGACGGCTCCGATGCCGGTGAAGACGGCGTACGCGGTGCCTACCGGGATGGTGCGCATGGCGAGGGTGAGGAGGTAGACCGCGCCGGCGGCCAGGGCGAAGCAGATCAGGGTGGGGACGGGGCGGGTGAAGTTCTGAGTCGGTTTGATGCTCTGGGACCAGCCGATCTCGACCGCTCCGGCCAGGGCCAGGAAGATCCAGTTCATGTCGTCGTCCTTGTGGCGAGTTCGCGGCCGAGGTCGCGGGCGGTCTTGAGGGCTTCCGCGAGGGAGGCCTCGTGGCGGTCGCGCAGGTCGGCCAGGTGGGGGTCGATGACGGCGTTCGCCAGTTCGGCGTGCAGGAAGGTGACGTCGTCGATGGCGAAGTGGCCGGCGGCGAAGTCCTGCAGGTAGCGGGCCTGGTGGTCGAAGGCCGCCTTCGGGGCGCCGGGGAGGTAGGAGCCGCCGCGGGCGCTGGCCACGACGATCCTGCGGCCGGTGAGGGACATCCGGGGGAAGGTCACCTGGTCGATCCAGGCCTTCAGGGACGCGGGGACGCCGTAGTTGTACATCGGGGTGCCGATGAGGATGACGTCCGCCGCGACGAGCTCGTTCAGGAGGGGCTCGATCGTCTGCCAGGCGGTGGCCTGCTCGGGGGTGCGGGCGCCCTCGTGGAGGCGGTCGAGGGCGGTGATGCCGTCGGCGAGGAGGTTGTCGCAGATCTCGGTCCAGGCCTCGGTGAGGTGCGGGACCGGGTCGGCGGCGAGGTCGCGGTGGGTGACCGTGCCGTCGGCCTCGCGCCAGGCGTCGGCGAACGCGGCGCTGACCTCGCGGGAGAAGGAGCGGCGGCGGGCACTGGCGTCGAGGTGCAGCAGGTGCGGCTGGCGTGTCATGGCGGGTCCTCCGGGCGACAGACTTCGGCTTTAAGTGGACGAGGCGTCCGCTTCAGGGTTCAGACCATAGCGCCAAGTGGACGCAGCGTCCACTTCCTGGAGTAGGGTGGGTCCATGAGCGATCCGAGGATGCTGTTCGACGGAGGGGCGGACCGGTCCCCCGCACCGAAGGAGCGGGCGGACGCGGCGCGGAACCGGGCGCGGGTCCTGGCGGCTGCGGCCCGGCTGTTCGCCGAGCGCGGGCCGCAGGACGTCCGCATGGAGGACATCGCGCGCGCCGCCGGCGTGGGCAAGGGCACGCTCTACCGCCGCTATCCCGACATCGCCTCCATCGCGGTGGCACTGCTCGACGACCACGAGCGGGTGCTCCAGGAGAAACTGATGCGGGGCGAGCCGCCGCTGGGGCCCGGCGCACCGCCGGACGAGCGGCTGGCCGCGTTCTACGAGGCGATGGTCGAACTCCTCGACCAGCACATCCACTTGGTCCTCGGCACGGAGACCGGGCAGTCACGCTTCGCGACGGGGGCGTACGGGTTCTGGCGCGTGCATGTCGGGGCGCTGCTCGGCGAGGCCGGTGTCGAGGACCGGGAGGCGATGGTGGACCTGCTGCTCGCTCCCCTCGCACCGGACGTGTTCCAGTTCCAGCGGGACCGGATGGGGCTGGACGTCCAGCAGATCACCGCGGCACTGAAGGCACTGGGGCGCGGCGTCCTCGTCCCGCGCGGCTGAGCGTCCGCCGTCGGGTCCTGCCGGGTCCCGCTGCCGAGTACTACCGGGTCCTGCCGGGCACGGGCGGAAGCGGGAGCGGGCGGCACGGCTACTCGGGGCGCCGCAGGGGGATTCCGGCGCCGTTCACGCTCAGCGTCCGGTACAGGCGGTCGAGATAGGCGTGCAGGCGCTGGGGCATGTCCATGGCCTGCGGGGCGAGGACCCACTGGAGTTGCAGGCCGTCCATGACCGCAAGGAGTTGCTGCGCCTCGGACTCACAGTCGGTGCCGGGTCGCAGTTCGCCGCTGTCCACGCCGTGACGCAGGGACTGGGCGACGTCGGCGACGAGAGTGCGGTAGCGGCGCGTGAAGAAATCGTGCGCCGGATGGTCGGGGTCGCCCGCTTCGCCGGCGAGGGCGTTGAACAGGCGGGTGCGGGCGGGGCGTCGGCTGTTGAGCTCGGTGAGGGCGAGCAGCCCCTGGATCCAGTCGGCCACGCTCGCGTGGTCCTCGCCGAAGAACTGCTCGATGTCGCGTTCGTCGCTCGCTTCCAGCACCGAGACGAGGAGGGCTTCCTTGGTGCGGAAGTGGTGCAGCAGTCCGCCCTGGGTGATGCCGACGTCCTTGGCGATCCGCGCGAGTGAAGTCGCGTGGTAGCCCCACTGGGCGAAGTGTTCGACGGCGGCGTCCAGGATGCGGGCGCGCCGCTCGTCGCCCACGGCGTAGGTGCCACGCGCCGTTCCCTTGGCTGACCTGCGGCCCGACGGCCCGTCCTTGACGTCCATGGGCTCAGCCTAGTCAGCCCGTACGACCTCCCTTTCCCGCTTGTGACCTGGGTCACAAATCCAAAACCTAGTACCCACTCGGTTTTCGTGGTTCGCTGTGGCCGCGCCCCCGACGGGCAGCGTGCGGCCGCGGCCCGATCCCCCGCCTGCCCCACGGCACCCGTCGAGCCGCGGCCCCCATTCCTTCCTCCGCTCCCCCGCTCTTCCGCTTCCTCCTCGCCGACTGCCCGGCCCACGCGACGCGTGCTCACCCAGGAGTCCTGCCATGCCTTCTCACGCCACGGCCGACGGTGCCCGGCCGACCGCCTCCGCCGCGCCACCCGTCCCCGGGGACGGGCGCCGGCTCGGCCGGCTGCTGCCGATGCTCACGCTCGGGAACGCCGCCCTGTACCTGGTCTACCTGGGCGCCGGGCAGGTGCTGCTGCCCGTACAGATCGAGCTGATCGACCCGGCCGGAAAGGTCGGCGCGCTCGGCTGGGTGTCCGGTGTCTCGGCGGTGTTCGCCACCCTGTTCAACCCGCTCGCCGGGTTGTTCTCGGACCGCTCGCGGCGCCGCAACCCGTGGATCCTGGGCGGCGGACTCGCCTCCTTCGCGGCCCTCGCGCTGCTCGGCCAGGCCCGCACGATCCTGCTGGTCACCGTCGTGTGGTGTCTGGTGCAGGCCACGATGAACGTCTACCAGGCCGCACTCACCGCCGTCGTCCCCGACCGCGTGCCGGCCGAACGCCGGGGCCTGGCCTCCGCGATGGTCGGCATCGGCACACCGATCGGATCGGTCGTCGGCGTCCTGCTCGCCACGCACTACGTGCCGCACTCCCTCGGCCTCGGCTACCTGCTGATCGGCGCCGTCGTCGGCCTGAGCGCCGTACTGTTCACCGCGCTGGTCCGCGAGCAGAGGCTGCCGCCCGTCGAGGCCGTGCCGCTGCGCCGCCAACTCGCCGCGTTCGCCGGCACGTTGAAGGTCGCCGACTTCCGCTGGGCCTTCATCGGACGGTTTCTGATGATGCTCGGCTTCTTCGCCGTCTCGCTGTTCCAGTACTACATCCTGCAGGACCACATCGAGCTGCCCGACGGCATGAGCGCGGCCCGCGCCCAGGCCGTCCTCGCGCCCGTCGACGCCGTCGCCACCCTCGCCGCCACCGCGATCGGCGGCTGGCTCTCCGACCGGCTGGGGCGGCGCAAGCCGTTCGTCGCCCTGTCCTGCGTGCTGGCCGCCGTCACCATGGCCGTACCGGTCGTGATGCCCACCTGGACCGGCGTCCTGCTCTTCACCGCGCTCGCCGGGATCGCCTTCGGCTGCTTCATGGCCGTGGACACCGCGCTGGTCACCCTCGTCCTGCCGAACGCGGCCGACGCCGCCCGCGACCTCGGCGTACTGAACATCGCCAACGCCGGACCGCAGATCCTCGCGCCCTTCGTGGCGTCCCTCGTGGTCGGCGCCGCCGGCTACAACGCCCTGTACCTGGCCGGCGCCCTGATCATCCTCGCCGGGGCCCTGTCGGTCGCCCCGATCAAGAGTGTCCGCTGAGCCCCGCACCACCCTGGAGACCTGCCGTGACCACCGCCCCCGCCCGTCTCGACGGCCACCCCTACCAGGACCCGTCCCGCCCCGTCGCGGAGCGCGTCGACGACCTGCTGTCCCGGATGACCCTGGAGGAGAAGGCCGGACTGCTCTTCCACACCGTCATCCCGATGCACCCCGACGGACGCCCCGTCGAGGCGGAGGACGGCACCGACCGCGACTTCCCCGCCGACACCACCGGCCTGATCCGCGGTCAGGGACTGAACCACTTCAACCTCGTCGGCACCGCGGACCCGCGCCGGCTCGCGCAGTGGCACAACGCCGTGCAGGAGATCGCCGCGAGCACCCGGCTCGGCATCCCGGTCACCGTCTCCACCGACCCCCGGCACTCCTTCACCCTCAACGTCGGCGCCTCCCTGCCCGCAGGCGCCTTCTCCGCCTGGCCCGAGGCGATCGGCCTCGCCGCCGCCCGCGACCCCGAACTCGTCCACCGCTTCGCCGACATCGCCCGCCAGGAGTACCTCGCCGTCGGCCTGCGCGTGGCCCTGCACCCCCAGATCGACCTGGCCACCGAACCCCGCTGGGCCCGCCAGATGGGCACCTTCGGAGCCGACGCCGTCCTCACCGCCGAACTCGTCCGCGCCTACATCCGCGGCTTCCAGGGCGAGAAACTCGGCCCGGACAGCGTCGCCACCATGGTCAAGCACTTCCCCGGCGGCGGCCCGCAGAAGGACGGCGAGGACCCGCACTTCCCGCACGGCAAGGACCAGGTCTACCCCGGCGGCATGCGCGACCTGCACCTCGAACCGTTCCGCGCCGCCGTCGCCGCCGGCTGCGCGCAGATGATGCCCTACTACGGGCGTCCCCTCGGCGCCGGCTGGGAGGAGGTCGGCTTCGGCTTCAACCGCGACGTCGTCACCGGCCTGCTCCGCGACCGGCTGGGCTTCGGCGGCATCGTCTGCACCGACTGGGGGCTGCTGAGCGACGACGAGATCTTCGGCGAGCCGCACCAGGCCCGCGCCTGGGGCGTCGAACACCTCACCGTGGCCGAACGCGCCGCCAAGGCCCTGGACGCGGGCGTCGACCAGTTCGGCGGCGAGGAGTGCCCCGAGGTCGTCGTCGAGCTCGTGCGCGGCGGCCGCGTCGACGAACGGCGCGTCGACGACTCCGTACGGCGGCTGCTGCGCGAGAAGTTCGTGCTCGGGCTCTTCGACGAGCGGCGCTTCGTCGACCCGGACGCCGCCGAGGAGATCGTCGGCGCCGACGGGTTCCGCGCCGCCGGGGCCGCCGCCCAGCGCCGCTCGCTCACCGTCCTCGTCAACCGCGAGCGCCTCCTGCCCGTGGCCCGTACCAAGCTCCGCCTGTACACCGAGGGCCTGGACCTCGAGGCGGTCGCCGGTCACGGGCGGCCCGTCGGCACCCCGGCCGAGGCCGACCTCGCCGTCCTGCGCCTGTTCACCCCGTACGAGCACCGCCCCAACCGCTTCGAGTCGATGTTCCACTCCGGGCGCCTCGACTTCCCCGACGACGAACTCACCGCGATCCTGCGCGTGCTCGACACCGTCCCGACCGTCGTCCTCATCAACCTCGAACGGCCCGCCGTCATCCCGGAGATCGCCGAGCGCGCCGCCGCCGTGATCGCCGACTACGGCGCGAGCGACGACGCGCTGCTCGACGTCGTCTTCGGGCGCGCCCGTCCCGAGGGGCGGCTGCCCTTCGAACTGCCGCGCTCCATGGCGGCGGTCGAGGCCTCCCGCCCCGATGTTCCGCACGACACCGCCGACCCGGTCTTCCCGTACGGCGCGGGCCTGTCCCTGTGACCCCGTCCGCCGTCCTCCGTTCAGAAGGGACCACCGCATGAGACCCACCGCACGCCGCGCCCTCGCCGCCGCCACGTTCGCCGCTGTGCTGACCCTGCCCGGCCCGGCGTCGGCCACCACCACGCCCGAGCCCGCGCACGCCCGGCCGCTCGCCGGCCTGCGCGTGCTGCTCACCAACGACGACTCCATGCGGGCGGCCAAGGCCTCGCACTCCGACGGCCTCGGCCTCTACGAGCTGCGCCGCGCCCTGTGCGCGGCCGGCGCCGACGTCGTCGTGATGGCCCCCTGGCAGGTCCAGTCCGGCAAGGGCACAGCCGTGACCAACAGCGGCGCCCTCACCCTGAGCCGGCGCACCGGGCTTCCCGCCGGCTACGGGGACGACTGCGCCAGAACCCCGTCGGGCTCCCCCGTCTACGGGGTCTGCCTCGCGGCCGGCCCGTGCGGCCCGGGCAGTCCCAGCGCCACCCCCGTCGACACCGTGCGGCTCGCGCTGCGGGGCGCCCTCGCCGCGAAGGCCGGCTGGAGCGACGGCCCCGACCTCGTCGTCACCGGCATCAACTCGGGCCCCAACGTCAGCGCCCAGGTGAACGACTCCGGCACGGTCGGCGCCGCCCTGGCCGCCGTGGAGGAGGGCGTCCCGGCCGTCGCGTTCTCCACGACCGGAGACGACAGCGGCGTGAACTTCCCACGCGCCGACTACCGGGCCACCGCCGGCTACGCCGCCCGCCTCGTCGCCGGTCTGCGCGCCCACGACCTGCTGACCTCACGCTTCGCCCTCAAGGTCGACTACCCCGACGTCAGCGCGGGACAGTCCGCCAAGGCCGCCCGCTGGACCGGCGTCGGACACGGGCAGGAGGTCTGGCACACGTACGAACCCAGCGGCTCCGACACGTTCGACATCGGGTACGGCTTCTGCGAGTACCGCCCCGGGGACGCCTGCACCGAGACGGTCCCCGACGCCGACGCGACCGCCCTGCTGCGCGACGGCCACATCTCCGTCACCCCCGTCACCACCGACCGCACGTACGGCGTCCGCAGCACCGACCGCCACCGCCTCAACCGGGTCCGCACCTACGTCGAACACGACGGGCCGCGCCCGTGACACCCCTGGGAGCACACGACATGACCAGCGCAGACGCCCCGAACGGGCCGGTCGTCCCCACGCGCGGCGGACCGGTGCACGGCGAGCAGCGCGCCGACGGCAGCCTCCGCTTCCTCGGCATTCCCTACGCCGCTCCCCCGGTCGGCGCGCTGCGGTTCGCCGCACCCGTGCCGCCCGAACCGTGGACGCGGCCCCTGGACGCCACCGCATACGGGCCGACCGCGCAGCGCAGGCCGTTCGCCGAGATCACCACGATCCCGGAGCCGACCGTCCCGGGCGAAGCCGTCCTCAACCTCAACGTCTTCACCCCCGGCCTCCCCGCCCCCGGCCTCACTCCGGCCGCCGCGCTGCCGGTCCTCGTCTGGATCCACGGCGGCGGCTTCGTAGCCGGGTCCTCGGCCAGCCCCTGGTACGACGGCGCGGCGTTCAACCGGGACGGCGTCGTCGTCGTGTCCGTCGGCTACCGGCTCGGGATCGAGGGCTTCCTGCACCTGGCCGACGCGCCCGCCAACCGGGGCGTACGGGACTGGATCGCCGCGCTGGAGTGGGTCCGGGACAACATCGCGGCGTTCGGCGGGGACCCGGCGAAGGTCACCGTGGCCGGTCAGTCGGCCGGTGGCGGGGCCGTGCAGACGCTGCTCGCCACGCCTGCCGCCCGAGGCCTCTTCCGCGCGGGGATCTCCGCATCGGGCGCCGTCATGGACCCGCAGGACCGCGCGGCCGCGGAGTCCGTCGCGCGCCGGTTCACGGAGCGCACGGGCGTACCCGCCACCGCGGCGGCCCTGCGGGACGTCAGCGACGCCCAGTTGCTCGCGTTCCAGGACGCGCTCGACGCGCCCGGCCCCGACGGCGACGGTGAGCTGCCCGGGCTGAACCTCGCGCCGTTCGCGGACGGCGACCTCGTCCCCGAACCCGTCCCGGCCGCGCTCACCGACGCGGCGGTGCCGCTGCTGCTCGGCTTCACCGAGCACGAGTTCGCCGCGCCGGGAGAGGACGGAGCGGCTGCGCCGGAGGGTGAACTGCGGTTCGTGCTGGGCGCGTTGGGGCTGGACGAGGGGCGGACAGCACGCTTCCTCGCCGAGCGCGCCGGAGCCGGCGTCGGCGGGGCCGTGACGGACCGGCTGTTCCGCGCTCCGGCGCTGGCGGCCGCCGAGGAGCGGGCGTCGCGGGGGCGTCCGACCTGGCTGTACCAGTTCGAGTGGTCCGGCACCGCGGCCGGCCGGGAGGGCCAGGCCTACCACTGCACGGACCTGCCGTTCGCCTTCGACCTCCTCGGTGCCGAGGGCGTCGAGGCCGCCCTCGGCCCCCGCCCGCCGCAGGCTCTGGCCGACCGGATGCACCGCGCCTGGGTGGCGTTCGTCCGTGACCTGTCGCCGGGGGCGGACTGGCCTTCGTACGACGACGACCGTGCCGTCATGCGCTGGGGGACCGAGCCTCGCGTGGAACGCGATCCGCTGAGGGTCGTACGGGAGATCTGGGGCGGCTGAGCAGCGTTCAGGTCCAGGAGGCGGAAGGGCCGTTGGCAGGTCCGGGAGAGGGGCGATGTCAGTGCCGCTTGGCATGATCAACGTATGAGCGAATCGACATCGGTGACGCATCTGCTCGACCCCGACAACGCGTGGAGCGTGCGCGTGCGGGACCGTCTGGTCAGCCTGCCGCCGGACCTGACCGAGCTGGTCCGTCACCTGGGCACCGCCTCCGAGTTCTGGAACTGGCGGTACAAGGTCGACACGCCGTGGAAGCGCCGCACCAGGCAGCTGCTCAAGGCGGACGGCGCCGAGGATCTGGTGCGGTACGCCGTCCGGGAGTTGGCCGCCAAGCGGTCCTTCCACGGGGCCGCCGAGGAGAACACCGTGATCCGGGAGCTGGGGCAGAGCCGGGCCGACTCCCCCGCCCGCGGCCTGGCGATCGGTTTCGCCCTCGCCGCAGGATGGATCCGGCAGGACCCGGGGCCGCTGGCCGCCGACCTGGCGCTGCTGGCCCGTAAGAACGTGCAGGCCATGGAGGTCTACCACAAGGTGGACGACGACCTCGCCGGCGCCGCGTTCGCCTCGCTCGGTGAGCTGCCCGGTCCGGCGGTGCTGGACGAACTCTGGGACCTGCACTACTGGGTGCCGTCCGCCCGGCACCCCCACAAGGTCCTGGCGAAGTCGGTGAAGAAGTCCGCCGCCCGTCTCGGCGTCCCGCCGCACGAGGTCGCCGAACGCACCGTTCCCCGGCACGGCCTGGAGAAGGACGGGACACTGACGCTCGGCTGGATCGGCCGCGGCGCCCTGTGGTGGAACCTGGCACTGGACGCCGTGATCAGCGTGCACGCGAGCGGCCAGGTCACCGTCGACTGGATCGACAAGGACGGCACGGCCACGCGCACCACGCACCCGTTCCGGTCGCCGACCGGCTACAAGTCCCGTACCTGGTCCGACGACGTCGACGGCGTACGGCGCCAGGCCAAGCGCATCGAGACCACCCTCGCCGAGGAGCGGACCCGGCTGCGCGCGCTGGCCGGCGAGGGGCGTACATGGTGCGCGGACGACTGGCGGCGCTTCTACCGGGACCACCCGGTCACGGGGGTGGTCACACGGTCCTTGAACTGGGAGTACGAGGTATCGGACGGCGGCGGCTTCCGTCCCCTCGATCCGGGCGCCGGCACCGACGCCGCGACGCTTCCGTCCACGGCGCGGGTGCGGCTGCGGGCGGAGGATTCCTGCCAGGACTCGTGAGAGGGGTCAGGAGAGGGCGCGCGGGCGTGTTCGGTCCGGCTACCGGGGGGCCGGGCCGGCGCCCGGCTTGGCGCTGACGGGCAGGCCGTAGGAGGCCGCCAGGCGGTCGAGCGCCTCGCTGAGCGCGGTCCGCTGGGACGCGGTGAGGCCGGCGGCCAGCTCCTCGTCGAGGGCGCGCGCCTTGGCCGTGCAGTCGGCCAGGAGGCGGTGTCCCTTGCGGGTGAGGCTCAGGATCTGACGACGGCGGTCGGCCGGGTCGCGCAGGCGCTCGATCGCGCCCATGGCCTCGAGATGGTCCGCGAGCGACACGACGAGGCTGGGCGCCACCCGCATCAGCTTGGCGATCTCAAGCTGTGACGAGGCCAGCCCCTTGTCGAGCACACCCAACAGGCCGACGTGCTTGGGCTTCACGTCATGGATGGCCAGGGCCTCCGCGTACTGATCGGCGATCAGCGCGCCCAGCGCGCCGAGCCGGAAGCTGAGGGTGTCCGTCCACGTGGCTTCGTCCATGAGGGGCATGCTACCGTCCTCGAACCATTCAGGCTCTGAATGATTTGAGGTGAGACCCGTGATTGATCCTCGCACCGTGCAGATCGTCTTCGCCGATCTGCAGGACAGCATCGTGGCCCTGAGCAGCACGAACAGCCCCGAGACCATCAGGCGCTCGGCGGGGGTGCTCGGCGCGCTCGCGCAGCGGCTCGACATCCCGTTCACCGTGTCGGTCGCCCCCAGGCCCGACGGGCCCGACGTCATCGCCGAACTCCCGGAGGCCGCCCCGTTCGTGCGCGGTGGACCGTGCTGCTGGGACGACCCCACTTGGCGCGCGGCGATCGCCGCCGAGGACCGCAAGACGCTGGTCATCTGTGGCGTCACCTCGGAGATCGTGGTCCTGCACACCGCGCTCGACGCCCTGGCGGACGGTTACGAGGTCATCGTCCTCGTCGACGCGAGCGGCGGGATGTCGGAGCGTACGGAGAGAGCGGCGCTGGCCCAGATCCAGGCGGCCGGCGGCACCGTGACATCGGTGGCGAGTTTCGTGACGAGCATGGTGCGTGACTTCACGACGCCCGCCGGACGTGATGTCATCGTCGCGCTGCACGGACTGATGACGTAGCCGGTCGGCGTCGGCCGGGCTTCCATGAGCGGGGATGCCGCGGCTCCGGCCCGCTCCCCCGCTGCCCTTGCCATGCCTCTGCTCCGAAAGGGGTTCCGTGAAGCTCGCACCTCATCTGCACCGCCTCGGGAACGACATCGTGGCGTGCTATCTCGTCGACACCGACGACGGCATCACGCTCATCGACGCCGGGCTGCCCGGTCACTGGCGGGATCTGCGCCGCGAACTGCGCTCCCTGGGCAAGTCCTTCGACGACATCCGCGGACTCGTCCTCACGCACGGGGACACCGACCACATCGGGTTCGCCGAGCGGCTTCGAAAGACTCACGGAGTACCGGTGTTCGTGCACGCTGCCGACGCCGTCCGCACCCGGGAGGGAGAGAAGTTCAAGGGCGCCATCGGGCCCCGGCGCCTCGGCCCGACGCTCAAGTTCCTCGGCTACAGCCTTGTCCGCAAGAACGGCCTGCGGCCGCGCTACGTCGGCGATGTCACCGAGTTCGGTGACGGTGACGTACTGGACCTGCCCGGGAGCCCGGTGATCGTGGGCATGCCGGGGCATTCTCCGGGGAGCGTCGCGGTGCACGTTCCGCTCGCCGACGCGGTCTTCGTCGGGGACGCCCTGACCACGCGGCACGTCCTCACCGGACGCGCGGGCCCCCAGCCGGCGCCCTTCACCGACGACCCCGACCTCGCGCTGTCCTCGCTCGACCGGATCTCCGGCCTGCCGGCGTCCTGGGTGCTACCCGGCCACGGCGCGCCCTGGCGCATCTCTCCGGCCCAGGTGGGCGATGCGGTGCGGTCGGCATCGGGGCCGGGCACGGGCGGGTCCCGGGATTGAGTCCGGCATCAACTGCTCCTGTTTCAGGGGGAGGAGGGGGCTGAGAGAGGAGGGGGCTGAGAGGGCTGAGGGAGGAAGGCCGGCTTTGAAGACTTCAGACGGGCTGCGCGGCTGATCCGGCGACCGTCGTCGTCTTGGCGGACTGGTGGGCCTTGCCGGTCTCGCGGAGCATCAGCACGGCGACGAGCGTGATGAACGCCGAGGTCAGGCCGTGGATGCCGAGCGCGGCGGCGACGGTGCCATGGTGGGCCAGGACGTTGATCATGTCGCCGAACGGGGCGACGGCCTCCATCAGCAGGACCCAGCCCAGGGCGCGGCGGTGGCCCGTCAGCAGCAGGATGCCGATGACCAGGCCCATCGAGAACTCGCGGATTCCCTTCATGGTGAGGAAGCCGCCACCGTCTCCGGAGGGCCAGGTCGGCAGGCCGACGCCCGGGGTGGACGCCGCCGGAGCCAGGATGAAGGACAGTCCGAGGTAGAGGACGAACAGGACGCAGACGGTGGCCAGGACGGTGTTCACGGTCTTCAGTGACATGGGGCTTCTCCTTCTGTGGGTGGGTTGGTCAGCGAGTGGTCAGTGAGTGGGTGGGCTTGGGTGCGGGTGCGGGTGCGGGTGCCGTGGCTGCGGTTGCCGTGTCAGGCCTCGATCTGCTCGAAGATGTGCGGGTACGACACGATGTCGTCGGGGAACTCGGCCGCCATGCGCTGGAACTCCGGGTTGCCGATCGCCCTGGCCAGCGCCTCGGTGGACTCCCAGACCGCGACGTTCATCAGCAGCTCGCTGCCCGCCGTCCCCCGGTGCATCTGCAGGGAGACGAATCCCGGCTGGGCCTTCATGAACTCGGCCTGCCTCTGGAAGAGGGCCATGAACGACTCCGTCTGCTCCTTCGGAACCAGGAAGGTGTTGGCCAGGACGACGGGCCCGGTCTTCTCCTGGAACTGCGCGAACATCGGCGTGCGCGGGTCGAGACTTTGCAGCTTGGCCATTTTCTGAACTCCCTGTTGGTATCGGTCTGTTGATCGGCAGGTCGTGCAGTGGTGCTGGTTCAGACGAGGGCGGTGACGAGGAGGGTGAAGGCGGCGACGATGACGGCGACGCGGGCGTAGTGGTAGCGGTCCCAGCGGTTCATCTGCTCCTTCCAGTCCGCGGGGCGGGTCTCGGGGGTCCACTTCTTGCCCTGGTTGTTGATCGGGACGAGGAGGAGGATCGACATGATCACGCTGACGATCAGGAGGGCGGCGCCGGCGGCCACCAGGCCGGTGCCCTCGTGGTGCCGTCCCGCGACGGCCCAGATCGCGCAGAGGACGACGGAGCCGATGTACCAGAAGGGCATCAGGGCGCCGAGCATGCGGCCGCCGTGGGAGCGGGCCATCTGGTCGCTGTCGTCGGGAAGGGCGTCGAAGATGCGGTTCATGACGAAGGCGACGGAGAACTCCACCCCGACCATCAGACCGACGGCCACGACGGTGACGACCTCGAGTACGGCGAGCATGTTGACCTCTCCAATTTTCTAGCGCTGCTAGCTGATGAGGCAACGCTAGACCTAATGTCGCTCGGTTGTCTAGCGCTGCTAGAAAGTTGTCGAGGGGGCGTAATTGCTTCGACAGCACCCTTCAACTCCCGGCAGAGTGGCCGCCCGTGACGAGCAGTGAGCTGTGGACCCGCGCGACCGCCGAGCGCTACGACACCGAGGAGGCCGAGTCGTCCTCGGCTGCCGCCCTCGCACCGACCCTCGCCTTCCTCGCCGAGCTCGCCCGGGAAGGCCGGGCCCTGGAGTTCGCCATCGGAACCGGACGCGTGGGCGTCCCCCTCCGCGAACGCGGGGTGCGGGTGGCGGGCATCGAACTGTCCGAGCACATGGCGGCGGTGCTGCGGCGCAAGGTCGACGAGGACACGCTGCCGCTGACCATCGGAGACATGGCCACCACCGTCGTCCCCGGCGAGTTCGCCCTGGTCTACCTCGTCTACAACACCATCTCGAACCTGCTCACACAGGACGAGCAGGTCGAGTGCTTCCGCAACGCCGCACGCCATCTGCGGCCCGGCGGCCGCTTCGTCATCGAACTGGGCGTGCCGCCACTGCGATCCCTGCCGCCTGGCCAGGTCGCGGTGCCGTTCGACGTCTCCGAGCGTCATCTCGGCTTCGACACCTTCGACCTGGTCGAGCAGATGCTCGTCTCGCACCACTTCACCCGCGACGACGACGGCCAGTACCGCCGCGACAACTCCCGCCATCGCTACGCCTGGCCGGCCGAGCTCGACCTGATGGCACGGATCGCCGGTCTCGAGCTGGAACGCCGCGTCGCGGACTGGGACGGGTCCGCGTTCACCCAGGACTCCGCGAAGCACATCTCCGTGTGGCGCAAGCCGGCCTGAGGCCGCGCCCACTCCCCCACTCCCCCAGCTCCCGTTTTCACTGAATACTTGAACTATCAATGACTTCTGTGAGAGCCATCGAGAGCGCGGAACCAGAACCCGGAATCACGGCCCGCCGGCCCTTCTCCCAGGTGAAACCGCCTCCGCAGCGGGCTGCGTTCACCGTCCTTCTCTCGGCACCACTCCCCCAGCCGGGCCCTCTGCCCGCCCAGCCGCCGCCACCAGGACGCTCCGGTAACGGCCGCGCTGATCATCACCAGCCGTGAACGGCTCGACGGGGCCTACGGGGTCGGTCATCGGCTCGGCACGAGCTCGCCACCATCGGTGGATGCGATGCGTCCGGGTGGGCACGGCCGAGCCCTAGGGAAGCCGCGCGCGCACCGCGCCCCCATGGAACTGCCCTTCCGAAGCCGCCCGTCGAGCCCGCGTCGCGGAGCGGGTGCGAACCCGGCTCCTCCGCGCCTGAGGGCCTTACGCGTGAGCCATGGCCTGGGGGCGGTCGCTGATCTCGGGTTTCCGGCGCGGCGGCTGACTTGCCCTGTTGGCCCGGCCCACGACATTGCCGTTCTGTGCAGCAAGATCGCGCCGGTCCCTTCAGCCAGGCACGGTGATGCCGCCGCAGGGTGCGGTCCTGGGGTGGCTGGAGGCGCCGGCGAAGGCGAGGCTTCGGGCCCGCATGGCTGAGGCGTGAGGCCAAGGAGATCGTCGCAGGGTGGCCCGGTCGAGGATCAGATGGCCATGCCGAGCGGCTGGCCATCTGAGGAACTCGCTCTTGAGATGTGACCCGCTCGGCAACTGCGCCATCATGTGCCAGTCGTCTCGTCTCCGGCCGCACAGAACTGTCGGACGACAGCCAGCGAGACGCCACCTGGCAGACGACTATCCACCCATCGCAGAGGTCTTCGCGACCGTGCCGGACAACCGGTGGACTTCCGGCACGCGGTCGGGCATCGTGCCGCTGCCCCGGAGTTCAGAGTGGAGGGCTCGCCTCGAGCCGTAGTCGCGAGTGTCCTCGGCCAGGGGCCGGCCTGGACTGATCGACTCCTCCGGATCAGCCCGAGCTGAGCGCGCCTTCGACCTAGGACAGCTGGCCTTCCGAAGTGAATCGGCCCAGGTCAAGCAACCTAACCCTGCCACCACTCCCCCACCCTTCAGCACCCGACCCAGAGCGAACGGCCTGAGCAGAAGGACCGAAGGGCGGCGTCCCATCCGACTCGACCCATCGCCATGGGATGCGGGGCTGGGTGGCGCAGAAGCATGCAGAGGTTTCATCACCCGGCATCAGGACATGGGTCCCACCTCTGCACTTCTCTTCACAGGGCCGCACCCAACGATCAGGTCCTGGCACCCACCAAGACTGCATGCCGGATGCTTCATGACCTCCGAGCAGATCACGGATCGCCGCCCAGCCCCTCGTGCACTCGTGTCTGATGTCCACCCAGCTGATGCGTCTTCCACATCTCGCTCGCCCGGGCTTCTGGCGCGCGGCCATGCTCAGCTCTACTCGCCGGAACTAACCGTGCCCGGCTGACCATTGGGCACCACGAATCCCCCTTCCAGCCCAGGCGCATTTCGAAGGCTGCAATCACCATCGTCCACCCTTGACTCGTGAAGGTACTGGCCAGGCTAGCCGTTCCTGCCTATACTCATCGCGCACGTTCTAGAGCAGGAATACCGCCTCTGACCTGGGAAAACAAACATCACTGCAAACATTGACGCAAGCTTGCGCGCAAGCATGTTGCTGGGCGTGAATGAACGCCTCTGTCACTGCTGCGAGTCACGCATGTCTCGTTGTGGTGATGCACGTCAGAGTCGAGGCGCTACACGTCGTGTGTCAGTCAGTTGCCACACGCGCTTTACTGCACGCGTTTCAAACTGCCTTCGTCTAAGCAGTAGAACCAGTCAAGTTGCAAGCGTGCATGCAGGTGGATGCGCCAGTGCGTCTATCAGCTCGCCCGTCGACCGGAATGCGTGCGCGCCGAGCAACCAGACCAGCTACCCGTTCGACACTTTGACCGCCGGTACGTCAACGCATCGGATGCCGCATCAACGCACCGGTCAGCCTCCGCGTTGGTATGCAGGCCTGCCCCGCTGTCGACGTGGACGTCAGACTCCTAGCGAACCCGGCAGCTTCTTGGCGGGCAGCCCCACCAATCAGTTCCACTGCATGCCGGAACGCACGCTTGAATGCCAAGAGTCTTGTCAGTACGTGGGCTTGCCTCCCAGTCAGGTGCACTGCTCGCTTCCTCGTGAGGCACGCCGTGCGGGTGCTAGCGAGTCGAGAAACTGGCCCGCTGACAGGTCAGCAGGCCGGTTTCCCCATAGGCGAGCCAGCCGGTCTGTCCGTACATCCGCGCATCAGCAAGTGGAATCGCTTGCCTGTTGGTGCACCGGCCTGTTCGGCTACAGGCGCCACCGTGGCACCGCCCGCTGGACTGGCAGCGTGATGCCTGGCATGCCAGTGGGCAAGGCAGCTGGCTTGGTGGCGCACAAGGGCGCAGGCCAGAAGGTCAGCCCGTTGCGGAGTTGGACCGCGAGCCCGGCTGCTGGTTGGTCACCTCGCTCGCGTGGTGGCCGGCCGTCACGTCAGGCGATGGGATCGCGGGGCGGTTTGCGTGCCGGTGGGGGAGTGGGCCTGCTCGGCTGATTGCGTGCCTGTTTGCCGACTGATGGGGTGGCGGGCAAGTTGCGGTGTCGGGTGACGCGCTGATGGGCCGCCAGGCAGGGGACTGGGCGGTGACGCCTGTGGCTCGGCTTGATCTCTCGTTGGCTGATGCGCGTGTTGCCGTATGCGGGCGAAGATCGTCCTGATAATGTGTGCAGCGCTTTGCGTCGCAACTTCACTGGAGGTGAACGGAACTGTGGGAGCGTCTGATGTGCTCACTGTTGGGTTCGTCGCTGGTGGGGAGGCATGGGGATCTGCTTGTGAGCTTGGTTGGCTCCAGGTGGAGACTCCTGCGGGGCAGCACACTTGAGCACCAACCGAGAACCCTTCGCCGACCTGCCGGAACGGGGTCGCGGAGGGGTCTGCCGGGCCTCGGAGAGGGCGTTCGTGGGGTACTCGGCACCAGGGTCGGCCTCTTTGGAGCGCAGGATCGTTCTGAGAGAACTTCCGGCCGGGCAAAGCCCCTCAAAAAGGGGCATATCCGACCCGTTTCCCAGCGTCCCTCACCCGTCTTCGGGCCTGAACCAGACTGAGAGGATCCATGTCCAGTCCCTTCGCGGCACCTGACAGCCGACTGAACCTGCCCCAGATCCCGTGGGGCTCGCTGTCGCACATCTTCATGTTCGGCAACGGCAAGGGCGGCGTGGGCAAGTCGTCCGTGTCGGCCAACGCGGCCGGCAAGGCGGCGCGCAGCGGTCTGCGTACGCTCATCATCGACTGCAACGCGCAGGGCAACATCGCGCGCGAGCTCGGCTACAAGCGGGCCGAGTGGAACGACGGGGGAGCGGGTCTCCTGGAGTCGCTGCGCACCGGCACGGCGCTCCGGCCGCAGCGCAACGTCCGCGAGAACCTGGACGTCGTGATGGGCGGCCCGGCCCTCGGTGACGAGTTCGGCATCTTCTTCCACACGCTGCTCGCGAAGGAAGGGCCGCACGCGTACCTGCGGCTGCTGATGTGCCTGCTGCCGATCGCGCACGAGTACCAGATCATCATTCTCGACACCCCGCCCGAGAACCCGTCGCTGCAGCGGCTCGCGCTGTCGACGGCACGCTGGCTGGTGATCCCGGTCAAGAGCGACGGGGGAGCGGAGGACGGTCTGGCGCAGATCGGCCTGGAGTTCTCTTACGTGCGGTTCGTCAGTCAGCTCAATCCGCACCTGGAGCTCCTGGGCGTGCTGCTGTTCGACACGGGCCGCAACTACACCGGCATCCACGCCGACGTACGCCAGCAGGTGCAGAAGGTCCTCGGCGAAGAGGCCCACATGTTCAAGCACCTCATCGGGCACACGGAGTCGGTGGCCCGGCTCGTGCGCAAACGAGGTCTGCTCGTGCAGGAGTTGGCCGACCGGCGCCGGGAGGGTGACCGCTCGGTCCCGGAGACCGTCGAGGGTCTGGTCGCCGACTATGAAGGATTCACCGAAGAGATGTTCGCTCGGGCACTCGAGCTGAGGAAGGACGCAGCCGCATGACCCCGCCCAAGGGCAAGAAGCGCGTGGACGAGGACGTGGAAGAGCGGAGTATGTCCGACGAGGGCGTCGGCAATCTGTTCAGCGGAGGCGGTGGCAGCGGCGGCGGTGGTTCGTCCAGCGCTCTCGCCGGCTGGGCCACTCCGGCACCCGCGCAGGCGCAGCCGGTCGCTCCGGTGACCCCGATGCCCACGCCCGTGGCCGCCGCGCCGACGGTCATCCCGCAGCCGGCCCGTGAGGTCGTCCAGGAGCCCGAGCCGGAGCCGCTGGACGACGCGGACACGGCGAAGCCCGTCGGCTTCTACGTGTCGCAGAACGTGGCCGCGCGCTTCCGCAAGTACCGCAAGGCGAACGACGTCACGCACACCCAGATCGTGCTGATGGCCGTCGAGGCCGCGGCGGAGAAGGGGCTCGCGCAGGTCGTCGAGGACGCCCGGCGGACGCCGAAGTTCCAGTCCAAGCTGTTCGCGGTCACGGTCAAGCCGGACGACACGGATCTGCGCGGCCTGGGCCCCGTACAGCTGCAGTACAAGCCGACCCGGACGCAGCGCGGGATCATCGACGGCCTGGTGCGGGAGTCCGGTCTGCCGGACCACACCAAGTTCCTCGCGATCGTCCTGGACCAGTACCTGCCGGGGCGCAGGGACGTCTGAGCCGGGCGGGGGAGTGGGGGAGTGGTGGCCCGCGGCCGCCGCTCCCCGATGCCGTAGAGACGCCGCTGAGTCGCCGTCGAATCTGTCGTCGAGCTCCGTCGAGTCGGCCGTTGATCCGAATCCGCGGGGGCCGCCCGTAGCATGTGGGCCAGCCGTCCCCGCCCGTTTCCACGAAAGGCCCGCTCATGCCGGACAGGAACCTCGAGTTCGGCAAGTACGGCGCCCAGGGCATCAAGGGGCACGAGGCCGTGGCGCGGCAGCTGGACCGGCTCGCCGGGTTCATCGCGACGCCCGTCACGGCCCGTCGTGGCCTCATGGCGCGCCTGCACTACCTGACCCGTACCCCGCACGCCCGGGCCGCCGCGCGGGACGCAGGGCTGACCGTCACGGACCGCACGCTGAAGGCGTGGCTCGACGGCAAGCGGCAGCCGACGCGGCAGAACCTGGAGCGGATCGACGCCGCGTACCTCACGGTGCGCCGGGCGAACGTCTCCCGGCACCTGCTGGCCCGTCTGAACCGTCAGGGCCGGGGCACACGCGTGGAGTTCCATCCGCTGAACCAGTCGCAGGTGCCGCGCCCGCGCCAGCGCGTCATCGACTACCGCACCCTGAACGTGCGCCGCTGGGACCGGATCGTGGAGGCCTGGGCGGCCGGTGACGAGGGTGCGCTGGACGAGGCGTGGGTGAACGACGTCGTCGTCGATCTGGGCTCTCAGTGGGGCGAGTACGAGTACGTGACCGCGATCGGGTTCGCCGCCTAGCCCCTGCCCCTGCCCAGATGGGCTACGAGCGGGCGTACAGGCGGATGCGGTAGCGCAGGCCGGTCGTCGAGGTCTGCCAGTCGCCGTCCTCGGTGATCTTCCACTCCGGGCCCGGTACGGGGGCGTGGGTGTCGCCGTCGACGGTCGTGTCGACCTCGGTGACGGACAGCCGCGTGGCGTGCGGCAGGGCTGCGCGGTAGATCTCGCCGCCTCCCATGACCCATGCGGGGCCGTTCGCGAGGGCGAGGGCCTCGGGGACGGAGGCGGTGCGCTCAGCGCCTTCTGCGGCCCACTGAGGGTCTCTGGTGAGCACGATGTTGCGGCGGCCCGGGAGGGGGCGGAAGCGGACGGGCAGCGAGTCCCAGGTCCGGCGGCCCATGATCACGGGCTGTCCGAGGGTGGTGGCCTTGAAGTGGGCCAGGTCCTCGGGGAGGTGCCAGGGGATCCCGTTGTCCGCGCCGATCACGCCGGCGGGCGTCTGGGCCCAGATGAGGCCGACGCCCTGCACGCCGCTCGCGCTGCCCGCACCGTTCGTGGCGCTCATACGGCGACCTGGGCCTTGATGCCGGGGTGGTGCTGGTAGCCGAGCACCTCGACGTCGGAGTAGGCGTAGTCGAAGATCGAGTCCGCCTTGTGCAGCTTCAGCTCAGGGAACGCGTACGGGGTGCGGGACAGCTGCTTGGTGACCTGCTCGACGTGGTTGTCGTAGATGTGGCAGTCGCCGCCGGTCCAGATGAAGTCGCCGGGCTCGAGGCCCGTCTGCTGGGCCACCATGTGCGTGAGCAGGGCGTAGCTGGCGATGTTGAACGGGACGCCGAGGAACAGGTCCGCGCTGCGCTGGTACAGCTGGCAGGAGAGCTTGCCGTCGGCGACGTAGAACTGGAAGAAGGCGTGGCACGGGGCGAGCGCCATCTTGTCGAGCTCCGCCACGTTCCAGGCCGACACGATCATGCGGCGGGAGTCCGGGTCGTTGCTCAGCGTGTCGAGGACCTGGCTGATCTGGTCGATGTGCCGGCCGTCGGGGGTGGGCCAGGAGCGCCACTGGACGCCGTAGACGGGGCCGAGCTCGCCGCTCTCGTCGGCCCACTCGTCCCAGATGCTGACGCCGTTCTCCTGGAGCCAGCCGACGTTCGAGTCGCCGCGCAGGAACCACAGCAGCTCGTACACGATCGACTTGAGGTGCACCTTCTTGGTGGTGACCAGGGGGAATCCCTGCGAGAGGTCGTAGCGCAGTTGGTGCCCGAAGACACTCCGGGTACCGGTGCCCGTCCGGTCGGCCTTGGCCGTCCCCGACGTGAGCACGTGCTTCAACAGGTCTTCGTACTGAGTGTCCACCACGGTCGAAAGCCTAGTCGCCCGTGAGCCGTGATCTGTCCAGCCGCCTGCCGGGGGCGGGGGAGTGGGGGACCCGGAGGGCCGGGAGAGCGGGGGAGTGGGGGAGTGGGGCAGCGACTGAAGCGACCGAAGCGACTCTGAGGTCAGAACCACAAAAGCAAGCGCAGCAGGAGCGGCGGCCGGGGGCGGCGTAGTGGTCGGGTGCTAGCTGTTTTTCACTAGCGGTTCTTCGGTCGCTGCCTTCGGTCGCTGTTCCGGGTCCTTCAGTCGCTGCCCTTGAGTCGCTGTTCAGTCGCTGCGGAGCTTCAGTCGCTGCCCTCCGAGGGCGTTTTCGGGAACAGCGACTGAAGAACAGCGACTGAGCGACTCTTCGGTCGCTGTTCAGTCGCTGGAAGAAAGCCCAGCTCAGACAAGGGGTGGGCCCGGGATAGCGACTGAAGCGACTCAACATCCGGGTATATCAGGAAGCTAGCGCGTGCGTGTGTGCGTCATATATAGAAGCCTTGAGTCGCTTCAGTCGCTGTTTTGGGTTTTCCAGGGCTGTGACCTGCGGTTTTTCGGAGCGACTGAAACAGCGACCGAAGAGCTTCAGTCGCTGCGCGTGTTTCTTCAGTCGCTGACGGTGCGGAGACGGGCGGAAACGGGCCCACCGACACGGCCGAGGACGGCTCTTTGCCTGTGCTCCACGGCCTGACCGGCCACGTTCGCTAGTCTGTGTCCGTCGTTGAGTCGCTTCGGTCGCTGATAGGGGATGTGGATGCCTTCTGAGCTGCGTTCTCCTCGCAGCGACTCACGCCGGTTCGTCTCTGATCCCTCAGTTTCCGAGCTGCCGTGGGCCACTGCCCGCTGGTGCGCCCGCCGGGGCTGGCCGGTCCATCCGCTGGCCCCCGGACGCAAGACCCCCGCGGGCAACTGCGAGAACTGCCGGAACTCCGCCCACGCGCCCGCGGACTGCGCTTGCCTGCCGCTGGGTCGCTGGTGCCACGGGTTCCACGCCGCCACGCTCGACCAGCGCCGCATCCAGCAGTGGTGGACGCAGCACCCCGACTTCGGGGTCGGCGTCGCCTGCGGTCCGGCCGGCCTGGTCGTGATCGACATCGACGCCCATCCGGCGCCCGCCCCGAGCCGGGACCGGGTCCTGCCGGGCATCCCGATCGCCGACCACGTGGACCTGACCGGCCTGGCGACCGGTTTCCACTCGCTGGGCGTGCTCGCCGCTCTGCGGGGCCACCAGAGCCCGGCCGAGGACACCGGCACCCTGCGCGTGCGCACGCCCTCCGGCGGCCTGCACGTCTGGTACCGGGCCGAGGACAACCGGCGCTGGCAGTGCTCCACCGGATCCAGCACCGGGCGCGCGCTCGCCTGGCAGGTCGACGTCCGTGCCCACGGGGGCTACATCATCGCTCCGGGCACCACCACGCACGCGGGCACGTACACCGCGGTCGGGGAGACCAGGGAGCCCGCGGCGCTGCCGCTGTGGCTCGCCCAGGAGCTCGAGCGCACCGGGCACCTGCCCGCCGCCAACATCCCCGCGCCCCGGCCCGTACCGCCGCGGGCGCAGCAGGCCGTGCTCGCCGCCGGGGGAGGGCGCGCCCGCACGGGCAACACGCTCACCTCGGTGCTGGCCCCGGTCGCCGCCTGTGGCCAGGTCTCCGAGGGCGCCGGCTTCTCCGACGTCCTCAACCGAGCCGCCTTCACCCTGGGCGGTCTCGTCGCGGCCGGACGGCTGTCCCGCGAGGAAGCCGAACGGGCCCTGCGGGAAACGGCCTCAGCGGCCCGTCCAGGGCAGGACAGGCGCTCCGAGCAGATCATTGCCAGCGGCCTCGCCGCAGGTCTCCTGAAGCCCCTCTACGCCGCTGGAGGACGCCCGTGACGTCTCCCGGCAACGAGACCCTCTTCGACTTCGACCCCGCAGCCGTGGCCGCCCAGATCCGCAACCAGGGAGGCGTGCCCCTGCCCGCCCAGGCCGATGGTTCCCCCACCGCGAGCACCGAGGCGACCGCCGCGGGGCTGCTGCCCGACACCCTCACCGACCGCGGCAACGCCAAGCTGTTCGTCAAGCTCTACGCCAACGACTACCGGCACGTCCCGGGCATCGGCTGGTACCGCTGGGACACGACCCGCTGGCAGATCGACGAGGACGACACCGTCCTGTGGGCCGCCGGCGACCTGGCGGAGAACATCGCCACGCACGACGCCCGCGGCGTGTTCACGACCAGCGCGCTGCAGCAGCACCGCCGCCGCGCCCTGTCCACGACCGGCATCAACGCGATGCTCACCCAGGCCAAGTCGGCGCCCGGCATCGTGCTCAACGCCGCCCGCCTCGACGCCGACCCGTACGCCCTGTGCACCCCGGACGGCATCGTCGACCTGCGCACCGGGCTGATCAAGACGCCCGACCCGGACAAGGACTTCCACTCCCGCTCCACGAGCGTCGGCCCGCACCACGGCAACCCTCCGCGCTGGAACCGTTTCCTCAGCGACACCTTCGGCGACGACGCCGAGGGCCGCGAGATGATCGACTTCCTCCAGCTGATGCTGGGCTACTCCGTCACCGGAGACGTCGGCGGCCAGGTCCTGCCGTTCCTCTTCGGCGCCGGCAAGAACGGCAAGTCTGTCCTCCTCGACGTCCTCATGAAGCTGCTCGGCGACTACGCGGACGCGGCCCCGCCCGGCTTCCTCATGTCCCGCCCCTACGAGGGCCACCCCACCGATCTCGCCGAACTGCACGGCCGCCGCGTCATCGTGTGCAGCGAGGTCAAGCACGGCGACAAGTTCGACGAGGCCCGCGTCAAGCTCCTCACGGGCGGAGACCGGATCAAGGCGCGGCGGATGCGGCAGGACTTCTTCAGCTTCCAGCCCACCCACAAGCTCTGGCTGCTCGGCAACCACCGCCCCGAGGTCGGCACCGGCGGCTTCGCGTTCTGGCGCCGCATGCGGCTCATCCCGTTCGAACGCGTCGTCTCCGACGAGCGGAAGATCGACAACCTCGCGGACATCCTCGTCACCGAGGAAGGGCCGGGGATCCTGGGCTGGTTGATCGACGGGGCGCGCCGTTATCTGGGCGGGGAGAAGGACCTCACCGGGCCCGAACGCGTCCGCATCGCCACCACCGCGTACGCGGAGACCGAGGACCACACCGGACGCTTCTTCGAGGAGTGCTGCAGCCTCGCTCCCGAACTCCGCGCCGAGCAGGCGGGACTCTACGCCGCGTACAAGACGTGGTGCCACAATGAGGGTGCGCCCGCCATGTCCTCTCGCGCGTTCGCGGCGCGCGCCCGCGAACTGGCCGGACTCGCCTCGCCCAAGGAGATGATCCTGTCCAACCAGCGCAAGTACTACCCGGGCATCGGACTGCTCACTGACGAGGAGAGGGAAGCCACCGCATGAGCTCCCTGATCACCGAGGACGAGATCAGCCACGAGCAGGAGCTGGTCTGGCTCGAGGACGTCAGCTCCCTCGACTACGTACGCCAGAGCCTGGACCGGCTCTCCAGCCGGCGCGGCAAGCCCGCCTACCACCGCGACGGACGCATGGTCGGCTACGCCGTCCTCGGTCCCAAGGCCAAGGCCTCCCGTTCCTCGGGCACCTTCCGCCGCCGCGTCTTCTGGCTGCTCCCGCACGACCGCGACACCGACCCCGAGGGTCTCTACGCCACCGGCGCGCCCGCCGAGGCCGTCGATCCCGGGACCATCGCGCCTCGCGTCAAGGGGTACAAGACCGAGCGTTCGGAGGGCGGGCCGCCGTCGGCAGCCATGCGCGAGATCGGGACGCAGCTGCCGCTCTGAGCAGGCGTGCGCGGATGGCGCGTACGCCGTGGCTACAACCTCGGTACAGAGTCGCTTGAGTCGCTGCATATGCCGGTGGTTGTGGTCTTGCGCGGATGAAAGCGCAGGTCAGAGGCCTTTTCGGGGATCATGGGCCGACAGCGACCGAAGGTGTGACCGGGGGCGTGACCGGTACTCCCAGGTGTGAGCGTGCGCGGTACATCTATATGGCCTGAGTCGCTTCGGTCGCTGAGAGCGGGTGTCTTCACGCCGCTGACCTGCACCTTTGTGGGGGAGTGGGGTGGCGGGAAGCCACCTGCCCGACGGTCGGCGAGCGTGCGGCAGCGACTGTCGCGATGTCGCCCACCGCATCGTCAAGCTTTCCCCATCGGACGCCTGCGTTTCTTCTGCTTCGCTAATGTGTCCGAGCCGTTGGGTATTTGATCGTTGCACGGGGGGTGCACATGGCGTCTGATCACGCTGTTACTGCCGCGGGTCAGGTATGAGCAACGGGCACCACGCACTGATCGACGTGGCCGAACGCGACGCGAGGCTCCCCGAGACGCTGACCGACCGCGGCAGCGCGAAACTGTTCGTGAGGACCCATGCGCGCGAGTTCCGGTACGTGCCGGAACTCGGCTGGTACCGCTGGAACGGCGGCCGCTGGCACGCGGATCAGGACGACACGGTGTTATGGGCGGCGGGAGATCTCGCGGAGGCATTAGCCGACCATGATCCGCGTGGTCGGTTCACCGCGCAGGAACTGCACGAGCACCGGCGCCGGGCCCTGAGCACCATCGGCATGAACGCCATGCTCGCGCAGGCCAGGACCGCACCCGGCATGGTGCTCAACGCCGCCCAGCTGGACGGTGATCCGTACGCCCTGTGCACGCCCGGCGGCATCGTCGACCTGCGCACCGGCGTGGTCCGTACGCCCGACCCGGACCACGACTTCCACTCCCGCTCCACGCAGGTGGCCCCGGCATCCGTGCCGACGCCGCTGTGGGACCGCTTCCTCGGCGACACCTTCGGCGACGACGCCGAGGGCCGCGAGATGATCGACTTCCTCCAGCTGATGCTGGGCTACTCCGTCACCGGTGACGTCGGCGGCCAGGTGCTCCCGTTCCTCTTCGGTGCCGGCAAGAACGGCAAGTCCGTCCTCCTCGACGTGGTGATGAAGCTGATGGGGGACTACGCGGACGCGGCGCCGCCCGGCTTCCTCATGTCCCGCCCCTATGACGGTCACCCCACGGATCTGGCCGAGCTCCACGGCCGCAGGATCGTCGTCTGTCATGAAATCAAACCGGGCGACCGGTTCGATGAGGCGCGGGTGAAGCTGCTGACGGGTGGTGACCGGATCAAGGCGCGGCGGATGCGGCAGGACTTCTTCAGCTTCCAGCCCACCCACAAGCTCTGGCTGGTGGGCAACCACCGCCCCGAGGTGGGGACGGGCGGGTTCGCGTTCTGGCGCCGTATGCGGCTCATCCCGTTCGAGCGGGTCGTCTCCGACGAGCGGAGGATCGACAACCTCGCGGACATCCTCGTCACCGAGGAAGGGCCGGGGATCCTGGGCTGGTTGATCGACGGGGCGCGCCGTTATCTGGGCGGGGAGAAGGACCTCACCGGGCCCGAACGCGTCCGGATCGCCACCACCGCGTACGCGGACACCGAGGACCACACCGGACGCTTCCTGAGCGAGTCCTGCGCCCTGGAGACCGGAGAGCGGACGGAGCAGGCGGGGCTGTATGTCACCTACAGGAAGTGGTGCGGGAATGAAGGGGCGTCCCCCGTCTCGTCCCGCGCCTTCGCGGTCAGGGTCCGGGAACTCCTGGGCCTGGACTCGCCGCACGCCATGATCCTGTCCAACCAGCGCAAGTACTACCCCGGCCTGGCGCTGACCGCCTGTGAGGAGCGAGCGTGAGCTCTCTGAATCACCGAGGACGAGACTGGCCACGAGCGGGAGTTGGTCCGGCTCGAGGACGCCGGCTCCCTCGATTACGTACGCCTTAACCCGGACCGGGTCTCGCGACGAGGCCCAGCGCTCCAAGGGTGGACCAACCGTCCTTCGTCACGCAGAAAAGGCCGGGACTTCGCCCGCCACCGCAGCGGCCCGAGGGCGCGGCCCCGACGGATGTTGGAGGAATCATTCCTGGAGCTTTAAAAAAAACCGGCTCCCCGGTATATTTTCAGCTCGAGTGCAGCCCATGTGAGCAGCAGAGACACGAACCGGCAGGGGGATGACGGGTGTCGAGTCGGACGCATGTGCAGGTAGCGATAGTCGGTGGGGGGCCGGTCGGGATGTGCCTGGCTGCCGAACTGGCCGAGTACGGAGTGCGGACCCTGGTCGTGGAGTCACGGACCTCGGTGTCCCGGCGGCCCAAGGCGACCACATTGCATGCACGGTCGGTGCAGTGCCTGGTGCGGCGCGGACATCTGACGGGCCTGGTGTCCGCCGGGGGAGCGGCCTCCAGACCCTTCCACTTCGCCGGGATACCCGGGCTCGAGATATCGGCGCCCGAAGGCGAGCCGGAGCCGGTCCTCAAATGCGCGCAGGCCGATCTGGAGCGGGCCTTCGAGGCGCGGGCCAGGGCGGCGGGCGCGCGGGTGCTGCGGGGGCTGTCGGTGACGGACGTGGTGCAGGAGCAGGACGCCGTCCGCATCACCGCCACCGGGCCCGGCGGGCGGTGGAGCTGGCGTGCCGGGTACCTGGTCGGGGCCGACGGTGCCCGCAGCACCGTACGGGAGCTGGCGGGAATCGGCTCGGACACATATCCGGCGACCGTGTCGGCCATGATGGGCCGAGTGCGCCTGCGGCACGCCGATGACCTGCGGGAAGGCTGGCACCGTACCCGGCGCGGCTGGATCGTCGCCAAGGGCGCACCGGACGGGGCGCTTCATCTGCGCACGCTCAACTGCCAGGGCGAGCACGCCGACCGGCACCGGCCGCTGGCGCTCGACGAGCTGCGCCGTGAGGTCAGCTGGATCGCCGGACGCGACATCGGCATGAGCGACCCGCGGTGGCTCAGCCGGTTCAGCGACTTCTCCCGGGTCGCTCACGCCTACCGCTCCGGCAGGGTTCTGCTCGCCGGTGACGCGGCCCATGTGCACTTCCCGATCGGCGGCCAGGGCCTGAGCACCGGTCTGCTCGACGTGGTGAACCTCGGCTGGAAGCTGGCGCTGACCGTGCTCGGCGGGGCGGGGGCGGGGCTGCTCGACACCTACGACCAGGAGCGCAGGCCGGCCGCACAGCGGGTCGTGGACAACACACGGGCCCAGCTCGCCCTGATGCGGCCCGGGGCCGAACTCGACCCGCTGCGGGAGTTGTTCGGCGACCTCCTCGCCAAGGGATCGGAGCAGGGTCTGGCCGCCATGATCAGCGCCCAGGACACGGTGCTGCCCCTGCGCGCCGGCTGTTCGTCGGCACAGGAAGGAAGGTTTCTTCAGAACGTGTCGCTGACCACGGAGGAAGGGGTCACCGATGTCATCGGCCTGCTCCGTCCGGGCAGGCCGGTGCTGTTGCTGCTCGGCGAACGCGGCAGCCGCTACGCGGAGCAGGCCCGGGACTGGGCCGGCGCGGTGCGCGTCGTCCACGCGGCCGCGACGCCCGAACTGTCCTGTGACGCTCTGCTGGTGCGGCCCGACGGATACATCGGCTGGGCCTCCGACGGCGACGCGCTGGACACGGCGCTGACCGCTTATCTGGGTCTGGGACGCCGCCCGGCGGGCGCACCCGTCCCGGCCGTCAGCTGACGGCCGGGACCAGCTCCTCTTCCTGCTGACGCAGCCCACGCATCTCGTTGAAGACCTTCTCGCCCCGGTTCTCGCCGAGGTCGACGGCGGCCAGGACCGAGGGCACGACGATGCTGGGCAGCAGATGCCGCAGGAGGCTGGAGATGCGGTGCTGGAGGTCCTGGTAGTCGCACACGGTCTGGGACATGGCCTGGACGCCCGCGAAGGCGCCCACCATGACCTCGGCGCTCTCGTGCGGGACGACGTGCGGCAGCAGCTCGCCCTGGGTCTGCGCGGTCTGGAGGCACTCGCGGATCGAGTCGCTCCAGCGCATGAACGGGCCCCTGCGGTCCAGCTCCTGGGCCTGCTGGTCGAGCGAGAGCCGGACCGCGGCACGGACCATGGGGTCGCTCTGCAGCCGGTAGGCGTGCAGCATGCCCATGTCCACCACCTGCTGCACCTTGCAGTTCCGCGGCAGGGCCATCTCCAGGTCCTGCTGGGCCAGTACGCCCTGGGCGAGGTGCTCCTTGGACTGGAAGTGGAAGTACAGGGCACCCTTGGTCACACCGGCCGCGGCGAGGATCTCGCTGATCGTGGCCGCCTGGTAGCCGCGTTCCTCGAAGACGCCGGCGGCAGCCAAAAGGATCGACTGCCGGGTGCGGATCGCCCGGTCCTGCTTCGCCATGTCGGCCACCTTCACTACGTGAGCGCCGAGCCGAGACTTCTCGACTCAAAAAAACCGTCCAGTTTGTATATTACAGCGCGACCTGCTTCACGCAGCCCTGTCGAGGGGTGTGAATATGCGGACCATGTGAAGGTCTGGCAACGACAGAGGGGGACATGTCCGTGATTCTGGTGACCGGAGCGACAGGCACGGTGGGGCGGGAACTGGTCGGTCGGCTGCCCCGCGACCGGCCCGTGCGGATCCTTGCCCGCGATCCTCTGCGTGTGACAGGGGCACATGCCGGAGCCGAGGTCGTCTCGGGGGACTACGGTGACACCGCCTCGCTCGCCCGGGCACTGGCCGGTGTGGAGACGGCCTTTCTGGTCACCAGCCGGATGGACGGCGACGACGAGCGGTTCGTCGACGCGGCCCGCGGGGCGGGCGTGCGTCGTGTGGTGAAGCTGTCCGCGGCGGCCGTCTCGGACCCCGGGGCCGATGACGTCATCACCAGGTGGCAGCGCGACAGCGAGCGTCTGCTGCGCGACTCCGGAATGGAATGGACTCTGCTGCGTCCGCGTGCCTTCATGTCCAACACGCTCTCCTGGGCACCGACGGTGCGTACCGACCGTGTGGTCCGGGCGCTGTACGGCACGTCCCCCAACTCCTGCGTCGATCCGCGCGACATCGCCGATGTCGCCGTACGCGTCCTGACCGAGGAGGGGCACGCGGGCCGCGCCTACACCCTGACCGGCCCGGAGGCGATGACCGCGGCCCGGCAGACGGCCGAGCTGGGCCGGCAGCTCGGCGTGGAACTGCGCTTCGAGGAGCTCGCTCTCGAGGAGGCCCGCGCCCTGATGAGCGGGAGCCGTCCCGCCCCGCTCGTCGAGGCCCTGCTGGACAGCGCGGCGCGGCAGCTGCGGGGCGCCAAAGCCGGCGTGGACGACGCGATCCGCGAGGTGACGGGCCGTCCGGCCCGTTCCTACGCGGACTGGGTCCGCGACCACCTGTCCGCGTTCGCGGCATGAGGAAAGGGCCCCGCGCGAGGTGCGCGGGGCCCTGGGTTCCGGTTCGCTCACACGGCCGGTACGCGGACCGCGGTCACGTCCGCCGCGAACACGACGTCCTCGCCCTGGCGCCCCGTGACCCGCACCGCCTCCAGGCCTTCGGCCGCGGCGATGCGATCGACCTCCAGGAAGCAGGGAGTGTCCAGTTCGACGTAGCGCTTGAACTCGCTGTTCATCGCCTGGAGGAAGGCGTTCTGACCGAGCTCCGCGACCATGGCCTGCCGGGCGGCCTCGAGCAGCACCATGCCAGGTATGTGGTCGACCTCGTGGTCGAAGAGCACCGGGTGCCGGGTGTCGGCGCGCAGGATCCAGCTGTGCGGGTCGTCGGTGGGGGCCAGGACGACATCCATCGGGGAGGTCCGGCCCACGTTCTGCGGGGCCGTCGGAGCCACCAGCGGCAGCGGACGGACCGGGGTGTCGAGCCGCTCGCCACGCAGCCGGCGGTAGACCGCGGGCGAGGCGCAGGTGCAGGTGCCGCTCGCCGTCGCGACGATCTGCCCGTCGCGACGGAACACGGCGGTGTACCGGATGCTGGAGGCCGAGCCACGCCGCCAGGTGACGTCGTGGCAGCTCATCTCGATCTCCACGGCCGTGGTGTCGTCACCGGTGTACAGGCCCTCCGGGCTGACCTCGACGGAGAGGTCCCACATCAGGAAGTGGTGCTCGAGCGGGACGTTGAACTCGGCGTGCGCGAGCAGGATCGCGGCCTGACGGAAGGTTTCGGCAGCGATCAGGGGGTCGTGTCGGCCCTGGATGTTCGTGAACATGCGGTGGTCGAGCATCCAGCGGCCCGCCACGGTGAAGTGGCTGTCGTCCGTGCGGCTCCAGTCGGTGAGCAGTACCTCGCAGAGCTGGGTCCGGTGGACGAGCTCCCGGGGGACGGTGATCGACGGGGCGGCGGTCGCCGCGGTGAGGGGGGCCGCGTCTCGACCGGCCTCCGTGCCGCGAGCCGGGGCGATGGTGGTGTCGATCGCGATCTCTTCGGTGCGGAACGTGGTGATGGACATGGTTCCCCCTGTGCGGTTAGGCCAGATGCGGGCGTCTCGCTGCTCCAGGAAGATACAGACCACCCGGTTTAATTTCTAGCCGTACTCGCAAGCTCGGCCTCGCAAGAAATGGATGATCACGCTCCGCTCAGATCGGCCCAGGTGCGCCCTTTTTGCCTCGATCGAGCCCTGACGTGCGGTCTTTCCCGGGTGAAACCTCGGCTGAGGCAGCCCTGCGGCGGCTCTCGAGCGATCCCGGAGCGACTTTCGAGCGTTCGGGCCGACCGTGGGCTGACGGTTCGAACGAGGAGGCGCATGTCCATGAGTGGTGTCGAAACCGTGCTCCGTATCGAGCGAGGGCGGGCGAACGAGGACGAACTTGCTGCTCTGACCGCGGTGTTGCTGTCCCTGGCCCCCGTGCCGCAGCCGGTCGAAGTTGAATCGGCAAGGGCCGGTTCCTGCTGGTGGCGACGGCCGGCGGGCTATCTCTCGCCCGGGAGTTGGCGCTGAGCGCAGCTGTCTCGAGCGGCTCTCAAGCACGCATCTTTAAACCGCTCAGGCGGTTTGTTACTGTCACTTACATGGACCCGGGCGGGGAGTATCTCGGCCTTGTCAGAGGGAGGGACCTCACATGACGACTGCCCTCGAGCGGCTTGCCGACGAGCCCGCCGACGCGCGTGGGCGCGTGGCGGAGCTGCACGCGATCCGTGAGCAGGCTCTGGCCGGCCCGAGCGAGAAGGCGACCGAGGCGCAGCACGCCAAGGGGAAGCTGACGGCTCGGGAGCGGATCGCGCTGCTGCTGGACGAGGGTTCGTTCAACGAGGTCGAGCAGCTGCGCCGGCACCGCGCGGTCGGTTTCGGCCTGGAGGCGAAGAAGCCGTTCACGGACGGTGTGATCACCGGCTGGGGCACGGTCGAGGGCCGCACGGTGTTCGTGTACGCGCACGACTTCCGGATCTTCGGCGGTGCGCTGGGCGAGGCCCACGCGACGAAGATCCACAAGATCATGGACATGGCCATCGCGGCCGGTGCCCCGCTGGTCTCCCTGAACGACGGCGCGGGCGCCCGCATCCAGGAGGGCGTCTCCGCGCTCGCCGGCTACGGCGGCATCTTCCAGCGCAACACCCGCGCCTCGGGTGTCATCCCGCAGATCTCCGTGATGCTCGGCCCGTGCGCGGGTGGCGCCGCCTACAGCCCGGCGCTCACCGACTTCGTGTTCATGGTCCGTGAGACCTCGCAGATGTTCATCACGGGTCCGGACGTGGTGAAGGCGGTCACCGGCGAGGAGATCACCCAGAACGGGCTGGGAGGCGCGGACGTGCACGCCGAGACCTCCGGCGTCTCCCACTTCGCGTACGACGACGAGGAGACCTGCATCGCCGAGGTGCGCTACCTCCTGTCGATGCTCCCGCAGAACAACCGCGAGAACCCCCCGACCGTCGCCTCCGACGACCCCGCCGACCGCCGCTCCGAGGTCCTCCTCGACCTCGTCCCGGCCGACGGCAACCGCCCCTACGACATGACCAAGGTCATCGAGGAACTCGTCGACGACGGCGACTACCTCGAGATCCACGAGCGCTGGGCCCGCAACATCATCTGCGCCCTGGCCCGCCTCGACGGCCAGGTCGTCGGCATCGTCGCCAACCAGCCGCAGTCGCTGGCCGGCGTCCTGGACATCGAGGCGAGCGAAAAAGCTGCCCGCTTCGTCCAGATGTGCGATGCCTTCAACATCCCTCTGGTGACCCTCCTCGACGTCCCGGGGTTCCTTCCCGGTGTCGACCAGGAGCACGGCGGGATCATCCGGCACGGAGCCAAACTCCTCTTCGCCTACTGCAACGCGACCGTGCCGAGGGTCTCCCTCATCCTCAGGAAGGCGTACGGCGGCGCGTACATCGTCATGGAGTCGCAGTCCATCGGCGCCGACCTCACGTATGCCTGGCCGACGAACGAGATCGCGGTGATGGGCGCGGAGGGCGCGGCCAACGTGATCTTCCGCCGGCAGATCGCGGACGCCGAGGACCCCGAGGCCATGCGGGCCCGCATGGTCAAGGAGTACAAGTCCGAGCTCATGCACCCCTACTACGCGGCCGAGCGCGGACTGGTCGACGACGTCATCGACCCCGCCGAGACCCGCGAGGTCCTCATCAAGTCCCTGGCGATGCTCCGCACCAAGCACGCCGATCTGCCGTCCCGCAAGCACGGCAACCCGCCGCAGTAACGGAGCACCGTCATGGCAAAACAAGAACGTGCCCTGCGCACACGCGAGGCACTGGTCAACTCCGCCGCCGAGGTCTTCGACTGCGAAGGCTTCAGCGTCGCCTCCCTGACCACCATCAGCAGCAGGGCCGGGGTGAGCAACGGAGCGCTGCACTTCCACTTCGCCAGCAAGGCCGCACTCGCCGACGCCGTCGAAGAGGCGGCCGAGCGGCGCCTCGACCAGGTCACCCAGCGCGGAACGGAGGACCCCAACGCCCTGCAGTGCCTCGTGGACGCCACCCACGACCTGGCCCGCGGGCTGCGCGAGGACGTCGTCCTGCGGGCCGGTTTCTGCCTGAGCAGCGACCAGTCCTACGCCGGCGAGCGCGACCTGCGGGTCGAATGGCGCCGCTGGGTCGAGGGCGTTCTCAAGCGCGCCGACGGCGACGGCACGCTCACCGAGAGCGTGCCCGCGCAGGACGTGATGCTCGCCGTCGTCGCCGCGACCGTGGGCTTCGAGGTGCTCGGAGCGCGGGACGCCACCTGGCTCTCGTACCGCACCCTCACCCGCTTCTGGCAGTTGCTGCTGCCCAGACTCGCCGCGCCGGCCACGCTCGACACCCTCAGAGCGGAGGGCGTGCACGGCCCACGCGCCGGGAACGCCGCCCGGATCGGGCACCAGGGCAGGGAGCCCTGACGCCCGGCCGGCCCAGGACACCGGGCCTGCGCGCCCGGTCGCAACCGAACACTCCGGGCCCGTGAGACGACCTGTGGGCCCCCACCCCCCAGGAGGAACTTCCTTGCACAGCACCCAGCCGGAGACAACGGCACAACGCGATCCGCGGCGCTGGGTCATCCTGGGGGTGATCTGCCTGGCCCAACTCGTCGTCCTGCTCGACAACACCGTCCTCAACGTCGCCATCCCGGTGCTCACCGAGGACCTGGGCGCGACCACCGCCGACGTCCAGTGGATGGTCAACGCCTACGCGCTCGTGCAGTCCGGACTCCTGCTCACCGCGGGCAGCTTCGCCGACCGCTACGGCCGCAAGCTGATGCTCATGACCGGACTCGTCCTGTTCGGCCTCGGATCCGGCGCCGCCGCCCTGGCCCAGTCCTCCGGGCAGCTCATCGCCGCCCGCGCCGGCATGGGCATCGGCGGCGCCCTGCTCGCCACCACCACCCTCGCCGTGATCATGCAGGTCTTCGAGGACGACGAGCGGCCCAAGGCCATCGGCCTGTGGGGCGCCGTCAGTTCGCTCGGCTTCGCCGCGGGACCGCTGCTCGGTGGTGTCCTGCTCGACCACTTCTGGTGGGGATCCATCTTCCTCATCAACATCCCCGTCGCCCTGTTCGGCCTGGTGGCCGTCGCCCGTCTCGTGCCCGAGACCAAGAACCCGCAGGGCGACCGGCCCGACCTCGTCGGCGCGGTGCTGTCCACGCTCGGCATGGTGGGCGTCGTCTACGCGATCATCTCCGGGCCCGAGCACGGCTGGGGCTCCGCCCGCGTCCTGGTGCCGGCCGGTATCGGCGTGATCGCCCTGTTCGTCTTCGTGCGCTGGGAACTGCGGGTGCCGCACCCGATGCTGGACATGAGCTTCTTCCGCAGCCGCCGCTTCAACGGGGCGATCGCGGGCGGCCTGCTCGTGGCCCTCGGCATGGCCGGCTCGCTGTTCCTGCTGACCCAGCACCTCCAGCTCGTCCTCGGCTACGACGCCCTGCAGGCCGGGCTGCGCACCGCGCCGCTCGCCCTGACCATCGTCTGCCTCAACCTCGCGGGCATCGGCGCCAAGCTCCTCGCCAAGCTCGGCGCGGCACGCTCCATCGCGCTCGGGATGACGCTCCTCGCGGCCGGTCTCGCGGCGGTCGCCGTGCTCGGCTCGGGCTCCGACGCGAACTACAGCGGCATGCTCGTCGGACTCGTCCTGATGGGCTGCGGCATCGCGCTCGCCATGCCCGCCATGGCCGTCTCGATCATGTCGTCGATCCCGCCGGCCAAGGCCGGTGTCGGCGCGGGCGTCCAGGGCACGCTGACCGAGTTCGGCGGCGGGCTCGGCGTCGCCGTGCTCGGTGCCGTGCTCGGCTCCCGGTTCGCGGCGCTGCTCCCGGCCGGTGTCGGTGCCTCCGGGTCGCTGGCCGTGGCCCTCGCGGACGCCGGTGACGACCCGGGCCTCGTCCGGCAGGTCCACGACGCGTTCGGGGACGCGGTGAGCACCAGTCAGCTCATCGGCGCCGCCGCCGTGTTCGCGGGCGGCCTCCTCGCCGGCACCCTGCTGCACCTCGCCGACCGGGCCGCCGCCACGCAGGAGCAGGCGCCCGCCGCCACGGAGGCTCCGGCGGCCGCCGGATAGCGGCACCGCACACGAGAACGGGCCCGGGGCGCGATGCCCCGGGCCCGGTCCCGTTCCGTCGTGTGCGGGCGAGCGCGGTCAGGCGCCCGGCTTTCCCGCGATGCCCCAGCGCTGCGGCGGGACACCCGTCAGCGCGATCCAGGTCTGTTCGCGCACGTCCTCGCCGAAGACGTCCACCGTCGCCTG
Organism: Streptomyces xanthii; assembly: GCF_014621695.1. Lineage (GTDB taxonomy): Bacteria > Actinomycetota > Actinomycetes > Streptomycetales > Streptomycetaceae > Streptomyces > Streptomyces xanthii. Next base: position 81,331 of record NZ_CP061282.1, read on the forward strand.
GGTCAGCCGCTCGATCAGGGCCCGCTCCGTCTCCGGGGTCAGCCGGCGGTCGTAGATCTTGACGTCGATGAAGGGCATGTACGGGCCTTTCGCTTGTCCGGTCTCTCGTCAGGTGGGGAGTGCGGTCACGCCGTGCGGGCCAGGTGCGCCTTCGCGCCCGCCTTCTCGTAGGCCTCGCGCATCGCCCGGGTCACCGCCGTCACCAGGTGGTCGACCTGGTCGTCCGTGAGCCCCGGGTGGCACGGCAGGTTCATGTGCTCCTCGAACCAGACCCGTTCGGCCTGCGGACACTCGCCCGCGCCGTGGCCGCGCAGCCGCCACTCCGGCGACAGATGGAGCGGGAAGTAGCGCAGCTGGATCTCCACGCCGAGCAGGTCGACAGCCCGTACGAAGTGCTCGCGCACCTCGCGGCCGGCCGTCAGGAAGAACGTGTACAGGTGATAGGAGTGCCGGCTGTCCGGGGCGGCCCGGTGCAGACGCACCCCGGGGAACGCGGAGAGCGCCTCGTCGAGACGGCCCGCGATCCAGCGGCGCCGGTCCACGAAGCGGTCCAGCGAGTCCAGTTGCACCATGCCGACCGCGGCCGCGGCCTCCGACATCGTGGCGTTGGTGCCCGCACCGCGGATGCCGACCGCCGTGTGCCGGTACACCGAGTCGGCGAACTTCATCCACGGCAGCAGCGCGGGACGCTCCTCGCCTGCGTCCGTGCGCGGGGTGAACACGCCGTCCACCTCGTTGTCGCGGATGCGCAGCACCCGCTCCGCCCACTCGTCACGGGCCAGGGTGATCATTCCGCCCTCGCCGAGCGTGGTGATGTTCTTCGTCGAGTGGAAGCTGAAGCAGCCGATGTCGGCGAGCGCCCCCGGATGGCGGCCCTTGTACAGGGTGCCGATGCCGTGCGCGCTGTCCTCCACGACGATCGCCCCGTGCCGCCGGGCGATCGCCATGATCCGGTCCATGTCGGCCGGGTTGCCGCCGTAGTGGACCAGGAAGATCGCCCGGGTGCGGTCCGTGACCAGCGTCTCCAGGACGTCCGGGTCCATGTTCAGGGTGTCGGGGTCCACATCGCAGAACCGCACGCGGACGTCGTGGTCGAGCAGCGGCTGGATCGTGGCCTGGAAGGTCTGCGGGGTCGCGATCACCTCGTCGCCCGGGGCGAGGTCGAGCAGCCGGGTGGCCAGCTCCAGGGCCACCGTGCCGCTCGTCACGGTCAGGGCGTGCCGGGCGCCGATCCGCTCGCGGAAGCGCTCCTCGAAGCGGTCGCGCCACACCCCGGACGTCAGCGTCCCCTCGGCCCGCACCAGTTCGGCCAGGGCCGCGAGATCGGCCTCGCCGAGGACGCTGCCGCGGCGGGCGAACGGCACCCGGTGGGTGCCGCCCGCCAGCGCCACGGCGCTCACGCCGCCGCCTTCGCGAGCCGCTCCAGCTTGTCGGCGATCCGCGCCCGCAGCACCTTCTTGTCGACCTTGTTCAGGCCGGTCAGCGGGAAGGAGTCGACGATCTCGACGCGGTCGGGCAGCTTGTACGCCGCCAGGCCGCGCGAGCGCAGCAGTTCGCGCAGCACCGGCAGCCGCGGGGCCGGCCGGCCCGGCGCCGCGATCACGTACGCGCACACCTTCTCGCCCAGCGCCGGATCGGGCATCGCCACCACCGCCGCCTGCTGCACGTCCGGGTGGGCCGCGAGGTGGCCCTCGACCTCGGTGGCCGAGACCTTGTCGCCGCCGCGGATCACGACGTCCTTGACCCGGCCCTCGATCACGATCTCGCCGCCGGGCGTGCGCCGCACCAGATCACCGCTGCGGTAGAAGCCGTCCTCGGTGAACGCGGTGGCGTTGTGCTCGGGCGCCCGGTAGTAGCCGCGCAGCGTGTACGGGCCCCGGGTGAGCAGTTCGCCGACGGCGCCGTCCGGGACCTCCGCGCCGTCCGCGTCGACGACGCGGATCTCGTCGGCGGGGGAGACCGGGCGGCCCTGCGTCGTCAGAACCGTCTCGCGCGGGTCGTCGTACCGGGTGAACGTCAGCAGGCCCTCGGCCATGCCGAACACCTGCTGGAGCCGCACCTCCAGGAGCGGCTCGATCCGCTCCGCCAGCTCGTCGTGCAGCTTGGCGCTGCCCACCTGGAGGACCTCCAGACTGGACAGGTCGTGCCCGTGGCCCTCCTCGACGGCGTCCAGCCACAGATGGACGATGGTCGGGATCACCGACGTCAGGGTGACGCGCTCCCGCTCGATCAGCGGGAAACAGGCCAGCGGCTGCGGCGTCTCGGCGAACACGACGCGCCCGCCGGCCCGCAGCGTGCCGATGATGCCGGGGCAGCCCCACGGGAAGTTGAACTCGACGGGCAGCACCGCGAGATAGACCGTGCTGGCGTCGAGGCCGCAGATCTCCCCGGTGATCCGCGTCTGGTACGCGTAGTCGTCGTGGGTGCGCGGGATCAGCTTCGGCAGCGCCGTCGTGCCGCCCGACAGCAGGAAGAACGCGACGTCCGAGGCGTCCGGCTCGGGCAGCTCCACCGGGTCGGCGTCCACATCGGCCAGCGCGACGCAGCCCGCGTCCGGGGCGCCCGGATCGCCCGCCACGAACACCTGCGTGATCGCGGGGATCTCGTCCCGGACCGACACGGCCAGCGCGCGGTGGTCGAAGCCGTTGAAGCTGTCCGGCACGACGTAGGCGCTCGCCCCCGACAGCTCGGCCAGATGCCGGATCTCGTTGTCGCGGTAGGCGGGCAGCGCGAACACCGGGAGGGCGCCCAGGCGGAACAGCGCGAAACAGACCGCCACGAAGTCCGGGGTGTTCGGCAGCTGCACCAGGACCCGGTCACCGGGCGCCACCCCGCGCGCCGCGAAGCCCGCGGCGAGCCGGTCGCACCACGCGTCCAGGGCCCGGTAGGTGAGGCGCCGCCGTCCGTCCGCGCCGACCAGGGCCTCCCGGTCGCCGTACTCGCCGGCCCACCGCCGCAGCAGCGCACCGAGCGTCTCGCCCCGCCAGTACCCGGCCTCGCGATAGCGCGCGGCCAGGTCCTCGGGCCAGGGAACGCATCCGTCCAGCATCGTCCGTCCTTCCGCCGTTCGGGTTCGGCCCAGTCTCGGCAGGGGCGTTGACACGGCGCTGATGCGCGCGTGCCGCGGCGGCCCGGCGCGTCAGGCGGCGATCAGGGCGACGTCAGCCCGTCCGGCCACGATGCGGACGTACGGGCTGAGGGAAAGCCATGCCGAGCGCGGCCGAGAAATGGGAGAACCCGATGGAGACCTGGGTCCTGAGCAGGGACGACATCGCGGACGTCGTGACCGCGGTCGGACGCGACGCCCTCATGCGCCGGGTCGTCGACCGGCTCGCCGAAGGCTTCGCCGACGTCGGACGCGGCGCCCGTGAACTGTCCCCGCTGCGCGACGGGTTCGAGCGCGCGGAGCCGGTGCAGGGCATCTTCGAATGGATGCCGCACCGCGACCCGGGCGACAGCATCACCCTCAAGACCGTCGGCTACAGCCCGGCCAACCCCCACCACTTCGGGCTGCCCACCATCATCGGCACCGTCGCCCGCTACGACGACAGCACCGGCGCGCTGACCGCCCTCATGGACGGGGTGCTCCTCACCGCGATCCGCACCGGCGCCGCCGCGGCCGTCGCCAGCCGGCTGCTCGCCGCGCCCGACAGCCGGGTGCTCGGCCTCGTCGGCGCCGGCGCCCAGGCCGTGACCCAGCTCCACGCCCTGTCCCTGGAGTTCCCGCTGGAGCGGGTCCTCGTGTGGGACACCGACCGCGCCCACCGCGAGAGCTTCGCGCGCCGTGCCGCCTTCACCGGCCTCGACGTGGAGATCGCCGACCCCGCGCGGATCGTCGCCGAGGCGGACATCGTCTCCACGGCCACCTCGGTGGCCGTCGGCGCGGGCCCCGTACTGCCCGACGGGCCGCACCGCGAGCACCTGCACATCAACGCGATCGGCGCCGACCTCGTCGGCAAGACCGAACTGCCCCTGTCGCTGCTGCGCCGGGCGTTCGTCACCGCCGACCACCCCGAGCAGGCCCACCGCGAGGGGGAGTGCCAGCGGCTCGCACCGCACCAGACCGGACCGGGGCTGACCCTGCTGGCGGCCGAACCGGCCCTGGCCCACGAGCAGCGCGGCGCGCTGACCGTGTTCGACTCCACGGGATTCGCCCTCGAGGACGCGCTGGCCATGGAGGTGTTCCTCCAGGTGGCCGCCGAGCACGGTCTCGGCAGCCGCATTCAGATCGAGCACCACCCCGCCGACGCCCTCGACCCGTACGCGCTCCAGCCGGCCCCCACCCCGGCCGGCCGCTGAACCGGCCGCGACCCCGGACCGCCACCCCCACGAAGGAGACCCCCTCGATGGCCCAGAAGACCCTGCCCGCCCCCCGGCCGACCGTCGAGGACGGCGGACACCGACTCTTCGGCTGGCTGCGGCAGATGCGGGACGAACACCCCGTCCACGAGGACGAGTACGGCGTCTTCCACGTCCACCGGTACGCCGACGTGGTCGCCGTCTCCTCGGACCCGGCGGTCTTCTCCTCCGAACTGCACCGGCTGCGCCCCGACTCCGAGGCGCTCACCGAGGAGATCCTCTCGGTGATCGACCCGCCGCTCCACCGCACCCTGCGCCGGCTCGTCAGCACGGCGTTCACGCCGCGCACGATCGCGGCGCTGGAGCCGCGCATCGTGGAGCTCGCCGGGCAGCTCCTTGACGGGATCGAGGGGGACTCCTTCGACCTGATCGGGGACTTCGCCTACCCGCTGCCGGTCATCGTGATCGCCGAACTGCTAGGCGTCCCGGCCGAGGACCGCACCCTGTTCCGGTCCTGGTCCGAGCGGATGCTGTCGATGCAGGTCGACGACCCGGCGGACATGCAGTTCGGGGACGACGCGGGCGAGGACTACGAGAAGCTCGTCAAGGAACCGATGAAGGCGATGCACGCCTACCTTCTCGGCCACGTCGAGGACCGCAGGAAGAACCCGGGCGAGGACCTGATCTCCCGACTGGTCGCCGCCGAGGTCGACGGCGAGCGGCTGACCGACCGCCAGATCGTCGAGTTCGGCGGCCTGCTGCTGATGGCCGGGCACGTCTCCACGTCCATGATGCTCGGCAACACGGTGCTGTGCCTGGAGGAGAACCCCGAGGTCGCGGCCGCCGTCCGGGCCGACCGCACGCTGATCCCCGCCGTCGTCGAGGAGGTCATGCGGCTGCGCCCGCCGATCACCGTCATGGCGCGGGTCACCACCCAGGACACCGAGATCGCCGGGGTCCGCATCCCGGCCGGGCGGATGGTCGTCCCCTCGCTCCTGTCCGCCAACCACGACGAGCGGTTCTTCCCCGACCCCGAGCGCTTCGACCCCGCACGGGACAACCGGCAGCAGATCGCGTTCGGCCACGGCATCCACTACTGCCTCGGCGCGCCGCTCGCCCGCATGGAGGGCCGCATCGCGCTGGAGGCACTGCTCGACCGCTACGCCGACGTGCGCGTCACCGAGGGCGCACCTCTGCGCTACCACCGCGACGGACTGTTCGGCGTGCGGAACCTCCCGCTGACCGTACGGCGAGCCTGAGACCGAGGGGGCAGTCGTGCGCACCGTACGAACCCTGCTGATCGACAACTACGACTCGTTCACCTACAACCTCTTCCAGATGCTGGCCGAGGTGAACGCCCGCCCGCCCGTCGTCGTCAAGAACGACGACCACGCGGCCTTCGCGGCGCTCGACCCGCGCGACTTCGACAACATCGTCGTCTCCCCGGGCCCCGGCCACCCCGGCACCGACACCGACCTGGGCCTGAGCCGGCGCGTCATCGAGGACTGGGACCTGCCGCTGCTCGGGGTGTGCCTCGGGCACCAGGCGCTGTGCCTGCTCGGCGGCGGCGAGGTCGGCCACGCCCCCGAACCGGTCCACGGCCGGACCAGCCTGATCGAGCACGACGGCACCGGCCTGTTCGAGGGCGTCCCCTCGCCGCTGCGCGTGGTGCGCTACCACTCGCTCACCGTGCACCGGCCGCCCGCCGCCCTGGTGACGACCGCCACGACGCGCGACGGCCTGCTGATGGCGGTGCGGCACCGCGAGGCACCGCGCTGGGGTGTGCAGTTCCATCCGGAGTCCATCAGCAGCGAGCACGGCCACCGGCTGCTCGCCAACTTCCGCGACCTGAGCCTGCGGGCCCGGGGCCGCGCCCCGTTCGCCACCGAGGTGCCCGGAGTGCGCCCCGTCGTCGAGGCGCCGCTCGTCGCGGGGGAGGCGGGCGGGCTGCGGCTGCACGTGCGGGAGCTGACCGAGGTCCCCGACGCCGACGCCGCGTTCGAGGCGCTCTTCGGCGACGCCCCGGCCCGCTTCTGGCTGGACAGCAGCCGCGTCGACCCGGGCCTGTCCCGCTTCACCTTCCTCGGCGCCCCCACGGGGCCCCTGGGCGAGACCCTCACGTACGACGTCGCCGAGCACCTCGTCCGCGTACGCGACCACGCGGGGCAGGAGCGGCACAGCCCGGGCACGCTCTTCGAGCATTTGGAGCGCGAGCTGTCCGCGCGCCGCACCCCCGCCGCACCGGACCTGCCCTTCCAGTTCAACCTCGGATACGTCGGCTACCTCGGGTACGAGACCAAGGCGGACGCCGGGGGAGACCGGGCCCACGCGGCCGAACTGCCCGACGGGGCCTTCCTGTTCGCGGACCGCATGGTGGCCCTCGACCACGCCGACAACCGGGCCTGGCTGCTCGCGCTGAGCGACCCCCGGCGTCCCTCGAGCGCCCGCGCGGCACAGGGCTGGCTCGCCGAGGCCGCCGCGAGCCTGGCCGCCACCGTCCCCGGCCCGCCCGTCGTCCTGCTGCCCGAGGACGAACTGCTCCCGCTGGACGTCGAGTTCCGGCACGAGCCCGCCGCGTACCGGGAGCTCGTCGAGGAGTGCCGGCGCCTCATCCGCGACGGCGAGACCTACGAGGTCTGCCTGACGAATCTGCTGCGGGTGCCGGGCCGCGTCGACCCGCTCACCGCCTACCGGGCGCTGCGCGCCATCAGCCCGGCCCCGTACGCCGCCTACCTGCAGTTCCCGCAGGGCGCGGTCCTGTCCTCCTCGCCCGAGCGATTCCTGCGCATCGACGCCGAGGGCGTCGCCGAGTCGAAGCCGATCAAGGGCACGCGGCCGCGCGGCGCCACCCCGGCCGAGGACGCCGCGATCTCCCGGGAACTGGCCGAGGCGGAGAAGGACCGCTCCGAGAACCTGATGATCGTGGACCTCGTCCGCAACGACCTCGGGCAGGTCTGCGAGATCGGCAGCGTCCACGTGCCCAAGCTGTTCGACGTGGAGTCCTACGCGACCGTGCACCAGCTGGTCAGCACCGTGCGCGGGCGGCTGGCGCCCGGTGTGTCACGGCCCGCCGCCGTACGGGCCGCGTTCCCCGGCGGGTCGATGACCGGGGCGCCGAAGGTGCGCACCATGCAGTTCATCGACCGGCTCGAGGGCGGGGCGCGCGGCGTCTACTCGGGGGCGCTCGGCTACTTCGCCCTGAGCGGCGCGGTCGACCTCAGCATCGTGATCCGGACGATCGTCGCCACCGAGGACGCCGCCACGATCGGGGTGGGCGGGGCGGTGATCGCCCTGTCCGACCCGGACGACGAGGTGCAGGAGATGCTCCTCAAGGCCCGCACCACGCTGCGCGCCCTGCGCCAGGCGCAGGCCGCCGCCCCGGCCGGGGCCCGCGAGCTGCTGGCCGGCAGCGTGCGGTGACCGCACCGGGGAGGCGGCCGGGGCCGCCCCCGGCGTCAGCGCGGCCGGGCGAACGAGTCGGCGCAGGCGTCGGCCAGTTCGGTCAGGTTCCGCTCGCCGAGGGTGCTCCGCAGCTCGTCGAAGAGGGCCTCGAAGGCCTCGGGGCGGTGGCCGGCCACCGCCCGGCCCAGCCGCTCGAGGCCGCGGCCCACGGCCTGCCGGGCGGCCTCGGCGTGCGGGTTCGCGGCCTGGACGTCCCAGTACACCTCCGGGGTGCCCGACGCCACGCGGGCGAGGAGCTCCAGCAGCGTGCGGTGCGGGGGCGGTGCGGTGGCGCGCAGCGCGGCGACGTCGGCCCCCAGCTCGCCGAGGGCGAGACCGAAGGCGAGGACGGCGGCGTGGGTCGCCGCCTGCTGCGCGGCGGTCTGCCGGTCGTGCTCGTCCGGAGTCGTCTCCACCACTTGCCCGCCCCAGTCGGCGATCAGCGCGAGCAGGTCCCGTACGGCGGGCCCGTCGGTGACGACGGCCGCGGCGACGGGCCGGCCGGGCAGGGGCAGCGACGGGGCGAACATCGGGTTGAGGCCCACCGCCTGGACGCCGGGCGCCTCGGCGCGCAGCCGCCGTGCGACGCCTTCCTTCACGGAGAGGGTGTCCGCGAAGAGCGCCCCGGTGCGCATCAGCCGGGTCACCGGGCGCACCGCGTCCAGGGCGACCGCTTCCGGCACGGCCAGCAGCACCAGGTCGGCGCCCGCCAGGGCGCGGGCGGTGGCGGGGCCCGGTGCGCAGATGTCGTCGGCCACGGCCCCCGGGCCCGTCGCCGCGGGGTCGACGCACAGGACCTCGGCGCCCGACGCAGCCAGCCGGTCGGCGAACATCCGCCCCACCGCTCCCGTGCCGCCGGCCACCACACAGTGCTCGAACATCTTCGTCTCCCAGTCCTTCGGCGGTTGGTCGCACGAGTGATCGCACGAGGAAAAACAAGCGGAACAAGAGGAGTTGCCATGTCCCTACGCATCGGGCCCGTGGACGGGGCCGAGGACCTCGAGTCGCTGCGCGCGCGTCTCGACGCGGTCGACGCGGATCTGCTCGACGCGGTGCGCGAGCGCCTGGAGATCTGCCTGCGCATCGGCGAGCACAAGCGGGTCAACGGCGTGGCGATGATGCAGCCGCACCGCATCGCCGCCGTGCAGGGCCGCGCGGCCCGGTACGCCGAGGAGCACGGCATCGAGCCGACGTTCCTGCGCGGCCTGTACGACACGATCATCGCCGAGACGTGCCGCCTGGAGGACGAGTGGATCGCCTCCGGCGGCACGGGCACGGGCACCGGCACCGGCGCCGGCGCGGGGCAGCGGAGGGCCTCGTGAGTGCCGAGGTCCGTACGGACGCCATCGCACCCGGCGTGCTGGCCGCGGCCTTGGACGAGGCCACCGCACGGATCGCCGCGGCCGGGGTCGACGAGGCGGCCGCCCGCACGGACGCGCGTCTGCTGGCGGCCCACGCGCTGCGGGTGGAGCCCTCCGGGCTCGACGTGCTGAGCGCGGGGCCGGTCCCGGCGGAGTTCTGGGCGTACGTGGAGCGCCGCGTCGCGCGGGAGCCCGCCGAACGCATCATGGGGCACGCCTGGTTCATGGGGCAGCGCTTCGCGCTGGCCCCCGGGGTGTTCGTGCCCAAGCCGGAGACGGCTGAGATCGTTGAGGACGCAATAAACCGACTGCGCGGTCTGATTCGGCGGGGAAATCCGTCTCCGGTGGTGGTCGACCTGTGTGCCGGTCCCGGCACCATGGCGGTGTCGATCGCCCGGCGCGTCCCCGAGGCGAAGGTCTACGGCGTAGAACTCTCGGAGGCGGCGGCGCGTGTTGCCGTTCGCAACGCGCGAGGGACCGGGGCGAGGATCGTCCAGGGCGACGCGCGCGACGCGTTCCCCGAGCTCGACGGAACCGTCGACCTCGTCGTCAGCAATCCGCCCTACATTCCCATCGGGCTGCGCACCAGCGCCCCCGAGGTGCTCAACTATGATCCCCCGCTTGCTCTTTGGGCTGGTGAGGGTGGTCTCCAGATGATCCGTGCGATGGAGAAGGTGGCGGGCCGGCTGCTGCGGCGCGGGGGAGTCCTGCTGCTCGAGCACGGCCGCTACCAGCTGGCTTCGGTGCCCCTGCTGTTCGCCGAGACGGGACGCTGGAGGGATGCGGAATCCGTTGCCACCAGCAACGACGGATGCCTGACGGCGGTCCGCGGGGCGGCGCTCGGCGAGGTCGGCTGACCGACGTCTCTCCAGGGGCTCGGGGCTCATGCGGGAGAGATTACCCGTTCCAGATTGACAAACCGACCATGCTGTTTTTTTATTGCATGGGCCCCGATACCGCAGCATGCCCGCTCCGGAGTCGAGGTGGGTGGGCCTGCACGCGCTGACCTGCATGCACTGAACTGGGGAGAAAAGATGGACATCGAAGTACTGGGCCCGCTGTCGGTGCGGGAGCACGGCATCTCGATCGCGCCGACCGCCCCCAAGCCGCGTCAGGTCCTCGCGCTGCTCGCACTCAACGCCGACCACGTCGTCCCCGTGCCGACCCTGATCGAGGAGCTGTGGGACGAGCAGCCCCCGCGCAGCGCCCGCACCACCCTGCAGACCTACATACTGCAACTGCGGGAACTCATCGGTGAGGCACTGCTCCAGGGCGGCGACCACGCCACCAAGGCCAAGGACATCCTGGTCACCCTGCCCGGGGGATACCGCCTGGAGACCCGCGGCGGCACCCTCGACTTCCAGGAACTGGAGCGGCGCGCGGGCGCCGGGTACCGGGCCATGGACGCCGAGGACTACGCGGGAGCCGCCCGCCGGCTGCGCGACGCCCTGTCGCTGTGGACCGGGGCCGCGCTCGCCGACGTCCAGGCCGGCAGCCAGATCACCCTCGAGGTCAGGCGCCTGGAGGAGACCCGGCTGTGCGCCCTCGACCAGCGGATCGAGGCGGACCTGCGGCTCGGCCACCACCGCGAGCTGCTCTCCGAACTGACGGTGCTGGTCAACCGGTACCCGATGCACGAGAGCCTGCACGGCCAGTTCATGCTCGCCCTGCACCGCTCCGGCCGGCGCGGCGAGGCCCTCAACGTCTACCAGCGGCTGCGCACCACCCTCGTACGGGAGCTCGGCCTGGAGCCGTCGACCGCGCTCGGCCGCCTCCAGCGGTCCATCCTCATGGCCCACCCCGAGCCGGCCGCCGCACCGGTGCCGGACTCCGTCGGCGCGCGGCTCGTCACCCGCTGAGACCACCCGCCCGAGCGGCCCCTCCCTCCTACGAGGGAGGGGCCGCCGCCGTTCCACGGAAATTCCCCCGGAACTCCCTCTCAAGAGGGATCGACCGCCTTTCCCCAATTGGTCGTTGGGGGCGATGCCCGCGATCACCGTGGCACGGCACGATGCGGTGGTGACGAATCGGAAGAAGGAAACCGGGCCTTCGGGGATACCCGCCGACCGGCGGGCTGACTTCCTCGAACTCATGCTGCTCTCCCGCGAATGCGACCGCCGGTCGGGAATCGTGCTGCGGCAGGGAGAAGCCTGGTTCCACATTTCCTCCGCCGGGCACGAAGCGCTCGCCGCCCTCTGTGAGCTGCTGGAACCCGAGGACCTGATCGTCCCTCACTACCGTGACCGCACCCTGCTGCTGGCCCGCGGAATGGACCCCGAGGCCCAGGCTCGCGACCTCATGGCCAAGGCCGCCTCGCATTCCGGCGGACGCAATATGAGCGCCCATTTCGGCCACCGCGCAGGGAATGTCTTCTCGGTCGCGAGCCCGACCGGAAGCCAGTGCCTGCCGGCCGTCGGAGCCGCCTGGGCCGCGCAATTGCGGCACCGCGACCAGATCGTCGTCTGCTCCATCGGCGACGCCTCCACCCGGCAGGGTGAATTCTTCGAGGCGGTCGCCTTCGCCGTCGAACGCGGGCTGCCCGTCCTCTTCCTCGTCTCCGACAACGGCTACGGCATCTCCACGCCGACCGCCGACATGTCGCCCCGGGCCCTGGGACTGCTCCCCTCCGACCGCACCACCGTCGTCGACGGCGCCGACCCCGACGCCGTGCACGCCGCCGGCCGGGCCGCCCTCGACGCGATCCGCGGCGGCCAGGGCCCCCACGTCCTGTGGTGCGAACTGGACCGGCTCGACCCCCACACCTCCTCCGATGACCACCGCGTCTACCGCAGCCCGGAGGACCTGGCCGCGCTGCGCGATCCGGTGGACATCTTCGGCGCCCGCCTCGTCGAGGAAGGCGTCGTCGACGAGGCGTGGATCGAGCGGACCGCGGCCCGGCACGCCGTCGACGTCGAAGCGGTCTACGCGCGCGTCGCCGCCGAGCCGGCCGCCGACCCCAAGACCGTGATGGACCACCTCTTCGCCCCCGAGCCGGCCGTCACGGGCAGCACGGAGGCGTGTGCCACGCAAGCCGATGCCGCGCCGCTCGCCGAACCGTGTGGCGGGACCATGGTGTCCGCCGTCAACCGGGCCCTGGCCACGGGACTCGCCCGCCACCCCGAACTCGTCCTGTTCGGCGAGGACATCGACGACCCCAAGGGCGGCGTCTTCGGCTTCACCAAGGGGCTCGGCGAGGCCGCGGGCGAACGCATGACCAACGCGCCCCTCGCCGAGGCCACCATCGTCGGCGCCGCCGTGGGACTCGCCGCCGCCGGAATGCGCCCGGTCGTGGAGCTCCAGTTCGTCGACTTCGCGGGACCCGCCTGGAACCAGATCGCGGCGCAGCTCACCACCCTGCGCTGGCGCAGCCTCTCCGCGTGGCAGTGCCCCGTCGTCCTCTACGCGCCCTGGGGCGGATACCTGCCCGGCGGCGGGATCTGGCACAGCCAGAGCAACGAGAGCCTGTTCACCCACCTGCCCGGCCTCCGGGTCGTCGTCCCCTCCACCCCGGAGGACACCGAGGCCGCGTTCCTCGAGTCGTTCACCGCGCCCGACCCGACGCTCGTCCTGCTGCCCAAGCACCTCATGCGCCGCCGCCGCGAACCGGCCGCCCGGCCCGCACCGGCCCTCGGCGCCCGCACCCTGCGCGGCGGCACCGACGTCACCGTCGTCACCTGGGGCAACGGCACCGAACTCGCCCTGGACGCCGCCGACGCCCTCGCGGCCGACGGCGTCACCGCCGACGTGATCGACCTGCGCTGGCTCGTACCCCTGGACCGCGAGACCGTCGCCGCCTCCGTACGCCGCACCGGCCGCCTCGTCGTGGTGCAGGAGGACAACCGCACCAGCAGCTTCGGCGCGGGACTCATCACCGAACTCCTCTCGCGGGACGACGAGTTCTACTCGCTGCTCGCCCCGCCGCGCCTGGTGACCCGGGAGGACGTGCACGTCCCCTTCCACCCCGACCTCGAGCGTGCCGTGCTGCCCGCCGCCGACGACGTGGTCGCGGCCGTCCGTTCCGTACTGGCCTGACCGCAGGGAGAAGAAGCGCAGATGACCACGGAATCCGTGCTGTCCGTTCCGCGCCTCGGCGAAGGGATCGTCGAGGTGCGCATCGTCCGCTTCCTCAAGCGGCCGGGCGACACGGTCGCCAAGGACGAGGTCGTCTACGAGATGGAGCACGACAAGGCGGCCGTCGAGATCGAGTCCCCCGTGGCCGGCACCCTCGAGGCGTGGCTCGTCGAGGTCGGCGACACCGTACCGATCGGCGGCTCCGTCGGCCGGATCGTGCCCCTGCGCCAGGACGTGCCCGGCGGGGAGGGCGGGGCCGGTGTGGCGGACGCGCAGAGCACGGCCGCCGCCGGGCCGGAGGCCCCCGGCGCGTCCGCGCAGGGTGTGCCCGGGCGGCCCGCCGGGACGCGGCGCATCCCCCCGCGCACCCGGGCGCACGCCCGCCGCCTCGGCATCGACGAGAGCCTGCTGCCCGGCATCCCCGCGCAGGGCACCAGCCTGATGCCCGCCGACCTCCAGCGCTACATCGCCGCGCGGAGCGGTGACGAGACGGAGCCGGCGGAGAGCGGGTGCACCGACGTCGCCCAGTCCGACCGCCAGCGCGCCCTCAACCGGGCCCTGCTCGCCGCCCGCGACCAGGTCGTCCCCGCCGTCGTCTCCGCACTCGTCGACGAGGAGACACTCCAGGCCGCGCTGCGCCGGCACCGCGGCACCCGCTTCTCGACCGCCTTCCAGGCCTTCGCCCACCACGCGGCCCGCTGCGCGGCGGCGCCCGAGGGAGCCCGGCTGCGCTCGCGCCGCCTCGACCCGGGCACGCTGCGGGTGCACGAGCACGTGGACCTCGGGATCGCCGTGGCCACCGACGCCGCCGACCTCACCGTCGCCGTGGTGCGCGCGGCCGACACCCTGCCGGCCGAGGAGTTCGACGGCCGCTACGCGCAGGCCGTCGAGGAGGCGCTCGGCGGCCGGTCGCAGGCCGACGGCAGCGTCACCCTCCTGCTCTCCCACCTGGGCGACCGGGGTCCGGACCTCGCGGTGCCGGTCGTCGTGCCGCCCGCCGTCGCGACCCTCTTCCTCGGCGGCGTCGACGACTCCGGGACGCGCCCCGTGCGCCGGATGGTGCTCGCCTTCGACCACACCGTGCTCAACGGGCGGGACGCGTCCGCCTATCTGGAGGCGCTGACCGCGTCCCTCGGCGCGGCCGGCACGGCCGACGACATCCCCGAGGCCCCGGTGCCCGCCGTGACGGCCGCGGCTCCGCGGGGCGATGTTCTGGAGCGGCTCGTCGACCTGGCGTCCGAGATCCTGGGCCACCGCGTGGACCCCGCGCGCCCGCTCGGCGAACAGGGGCTCGACTCCGCGCGTGCCCTGCTCCTGATCCGCGAGACGCGCACCGCGTTCGGCGTCCCGCTGCCCGCCACCGCCGTGTGGCGCCATCCGACGCTCGAGGCCCTCGCGGAGCTGCTGTCCGAACGGACCCAGGACGAGCGGACCCAGGACGAGCGGACGTCCACACCGCAGCATGCCCCGGCGCACAATCCGATTCCGGAACAGGCACTGTCCCAGGGCAACGGCCCGGGTACGGGCAGCGGCCCCGGCATCGGCACGGGCAGCGCAACTGCGACGGGCGCGGGCACCGGCACCGGCAGGGGCGCCGACGACCAGGACCCCCGCACCGACATCGGCACGGGGACCGGCTCCGACATGGACGACGCCGTCGCCGTCATCGGGATGGCCTGCCGGGTGCCGGGCGCGGACGACGCCGAGGCCTTCTGGCGGCTCCTGAGCGCGGGGGAGTGCCGTATCGGACCGGTGGGGGAGGGGCGGCTCGCGGGCGAGGTGCCGGACGGCTTCCGCGCCGGACTGCTCGACCGCATCGACCTGTTCGACGCGGACTTCTTCGACGTGACACCACGTCAGGCCGCATCCATGGACCCCCAGCAGCGCGCCCTGCTCGAACTCAGCTGGCACGCCCTGGAACACGCAGGTCTCGCCCCCGACACCCTCGCAGGAACCCCCGTCGGCGTGTACGCCGCCACGTGCAGCTACGACTACCGCGAGCAGCTGGTGGCCCACGGACCCGCCGCCGACGGCTACGCCACCACCGGCACCCTCCCCGCGTTCCTCGCCAACCGGGTCTCCCACCTGTACGACTTCACCGGCCCCAGCATCACCGTCGACACCGCCTGCTCCGGCGCCCTCACCGCCCTCTCCCTCGCCGAGGCCGCCGTACGCTCCGGCGCGTGCGAGGTCGCGCTCGCGGGCGCCGCGAACCTGCTCAGCAACGGCTTCAACGCCCGCGCCTACCGCCGGGCCGGCATGCTCTCGCCCCAGGGCGGCAGCCGGGTCTTCGACGCGGACGCCGACGGGTTCGTCCGCGGTGAGGGCGCCGGATGGCTCGTCCTCAAATCGCTGCGCCGCGCCCTCGCCGACGGCGACCCCGTGCTCGCCGTCGTCCGGGGCACCGCCGTCAACCACGGGGGCCGCGCCGCCGCGCTGACCGCGCCCAACCCTCGCGCACAGAGCGGACTGATCCGCACCGCGCTCGACCGGGCCGGCCTCAGCGCCGCCGACCTCGGCTTCCTGGAGGCCCACGGCACCGGCACCCCGCTCGGCGACCCCATCGAGCTGGACGCCTTCCGCGAGGTCCTCGACGCCGGACAGCAGGGCATGCCCGAGCGCGCGGCGGGGCCCGAGGGCCGCGTCTGGGTCGGCTCGGCCAAGGCCAACATCGGCCATCTGGAAGGCGCGTCGGGCCTGGCCGGCGTCATCAAGGCGGTCCAGGTGCTGCGGCACGGCCTGATCCCCGGCACGCCCGGCTTCACCCGCCTCAACCCGCACATCGAGCTCGACGGGACCCCGGTCCGGGTCGCCGCGCAACCGGTGCCCTGGCCCGCCGGGACCGGTGGCGCACCGCGCCGCGCGGCGGTGAGCGCCTTCGGGTTCGGCGGCAGCAACGCCCATGTCGTCCTGGAGGAGGCGCCGCCGGTCCACGGCACACGCACCCCGGGCGGCGGGCCGTTCGCCGTACCGCTGTCCGCGGCGACGCCGGGCTCCCTGACGCGGCTCGCCGCGAGCCTCGCTGACCTGGCCGCCGGGGCGTCGGCGCCCGCGCTCGACGAGATCGCCTGGACGCTCCAGTCCGGCCGCAGGCACCTGGCGCACCGCGCCCTCTTCGTCGTCCGCGACCTCGACGAACTCGCCCGCGCGGCACGTTCGTTCGCCACGCGCGGCGAGCACGACGAGCCCGCCGACCCCTGGCTGCGCGGCTGGCTCCGCGGCGCGGACACGAGCCTCGCGGACTGGGCCGACCGGTGGTCCGGCGGGCCGCACCCGCGCCGTGTGCCGCTCGTGCCGTACCCCTTCGAGCGGGACTCCCACTGGCTGCCCGGCGCGCAGGGTTATGTCGTGCGCGCCGGCGACCCGCTGGCCGAGCACCGGGTCGGCGGCGCCGTCACCCTCCCGGGCGCGGCCCTGATCGACGCGCTCGCCGAGGGCGGACCCGTCGCGCTGCGGCACCTGCGCTTCCTGCGGCCGGTGTCCGTGCCCGCGCAGGGCGCCGTGCGTCTGCTGCGCGGCAGCGAGGAGACGGGCGGCGCCGTCCGGATCACCGTCGAGCACGACGGCACCACCGTCGCCCGCGCCGAGCGCGCCGACGCCCCCGCGGCGCCCCTGCCCGACGGCGAACCCCAAGGCCCCGCCCGGGACATCGACCTGCGCGGCGTCCTGGCCGGGCGCGGCATCGTGACCGGCTCCGTCTACGACGTCGTACGCGATCTGCGCCGCCAGGGCGAACAGGCCCGGGCCCATCTCGTCGCCCCCGCCGCCCCGGACGCCCGGACCCGGCGCGTGGCCTGGCTGGACGCCGCGCTGCAGACCTCCCTGTCCCTGACGGACGCCCCCGGCCTGCAGGTCGCGGCGGCGGCGGAACACATCGACTGGTCCGGCGCCGTGCCCGAGCGGGCGGACCTGAGGATCGTCCGCACCGCACAGAGCGCCACGCACACGGTCGTCGACCTGGAGGTGCAGGCCGAGGGCCGGACGGTCCTGCGGGTCGCGGGCCTGCGCCTGCACGCCACCGCCACCGCGCCGGAACGCCGGGCGGAGCCGGCGGAAGGCAATCCCGCACCCGCCGCTGCCGCTGCCGACGCCGAGCCCGGCGGCCTGCCGGCCGCTTCCGCCCGCGCTGAGGACCGATCGGGCCGCGGTGCCGGGGTGTTCGTCCAGGAAGGGCCGGAAGCCCCGGCGGGGTCGGGGGTTGAGGGCCCCGACTCGCGTACGGCGGGGACCGTGCCGGCGGCGGGGGCGGACAGCGCACGGCGTCCCGCGGTCCCCGGCACGCGGACCGGATCGGTTCCGGTGCCTGCGACGGCCGGTGCCGAGGGCGCCTCGCCCGCCGCCGGGTCCGCGTCCGTGACCGGCGCGCGGACTGGATCTGACTTGCTGTCTGCGACGGCCGGTGCCGAAGGCGCCTCGCCCGCGGCCGTCCCCGCCCCCGGCGATGTGCGGGTGCTGGTGCCGGAATGGCAGGTCGAGGCGGCCCCCGCCGACTCCTCGCGCGCCCACGACGTCGTGGTCGTGCACGACGCGGACAGTGCCTGGCTCGCCGGGAGTGCCGGGGTGCGGGGCGTGTCCGCCGACGACCCCGGGCTCGTCGGGGCCCTGCGGGGTGCGGAGCACGTCGCGCTGCTCGTGGACGGCTCCCGCTGGAGCGAGGACGCGGCGGGCGTACGGGCACTGGGGGACCGGCTCGAGACGCTGCTGACCGTGGCCCGGGCCCACGACGGTGCCCGGCTCACCCTCGTCACCGTCGGACTCACCGACCCGGACGGCGGCGCCCAGCGGCCCGGAGCGGCGCTTCAGGGCGCCCTGCTCGGTGCCCTGCGCACCCTGCCCCGCGAGGTCGAGGGCCTCACCGCCGCCGCTGTCGACCTCGACGCGGACGCGGGACCCGCCGAACTCGCCGCGGCCCTGGCCGAACCCTGCGCCCCGGCCGTGCCGCTCGTCGCCCTGCGCGGCGGCCGCCGCCTGCGCCAGGTCTACGCCGACCGCCCGGCACCGGCCCCCGCTGCCGGCGGCGACGGCTTCGTCACGGGCGGGACCTATCTGCTGTTCGGCGGCGCCGGAGGCATCGGTGCCGAGGTGGCCCGCCACCTCGCCCGGCGCTACCGGGCGCGCCTCCTCCTCGTGGGCCGCTCGCCCGCCGACGAGCGGACGGCCGCGCTGATCGACCGGCTGTCCGAACTCGGCGCGAGCGCCCAGTACTTCAGCGCCGACATCGCCGAGCCCACCGCCGTCGAGCGCGCCGTCGCCGCCTGCCGGGCCGCGTTCGGCGAACCGGACGGCGTCGTCCACAGCGTCGGCTCCCTCAGTCCGGCCCGGCTCGACACCCTGCGCCGGGAGGACCTGGACCGGGTCCTCGCCACCAAGGTGACCGCCGTCCTGGCCCTGCGCCGCGCCCTGCGCGAGCGCCCGGCCGGCCGGCCCGCCGCACTCGTCCTGTTCTCCTCCGCCGCCGGCCTCTTCGGCAGCGTCGGCGGACTCAACTACTCGGCCGCCAACGCCTTCCTCGGCCACTACGCCACCGCCGCCGACGGCGACACCGGACTCGCCGTGCGCGCCTTCGACTGGGGGCTGTGGCGGGACACCGGTCTCGCCCGCCGCTACACCACGCACGTCGCCCGCGAATATCCCGGCATCACCGCATTCGACCCGGAAAGGGGAGTGGCCGCCTTGGAAGCGGGCATGTCCGGCAACCGACCGCAGTCCCTCGTGCTCAGCGGCGACCCGGAGCCGCTGCGCCCGCTCACCGCGCCCGCCACAGGCGGGGAGAGCGCGGACCCCGCGCGCCGGCTCGACACGTACGCGCGCGGCGCGCTCGCGCACCGGATGACGCAGCTCGGTCTCGCGCCCGCGCTCGCCGCGCGGCCCGCGACCGACACGGAGACCGCGTCCACGCTCCTCGGCCTCGTCCCCGAGCACCGCAGGCTGCTCGCCGCGATCCTCGAACTCCTCGCCGAGCACGCCGGGGCGGGAGCACCCGTGCCCAGCCGCGCGGAGCTGGACCGCACCCGCGACCGCCTGCTCGCCGACCACCCCGACCTGGCCGGACACGTCACCCTGCTCGACCGCACCCTGGAGTCGTACGGGCCCGTCCTGCGGGGCGAACTGCCCGCCACGGCCGTCCTGTTCCCCGGCGGCGACCTCAGCGGGGTCACCGCCGTCTACAGCGGCAACCAGCTCTTCGACCCGGTCAACGCCGCCGCCGCCGAAGCCCTCGCGGACGGCGCCGCCGCACTGCGCGCACCGAGGATCCTGGAGATCGGCGCGGGCGTCGGCGGCACCACCACCGCCGCGCTGGCCGCCCTGGACGCGCGCGGAGTGCGGGACGCCGACTACACCTACACCGACGTGTCGCCGGCCTTCCTCCAGCACGGCCGCCGCCGCTTCGGCGACCGCGTGACGCCGCGCCTGCTCGACATCGAGAAGAACCCGGAGGCCCAGGGCTTCCCGGCCGCCGCCGTCGACCTCGTCGTCGCCAGCAACGTCATCCACGCGACCCGCGATCTGTCCCGCACCCTGGACCACATCGGCCGGCTGCTCGCCCCGGGGGGCCGGCTGCTCCTCGCCGAGATGGTCGCCCCCGCGGCCGTCTACACCCTCACCTTCGGCCTGACCGACGGCTGGTGGCGCTACGTCGACACGGACCGGCGCATGCCGCACGGCCCGCTCCTGGACGTGCCGCGCTGGCGCGCGCTGCTCGAGGAGCACGGCTGGCGGCTCACCGGCGTCGACCGGCTGCGGGACGTGCCGGGGTGCGTGGCCCTGCTGACCTGCCTTCCGCCCGGCGCCGAGGCGCCCGGGGAAGCGGCAGCGGCGGCCGGCTCCGCCGTCCAGGACATCGCCGAGGGGCTGCGGGCCGTCGTACGTGACCTGCTCGGCGACCCCGCCGCGGAGGTGCCCGGCTATCTGCCCTGGCAGGAACTGGGCGTCGACTCGCTGCTGAACATGGAGCTGGTCGAGGCGGTGTCGCGCCGGTACGGACCCGTGACCGCGACCGCCCTGTTCGAGCACCGGACCGTGGACGAGCTGGCCGCGATGCTGGCGGCGCGCGGGACGGCGGCGCCGGGCCGTGCGCCGGAGCGCACCGCCGCACCGCGCCCGGTGCGGACACCACCGGCAGGGGACGTCCTGGACGGACTCCTCGACCTGGTCGCCGAACTCACCGCCCGCGACCGGACCCTGCTCGACCCGGACCGTGACTTCCCCGCGCTCGGCGTGGACTCCCTCCTCAACGAGGAGTTCTGCGAGCGGCTGCGCGCCCGGTACCCCGAGCGGACCGTCACCTCGACCCTGCTCTTCGAGCACCCCACCCCGAGGGACCTGGCCCGGCACCTGGCTCCGGCGCCGAGCGCGCCCCTGCCGATGCGTACGGAGGCGGAGCAGACCGTACGCGAGGTCGCCCGGCCCCACCGGGCGGCACCGGTGACCCCCGTGGCCGCACCCCCCGAGCGGGCCACGGACAGTGACGCCATCGCCGTCGTCGGACTCGCCGGGCGCTATCCGGGCGCCGCCGACGTCGACGCGTTCTGGGAGCTGCTGGACGCGGGGCGCACCCCGGTGCGCGAGGTGCCCGCCGAACGGTGGGACTGGCGCACCGCCCGCACCCTCGGCGGCGGATACGCCCGCTGGGGCTGCTTCGTCGACGGGATCGACGCCTTCGACCCGGCGATGTTCCGGCTCACCCCGCGCGAGGCCGCGCTCATGGACCCGCAGGAGCGGCTGTTCCTGGAGATCGCCAAGGAGGCCTTCGAGAACGCCGGTTACGCCCGGCGGAGCCTCGCCGGCAGCCACGGCGGACCGTCCGTCGCCGTGTTCGCCGGAGTGACCGCCAACAGCCACCTCCTCGTCCAGCGCGACGCCCGTGCCGCGGGGGCCGACAACCCCGAGTACGCGGTCACCGCCGCCGCCTCCGTCGCCAACCGCGTCTCGCACGTCTTCGACCTGAGCGGCCCGAGCCTGACCGTCGACACGATGTGCTCCTCCTCCCTGACCGCCCTGCACCTGGCCTGCCGCACCCTGCAGAACGGTGAGGCGGACCTCGCGCTCGCGGGCGGCGTCAACCTGTACCTGCACCCGGACCGCTTCACCGGCCTGTGCGCCCTCGGCATGCCCTCGCGCGGCGAGCACACCCGGGCGTTCGGCGCGGGCGGCGACGGATTCGTGCCCGGCGAGGGCGCGGGCGCCGTCGTCCTCAAGCGCCTCGACCGCGCCGAGGCGGACGGCGACACGATCCACGCCGTGATCCGCGGCACCGGCCTCAACCACGGCGGCGGCACCGGCGGCTACACCGTCCCCAACCCGCGCGCCCAGGCCGCGCTCATCGACGCCACGCTGCGCCGCTCCGGCGTCGACCCGTCGAGCGTCGGCTACCTGGAGGCGCACGGCACCGGCACCGAACTCGGCGACCCCGTCGAACTGCGCGCCCTGGCGCTCGCGTTCGAGGACGCCGGCACCCACGGCCCGCTGCGCGTCGGCTCCGTCAAGTCGAACATCGGCCACGCCGAGGCCGCCGCCGGGATCGCCGGACTGACCAAGACCATCCTGCAACTGCGGCACGCACGCCTCGTACCGACCCTGCACGCCGAGCGGCCCAACCCCAAGCTCGGCCTCGACGGCACCGCGCTGCGCATCCAGACGGCCGCCGAACCCTGGACCGGCACCGCCACCGGCACACCGCGCCGGGCCGCCGTCAGCTCGTTCGGCGCGGGCGGCTCCAACGCCCACGTCGTCCTGGAGGAGTACCGCGAGGACCACAAGGCGGCAGAGCGTGCGGCCGGGCCCGTCCTGATACCCCTCTCGGCACCGGACGCCGGACGCCTCGCCGACACGGCCCGCGCCCTCGCCGCCGCCGTCGACGGCCACCGCCTCGCCGACATCGCCCACACCCTGCACACCGGCCGTGACCACGCCCCCTGCCGGGCCGCCGTGACCGCCCACGACACGGACGAACTGCGCGCCGCGCTGCGCGCCCTCGCCGACGGCGCCGACCACCCGGCGCTGCTCACCGACCCGCGGGCGGACGGCGCGGACGACGATGCCCGCGCCTGGGTCGCCGACGCCGCCTGCGCCCCCACGGCAGGCGGGCGGCGCGTCCCGCTGCCCGGCACGCCGTTCGCCCGCGTCCGCTGCGCGCTGCCCGAGTCCGGCACCTCCCCGATGCCGCTCACCGACACCCTGACCGTGCCGGCCGCCCGCACCGTCACCGCACGCCTGGGCGGCGCCTCGCGCTGGGTCGCCGACCACGTCGTGGACGGAGAGGCGCTGCTGCCCGGCGCCTTCCACCCCGAACTGGTGCACGAGGCGCTGCTCGGAGCGGGCGGAAACCCCTACCGCACCGTCCTGCGCGACCTCGTCTGGCCGCGCCCGGCCGCCGGCCTGCCCATGACGGTCAGCACCGTCCTCGAGGAGCCCGACGGGCGCGGCTCCCGGCGCTTCAGGACCTGCGTCGAGGACGACGTCGTGGCCCAGGGCTGGGTCGACCCGGCCCCGGCCCCCGGCGCCGACGGCCCCGTACGGCCCGTCCTCGTCTACCGCACCGCCGACCTCGACGCCCACATCGGCGCCGGCGACGGCGAGGACTTCTACGGGCTGTTCGCCGCCCACGGATTCTCCTACGGCCCCATGTACCGCACCGTGCGGCGGGCCGTCGTACGCGGCGAGGAGGTCACCGCGCAGCTGCGGCTCGCGGAGGGCGAGGACCCCGACGGCCGTCACGTGATGCACCCCGCACTGCTCGACGGGGCCTGCCAGACGGCCGCGTACCTCCTGCTGCGGGAAGGATCCGGCGCCGGGCGCACCCTGCGCCCGCTGGCCGTCGAGCGGATGACGGTCCATCAGCCGACCACCGGGGGCGCCTATGTGCACGCCCGCCGGGTCCGGCACGACACCGCGGCCGGCATCCACGTCTTCGACCTGAACATCGTCGACCCGGACACCGGGGACGTGCTCGCCGACGTGACCGGCTTCCGCGTCCTGGTCGACGAGGGCACCCGCCCGCAGGCCGCCCCCCGCCCGACCGTGACCTCCACCACCGACACCGGCTCCGATTCCGCTTCCGTTCCCGTACGGGGATATGTGACGGACTGGAGCCCCGCGCCGGCCGCTGCGGCCGCGCCCGACCTTCCGCAGGCACCCCTGTGGGTCGTCGGCACCGGAGCCTCCGGCTGGGACGCGCAGGCCGCCGCCACCCTCGGGGCGGAGCAGGCCGCCGACGAGGAGACCCTCGCGCAGACCGCCCGGCGCACCGGCCCGCCCGCCGTCGTCCTGGTCGACCTGGCACACGGCGGCGCGGCGGCCCGCCTCGGAGCCGCACCGCTGTCCCCGGACGAGGTCACGGGGGAGTGGGAGCGGTTCGTGAGCCGCGAACTCGCCCCCGTGTTCCGGCTCCTGCGCGCGTTCGTGCGCAGCCGCGCCCTGGACGGTGCCCGCGTCCTGCTCGTCACCCGGGCCGGGCGCGACGGCACCCTCCCGCCCCTGGTGCACGGCCTGCACAGCCTGGCGCGGACCGTCGCCGGTGAGACCGGAAGGTTCACGCTGCGCCTGGTCACCCTCGACGGGGCCGCCGCCCCCACGGATGTCACCGAACTGCTCGCCGAGGCCGCACGGCCCGCCGCGGGCGCCGACTGGGTCCGGCTGGGCGGCGCCGGGCGCAGGGTGTCCGTCCTGCGCCCGCTCACCGGCGCGGCGTCCACCGCACCGGACACCGCCTGCCCGCCCCTGCGGCCCGACGGCACCTACCTCGTCACCGGTGGACTCGGCGGACTCGGCCGGCACGTCGCCGCCGACATCCTGGCCCGGACCCCGGGCGCCCGCCTGGTGCTCGTGGGTCGTTCGGAGCCGGACGCCGCGGCCCTGAGGGAACTGGGGGAACTGGGCCCGGCCGGCGCTGTCACCTACCGCCGCTGCGACGTCGCCGACGCCGACGACATGGCCGCGCTCGGCACGTGGCTCGCCCGGGAACGCGTCCAGCTGCGCGGCGTCGTGCACACGGCCGGCGTGCTCCGCGACGGATTCCTGCGCGGCAAGACGGCCGAGACCGTCGAAGAGGTGTGCCGGGCCAAGGTGCTCGGCGCCCTGCGCCTGGACGCGGCCCTGACCGACCACCCCCTCGACTTCTTCGTCCTCGCCTCGTCCCTGGCCGCGCTCGTCGGCAACCAGGGCCAGTCGGACTACGCGTTCGCCAACGGCTTCCTCGACGGCTTCGCCGCCTGCCGCGCGGCGACCGGCCGGCCCGGCCGCACCCTCTCCGTCGGCTGGCCCGTCCTCGCGGACGCGGGCATGGCCCCGCAACCCGACGCCCTCGCCTACCTCGCCGACACCTACGGCCTGCGCCCCGTCGCCACCCGCACGGCCCTGAGCCGCGTCTGGCCCCTGCTCGCCCCGGACGCCACCACGCCCTACGCGGCCCTGGCGGCCGGCGACCTCACCGCGTGGGAAGCGGCCGCGGGCGTGGTCACGGAGCAGCCCGCGCCGCTGGCCGGGCCCGCCCGCACGAAGCCCCAAGCTCCGGTCACCTCCGCCCGGCCGGACGCCGGCCCCTCGGTCACCTCCGCCCGGCCGGAGGCCGTCCCCGTACCGCAGGCGTCCCCCGATGGCCCCGAGCAGAGCGCGTTGCGCTGGATCACGGGGCGGGTCGCGCGGACCATCGGGCGGGGGCCCGGCGACCTCGACCTCGATCCCGAGATTCCGCTCGCCGATCACGGCCTCGACTCCATCGCCCTGATGCGGCTCGCCCGGATCCTGGAGGACGACCTCGGCCGGGTGCCGCTGCCCCTGCTCCTGGACAGCACCGGACTGCGGGACCTGACCGAGCGTCTGCTGGACGTGCACGGCGCCCAGTTGACCGCCCTCGCCGCCGAGAGCGGCGTCACCGCTCCGGCTGCTCCTGTCACCCCCGTCGCCGACGCCACGTTCCCGGCCCCGCTGCCCGACCGGCTCGTCGGCATGTGGGCCGCGGACCAGGCCGCCGCACCGCACACCCCGTACAACATCTCGCTGTCCTGGCGGCTGCCCGAGGGCGCCGACCGCGAGGCCGTGCGCGCCGCCGTCGCGGAACTCGTGCGCCGCCACCCCCTGCTGGGCTGCTGCGTGCGCACCCACAACGGCAGCCCCGCGTTCGTCCCCGCGCCGGACGCTCCCGCGCTCGTCACCCGGATCGTCGACGGCGAGGCGCTGGAGCGGGCCGTCGCCGAGGAGGCTGACCGCAGGCTGCGCACCTCCGCCGAACCGCTGCTGCGCGCCGTGCTCTGGGAAGTCGCCGGGGAGCGGCCGGTCCTCCAGCTCACCACGCACCACATCGCCGTGGACGGCCGCTCCGCCGACCTGCTGCGCCGCGACATCACCGCCCTGTACGCGGCCCATGTGCGCGGCGTGCCCGCCGGCCTGCCCGAGGCGGGCTCGCCGGCCGCGGCGCTGCGCCGCGAACGCGACGCCGCCGAACCCGCCGTGTGGGCCGAGGCCGAGCGCCACTGGAGCACCCGCCTGGCCGACGCCACCCCCGCCGGTGTCCTCTTCCCCGGCGGCGGTGAGCAGGCCGGCGCGGCCGGCGCCCACCGCGAGTACACGCTGCCCGGCAGCCTGACCGCCGCCCTCGGCGAGCTCGCGCGGGCCGCGGACGTACCCCGGTTCACCGCGTGGCTCGGCGCGTTCGCCCTCTCCCTGACGCGGGCCACCGGCCGGCGTGCCTTCCTGGTGGCCGTGCCCACCTACGGGCGCTCCTCCGCACAGGACGAGGCGACCGTCGGCTGCTTCGTGAACTCGGTCCCCGTACGCGTCGACGTCGACCCGGCGCTCGACCCCGCCGCCTGGCTGCGCACCCTCGGCCGGGCCGTGCGCGAGGCCCTCGCCCACGCGGCGCTGCCCTACCCGCGGTTCGCCGCCCTGTGCCGGGCCGCGCACGGCGACGACGCGCTGCCCACCGTCACGCTCGCCTACCAGAACTGGGAGCGGGACGTGCCCGCGCCCGCCGGATGGGAGCCGGTGCACCGGCGCGGCCAGCAGGGCCACTTCGACCTCGGCCTCGAGATCACCGACACCCCCGACGGCACCGAGATCCTCGCCAACCACCGCACCGCCGTCCTCGACGGCGCCGGCGTGGACCGGTTCGTGGAGGACCTGCGCCGCACCGCCGTCGACCTCGCGGCCGCCGCCCGCACCACGACCGGCACCTCGGTCGGCGACCTGCTCGACCCGGCCGCGGGCACCCTCGTGACCCGCTTCGCCGCGACCGTGCGCCGCTGCCCGGACGCGACCGCCGTCGAGGACCACGCCGAGCGCCTCAGCTACGCCGAACTCGACGCCCTGTCCGACACCGTCGCCCGCCGCGTCGACGCGGCGGCCCGGCCGGGCGAGCCGGTCGCCGTCCTGATGCACCGCTCCGCACGGCTGCCCGCCGTCCTGCTCGGCATCCTCAAGAGCGGCCGCCCCTACGTCCCGCTGGACGACTCCTATCCCAGCGAACGGCTGTCCCTCGTCGTCGAGGGCGCGGGCTGCGCCGTCGCCGTCGCCGACCGGGACCTGACCTGGCTGCTGCCCGGACGCCTCACGACCCTCGACCCCGCGGACCTGCGCGACGACGGCGGCACCGGCGCGCCCGCCGGGAGCCCGCCCGCGCCCACCGCCCTCGCGTACCTGATGTTCACCTCCGGCAGCACCGGCAGGCCCAAGGGCGTCGGCGTCACCCACGCCAACGTCGTCCACACCCTGGAGGCCATCGCGGCGAAGACCGGCATCGACGAACGCGACCCGGCCCGGCTGCTCGCCGTCACCACCGTCTGCTTCGACATCTCGGTCCTCGAACTGTTCCTGCCGCTCCTGACCGGCGGCACCGTCGTGGTCGCCGAACGCACCGACGTCGTCGACGCCCGCCGTCTGGCCCGCCTCATCGAGTCCCGCGGCATCACCGCGATGCAGGCCACCCCGGCCGGCTGGCAGCTCCTCGTGGACGGCGGCTGGAGCGGCGCGGACGGACTGGTCGCGCTCTGCGGCGGCGAGGCGCTGCCGGGCAGCCTCGCCACCGCCCTCAGCGGCCGCACCGGCAGCCTGTGGAACGTCTACGGACCCACCGAGGCCACCATCTGGTCCACCATCGCGCGCGTCACCGACGACGGCCCCGTCCACCTGGGCGAGCCGATCGGCGCGACGGAACTCGTCCTCACCGAGGTCGACGGGCACCGTCCCGCGGAGCCGGGGGAGCCGGGCGAACTGTGGATCGGCGGAGCCGGCGTCGCCCAGGGCTACTGGCGGCAGCCCGGCCTCACCGCCGAACGCTTCACCGGCCATCCCGTCCGGGCCACCGGCGGAGGCCGCTGGTTCCGCACCGGGGACCTGGTCCGGCGGGACGAGGCGGGACGCCTGCTCTTCCTCGGCCGCGCCGACAGCCAGGTCAAGATCCGCGGCCACCGCATCGAACTCGGCGAGATCGAGGCCGTGCTGAGCGCCCACCCGGCGCTCGCCCGCGTCGTCCTCGCGGTGCGCGGCGAAGGCCCCTCCGCCCGGCTCCTCGTCATCGCCGTGCCCCGCGCCGGCAGCCCGCTGCCCGACCTCGCCGCGCTGCGCGACTTCGTCTCGGCGAGCCTGCCGCCGTGGATGCTGCCCGACCGGCTCGTCGCGGCGGAGGAACTGCCGCTCACGCCCAACGGAAAGGTCGACCGCAAGGAGGCCGTCCGGCTGGCCGCGCAGGAGTCCCCCGCCGCGCCGTCGCCCGGAACTCCTCCGAAGGCGGTCCCCGGGGCGGCGGCATCGGTTTCGGTGAGCACCGACGCGCTGCGTGCCGAAGTCCTCGGCCTGTGGCGCGAGTTGCTGGAGATGGACGACGTCCCCGCCGACCGCAGGTTCTTCGACCTCGGCGGCAACTCCCTGCTGCTCGGGCAGCTGTTCGCCCGGCTCGACGCGGCGTACCCGGACACCGGTATCGAACTCGCCGACCTGTTCGCCCGGCCCACCGTCGACGACCTCGTCGGCCTGCTCGCCGGACGCCTCGGCGCCGGCGCCCCCTCCGCCCCCGCAGCGACCGCCGACGCCCCCGACCGACCCTCCCGCCGTGAGCTGCGGCGCGCGTTCCGACTCGGAGACGAACGATGACCCACGACGCCCACGGAATCGACCCCAACGCCATCGCCGTCGTCGGCATGGCCTGCCGGTTCGGGCCCGCGACCTCCGTCGGCCGGCTCTGGCAGCTGCTCGACGAGGGACGCTCCGGCATCCGGCGCCACACCGACGCCGAGCTGATCGCCCTGGGGCACGACCCCGCCACCGTGGCCCGCGAGGAGTTCGTGCCCGCCGGCGTCGTCCTCGCGGACGCGGACGCCTTCGACGCCGAGTTCTTCGGCTACAGCGCCCAGCACGCCGAATGGCTGGACCCGCAGCAGCGTCTGCTCCTGGAGGTCGCCTGGCACGGCCTGGAGGACGCGGGCTTCGCCCCCGACCGCACCGGACTGCGCACGGCCGCCTACGTCTCCGTCGGCCAGCCGACCCTCCCGCCCGTGGGCATCACCGAGCTCGACGCCGCCGGCATGATCCGCTTCTCCTCGTCCGACAAGGACTTCGCCGCGACCCGCGTCTCCTACAAGCTCGGACTCACGGGCCCCAGCCTCACCGTCCAGACCGCCTGCTCCAGCGGGCTCGTCGGCCTGCACCTGGCCGCCGAGAGCCTGCTCGGCCACGAGTGCGACCTCGCCGTCGTGGCCGCCGCCTCCCTGCACTTCCCGCAGGCCGGATACCTGGCCGCCCCCGGCATGATCCTCTCCCCGACCGGTGAGTGCCGCCCCTTCGACGACACCGCCGACGGCACCCTCTTCGGCAACGGCGGCGGGGCGCTCGTGCTGCGCCGCCTCGCCGACGCCGTGCGCGACGGCGACCCCGTACGCGCCGTGCTGCGCGGCAGCGCCGTCAACAACGACGGCGGCCGCAAGATGGACTACCACGCGCCCTCCCCCGAGGGACAGGAAGCCGTCATCCGCGAGGCCCTGGCCGTCTCCGGCACCGACCCGCACTCCGTCGGCTACCTGGAGACCCACGGCACCGGCACCCATCTCGGCGACCCGGTCGAGTTCGCCGCACTGGAGCGGGTCTACGGCGGCGAACGCCCGCACCCCGCCGCGCTCGGCTCCGTCAAGTCGGTCCTCGGCCACCTCAACACGGCCGCCGGCATCGCGGGCGTCGTCAAGGCCGTCCTGGCCCTGGAACACGGCACCGTGCCCGTCCAGGCCCCGTTCTCCACGCCCAACCGCGCGCTGCGCGGCGCCGGGGGACTGCGCGTCGCCGACGCGGACCTCGTCTCCGGCGGCTGGCCCGTGCCCGACGGGCCGCGCCGCGCCGCCGTCAGCTCCTTCGGCATCGGCGGCACCAACGCCCACGTCGTCCTCGAACAGGCCCCGCCTGTCCAGCGACTTGAGACGCAGGGCACCGAAGGGGACGGCGACGCGCGGTGGTGCGTCCTGTCCGCCCACACGGACACCGCGCTGCGCGCCCTCGCCGGTGACCTCGCGGACGCCGTCACGGAGCACCCCCTCACCGACGTGGCCCACACCCTGCGCACGGGCCGCAGCACCCGCCGCGTGCGCGCCGTCCTCCACGCCGCGTCCGTGACCGAACTCGCCGACGGACTGCGCAAGCTGGCCGCCGGCGCGGAACCGGTCGCCGCCACCGCGCCCGAGCCCTACCGGGCCTGGGCCGCGGGCACCGGCGAGCTGCCGGACACGGACGCGCCGGCGGGCCGCAGGGTCCGGCTGCCCGGCTACCCGTTCGCCCGCACGCTCTGGCCCCGCCCCGGCGCCGCCCCCTCCCGCATCGTGCGCCCCGAGGACCCGGTCGCCGCGGACCACGTCGTCGCGGGCCGCCCGGTGCTGCCCGCCGCCGCCCAGCTCGACCTCGCCCTCACCGCGGCCCGCCGCGCCGACCCCGCCACGACCGGCCTCGCCGACATCGCCTTCCACCGGCCGGTCGAGGTCACCGCCCCCCTGACCCTGACCGCCGCCGTCACCGGCGACAGCGTGCGCGTCCTGTCCGACACCGAGCACGCCGAGGCCCGCCCCACGACCGGCACCCCACACGCCCCCGCCCCGCTCGACCTCACCGCCCTGCGCGCCGCCTTCCCCGACACGGCCGAACCGGCCGGCCTGTACCGCTACTTCGGCGAACACGGCGTCACCTACGGCCCGGCCTTCCAGGTGCTGCGCGAACTGCGCCACGGCAGCGAGGGCGCCCTCGCCCGCATCGCCGCCGACGGCCCCTCCGGCGGCGACACCCTGTGCCCGTACGTCCTGGACGGCGCCCTGCAGACCGTCATCGGATGCGTCCTGCGCGAGGACCTCGACGGCGAGACGTTCATCCCCTTCGCCGTCGACGCCCTCACCGTGCACGCCCCGCTGCCGCGCGAGGCATGGGTACGGGTGCGGCCCGTGCGGCTGGCCGGCGGCGGGCGCCGGGTGCGCAAGTACGACGTGACGGTCGCCGGCCCGGACGGAAGCGTCGTCCTCACCCTGGACGGCCTGGCCCTGCGCCCCGTCCCGCGCACGGACGGCTCCTCCGCACAACCCCGTGAACTGCCCGACGGCGTCCACCTGTTCGCGCCCGCGAGCACCCCGTTCGACGCGTTCCCGCAGGACCGCCCCGACGCCCCGCTCGTCGTCATCGGCGACGCACCCCTCGAAGGGGCCGACGTGCGGCTGCCCGACCCCGAGGACGCCGAGCAGGCCGCCGCCACCGGCGCCGAGCTCGTCGCCCGGCTGGGCGAGGGCACCACCGCGCCCGTCGTGGTCTGGCCGCTCCAGCGGGCCGCCACCGGCTCCCCGGCCGACGCCCTGCGCCTGCTCGCCCTCCTCAAGGCACTGCTGCGCCCGCTGTCCCGGCGCGGCGCCAAGGTCCTCGTCCCCCACCCCGCCGACGCCCTCGACGACGCGGCGGCCGTCACCGGCCACGGCGTCGCCGCCCTGGGCCGCTCGCTCGCCGGGGAGAACCCGCGCTTCGAGGTGACCGCGCTCGCGCTCGACGCCGAGGCCGGACCCGACGCGCTCGCCTCCGCCGTCCGCGCCGCCGTCACCCGGGCCCCGGCGGCCCGCCGGCTCGCCGTGGCCCGCGACGGCGCCCTCACCACCTCCGTCCTGCGCCCCACCGCGCTCCCGGCCGGCGGCGGCGCTCCGTTCCGCGACGGCGGCCGGTACTGGATCAACGGCATGGGCGGCCTCGCCACTCTCCTCGCCCGCCACCTGCTCGACACCCGCGCCGCACACCTCGTCCTCACCGGCCGGTCCGCCGCCGACGGGGAACGCGGCGCGGAGATCGCCCGGCTCGCCGAACACGTCGCACGCACCGGCGGATCGGTCACGTACCACCGGCTCGACAGCACCGACGCCGCGGCGGTCGGCGCCTGCGCGGAACGGATCAGGGCCGAGGATCCCGTCCACGGCGTGCTGCACTGCGCGGGCGTCCTGCGCGACGCGTACGTGCTGCGCAAGGAGACCACCGACGCCGCCGACGTGATCGCGGCCAAACTGACCGCCGCGACCGCGCTCGACGCGGCCACCGCCGACTGGCCGCTGGACTTCTTCGTCGTCTACTCGTCCGTCTCCGGAGCGCTCGGCAGCCCCGGGCAGGCCGACTACGCCTTCGCCAACGCGGCCGCCGACGCGTTCGTCGCCCGCCGCGCCCGCCTCGCCAAGTCCGCCTCCCGCAGCGGCCGTTCCCTCTCCGTCAGCTGGCCGTACTGGGCCGAGGGCGGCATGCGGACCGGCCCGGACGCGGAGCAGGAACTGGAAGCGCTCGGTATGCGCCCGATGCCCACCGCCACCGGCACCGCCGTCCTCGAAGCCCTCCTCGGCGCACCCGAGCGGGCCGGCGAGGAGAGCACGCCGGTCGTGCTGTACGGGGACCTGGACCGGATGCGGGAGGCGTTCGCGCTGCTCGACCCGGAACCCGTAGCCGCACCCGATACCCCCGAGGCGACGGTGACACAGGTGACGCCGCTGGAGCCCGGCCCGGCCGCGGCCCCCGCCACCGGTACCGCGGCGGCCCCGGTCGCCGGACTGCTGGAGGAGCGCCTGCGCACCGTCGTCGCCGAGGCGACCCGCACGCCCGTCGAACAGGTCACCCCCGACCGGCCCTTCGACGACCTGGGCATCGACTCGCTCCTCGCCATCCGCGTGGTGGAACTCCTGGCCGCCGACTTCGGCCGGCTCTCCAAGACGCTCCTGTTCGAGTGCCGCACGGTCGCCGAGCTCGCCGAGCACCTCGTCGAGGAGTTCCCCGAACGCTGCGCCGAACTCACCGGCGCCGCACAGCCGGAACCCGCCCCGGCCGCCGCCGAACCGCCCGCCTCCTCCACCGCGCCGCTCGACGAGAGCGCCCGCCTCCACGCCGCGCCCCGGCCCGCGCCGGACGTCGCGCCCGAGGCCGTCGACCCCCGCGCCGTCGCGATCATCGGCGTCGCCGGGCGGTTCCCGGAGGCCGACGGGCTCGACGCGTTCTGGGACAACCTCGTCGCCGGGCGCGACAGCATCACCGAGGTGCCCCGCGAACGCTGGGACGCCGAGGCCCTCTACGACCCCGACAAGACCCGCACCGACCGCACGTACACCAAGTGGGGCGGCTTCGTGAACGGCGTCGAGAACTTCGACGCGCCGTTGTTCAGCATCTCCCCGCGCGAGGCCGGCACCGTCGACCCGCAGTCCCGGCTCTTCCTCGAGTCCTGCTGGGCCGCCCTCGACGACGCCGGGTACACCCCCGACACCCTCGTCACCGGCGGCGACCCTGTGCACCGCAAGGACGTCGGCGTCTTCGTCGGCGCCATGTACGGCGAGTACCAGCTCCACGAGGCGGAGGAACGGCTGCGCGGCAACCACGTGCTCGCCAACAGCGCCTACTGGTCCATCGCCAACCGCGTCTCCTACTTCTTCGACTTCCAGGGTCCGAGCACCGCCGTCGACACCGCCTGCTCCTCCGCCCTCACCGCGATCCACCTCGCGGTCGAGTCGCTGCGCGCCGGCAGTTCGAAGGTCGCCATCGCGGGCGGCGTCAACGTCCTGATCCACCCCAACAAGTACTTCATGCTGGGCCAGGGCCGGTTCGCCGCGAGCGACGGCCGCTGCCGCAGCTTCGGCGCGGGCGGCGACGGCTACGTACCGGGCGAGGGCGTCGGCGCGTTCGTCCTCAAGCCGCTCGCCGACGCCCTGCGCGACGGCGACCACATCCACGGCGTGATCCGCGGAACCTCCGCGAACCACGGCGGCCGCACCAACGGCTACACCGTGCCCAACCCGCGCGCCCAGGCCGACCTCGTCACCAAGGCCCTGCGCGACGCCGGGCTGAGCGCCGGCGACCTCGACTACGTGGAGACCCACGGCACCGGCACCGCGCTCGGTGATCCCATCGAGATCCGGGGCCTCGCCTCCGCGTTCTCCCGGGACGGCGTCAAGGGACCCGGCGACCTGCCCATCGGCTCGGTGAAGTCCAACGTGGGGCACCTCGAATCGGCGGCGGGCGCCGTCGCCCTCGCCAAGGTGCTGCTCCAGATGCGCCACCGCACCCTCGTGCCCTCGCTGCACGCCACCCCCGCGAACCCCGAGATCGACTTCGACCGCGTGCCGTTCACCGTCCAGCAGGACATCGCGCCCTGGACCACCCGCGACGGCACCGACCGGCCGCTGCGCGCCGGCATCAGCTCCTTCGGCGCCGGCGGCGGCAACGCCCACGTCGTCGTCGAGGGACCGCCGGCGCGGGCCCCGCGCGGCCCCGAGGAGAACGAACCCGTCGTGGTGTTCCTCTCCGCGCGCACCGACACCGCACTCGCCGCCTACGCCGGCGCGCTGCGCGACGCGCTGACCGCCGCCGCCGAGCGCGGCGAACCGGTGCGGCCCGCCGACGTCGCCCACACCTTCGCCGCCGGACGCGCCGATCTGCAGCACCGGGCCGCGGTCGCGGCGGGATCGCTTCCGGAGCTGCTCGCGGGCCTCGAAGCCGTCGCGGCGGGCCGCCCCCGGCCCTGGCGCCGCACCGAGGTGGCCGCCGACGATCCCGTACGGGTGTGGCTCGACGGAGGCCGGATCGACCGGGTCGCCGTCTGCGGTGCCGGACCGGACGCGCGGCGCGTACCGCTGCCGCACTACCCCTTCGAGCGCGTCCGCTGCTGGTACGACCTCCAGATCGAACGCCTCCACCGCCAGGGCCTCGGCACGGCGTCCCCCACCCCTCCCGAACTCCGCTCCCACCTCCGCGACTTCGGCCGCCCGGCACAGCCCGCGGCGCCTGCGCCCGAACCGGCCGGGCCCCCGCCTGCGGCCGAGCCGGCTCCGGTACGGGTCCCCGGGCCCGCCCCGGCGCCGGTGGCCGAGCCGGCCGCCGCGCAGGTGCCCGCGTCGGCCGCCGTACAGGCCCTCTTGCGTGCCGCCGCCTCGCAGGCCCCCGCGCCGACGGCCGGGCCGGTCGCCGAGCCGGCACCCGTGCGGGCCCCCGCGCCCGCCGCCGCGACCGCCGTGCTCCGGCCGCTGAACGCGGCGCCGCCCGTGACGAACACGACCACGCCTCAGGAGGCGTCTCCCATGACCCGAGCCCGCAAGATCTCCCTCCGACCGCTGGGCGGGGCCGCGACCCCGGCACCGGCACCGGCACCGCCGCAGGCGCAGGCGCAGGCCCCGGTTCCGGCCGCCGCGCCGCCGGTGCCGCAGCCCGCCGCCGCGCCCGCCGCCCCCAGGACGGACCAGGTGGCCGAGGATCTGCGGGACGTGCTCGCCGGGGTCCTCTACATGGAGCCGGGCGACCTCGATCCGGAGCACACGTTCCAGTCGCTCGGTGTCGACTCCATCCTCAGCGTCGAGTTCATCGCGCTGGTCAACGCCAAGTTCGGCACCGACCTCAAGGCCACCGAGCTCTACGACCACCCCACGCCGAGCGCGTTCGCCCGCCGGGTCGCCGCGGCGGTCGCCGGGCAGCCCGCCGTGTCCACGCCCGCACCCGTTCAGGCACCGCCCCCGATTGCGGCCGCGCCCGCACCCGTTCAGGCACCGGCCCCGATTGCGGCCGCGCCCGCACCCGTTCAGGCACCGGCCCCGATTGCGGCCGCCCCGGCCGACGGCGCCCGTTCCGCCGCCGTGCTGGAGACCCTGCGCGAGCAGCTCGCCGAGACCCTCTACTGCGACGTGTGGGACGTCGACGTCGACGCGACCTTCAACGCGCTGGGCCTCGACTCGATCCTCGGCGTCGAGTTCGTCGCGTTCCTCAACAACGCCTACGGCCTCGACGAGAAGGCCGGTGTGCTCTACGACCACCCGAGCCTGACCGCCCTCGCCGCGCACATCGCCGCCCGCTCGGCGGACCGCTCCGCACCCGCCGCCACCGCCTCCTCCACGGACCCCTCCGCCCCGGCGCCCGCGCAGATCAGCGCCGCCGACCTCGATGCCCTGCTCGGTGCCGTCCGCGACAACCGGATGACCGTGGAGCAGGCGCTGGCCCTCCTGCCCCAGCACGCCTGACCCCGCGCCCCCGGCACCTGAGTCCCTGAGCACCCGAAAGGAAACCGTCCTCATGACCGAGGAAGAGATCTTCTCCGTCATCCGCGCCCAGATCGTCGACGTCCTGCCCGAGGCGGCCGACATCGAGATCACCCTCGACCACAGCATGCGCGACCTCGGCGCCAACTCCATCGACCGCATGGACGTCGTCATCGCCGCCCAGGACGAGCTCGGCATCAAGGTGCCCAACGCGGAGCTGACCCGGGCGCACGACCTGCGCTCCCTGGTCGCCGTGTTCCTCGCGCACGCGAGCGCCCACGCGTGACGCACATACCCGGCGCCGTGGCGGTCACCGCCGCCGCGGTGCTCAGCCCGCTCGCCGATGACCTCGACGGCTTCACCGCCGCGCTGCTCGCCGGCCGCAGCGCCGTGACCCTGCCGTCCCCGGAAGACTCCGCGGACGACTCGGCCGGCGGCGAGGCGTGCCTGCCCGTCGCCGCGCTCGACGGGTTCACCCTCGCGGACTGGGCGGCCCGGCACCTGCCGGACGAGCCCGCGGCGGCGGCACGGCTGCGCAAGGTCG
The DNA here is from genome assembly GCF_014621695.1 of Streptomyces xanthii. Lineage (GTDB taxonomy): Bacteria > Actinomycetota > Actinomycetes > Streptomycetales > Streptomycetaceae > Streptomyces > Streptomyces xanthii. Next base: position 117,531 of record NZ_CP061282.1, read on the forward strand.
CGGGCCGCGCCGCGCTTCCCGCGCGCACCGCCGCGTGCGTCGCGCTGCGGGCCGTTCGGGACAGCGGCCTCGGCGCCGGGGAACTGGCCGACGGCACCGCGCTGCTCGTCGCCGGGAGCAACCTCGCGCTGGCCCACCAGGCCGAGACCGTCCTGGGCCATGACCGCGCCCCGGGCCGGCTGCGCGCCTCGTACGCCCTGACCCACCTCGACGCCGACGTGATCGGCGTGGTCAGCGAACTCACCGGGATCCAGGGTGAGGGCTGGGCGCTGGGCGGCGCCTCCGCCAGCGGCACGCTCGCCCTCGTGCACGGCGCGCGCACCGTCGCCGCGGGCTGGGCCGAGCGTGTCCTCGTCGTCGCTCCCGCCGCCGAACTGTCGCCCGTGGAGGCCGAGGCCTTCCGGCGCACCGGCGCGCTCGCCCACGAGAACCTGCGCGGCGAACCGGCCCGGATGTGCCGCCCGTTCGACCGCGACCGGCAGGGCTTCGTCCGCGGCCAGGCCGCGGCGGCCGTTCTCCTCGAACGGCCGGAGGCGGCCCGCGCCCGCGGCGCCGAGGTGCTCGCCGAGATCGCCGGGCACGGCCAGCGCCTGGACGCCCGGCGCGGCACCGAACCCGACGCCGGGGGCCAGGCCGCCGCGATGCGCGCGGCCCTGGCGACGGCCGGCCTCACCCCCGAGGACATCGACTACGTCAACGCCCACGGCACCGGCTCGGTCCTCGGCGACGAGACCGAGGCGGCCTCCCTGCACCAGGTGTTCGGCGCCCGGCCGGACCTGCGCGTCAACTCGACGAAACCGCTCACCGGCCACTGCCTGTCCGCCGCCGGACTGGTCGAGGCGGTGGCCACGATCGCCCAGCTGCGCGCCCAGACCGTGCACCCCAACCCGAACCTCGAACACCCCGTCGCCGAGCTGGCGCTGGCCGGCCGGACGGCCGAGCGGCGGCCGCTGCGCACCGCCCTCAGCAACAGCTTCGCGTTCGGCGGCATCAATGCCTCCGTCGTCATCCGCGTCCAGCCCTGAAGCAGCCTCGCAGTTACGGAGAAGAGCATGAAGCAGGTCGGCATCGAAGCCATCAACGCCTACTGCGGTGAGACCTACATCGACGTACCGACCCTGTTCGCGGCCCGCGGCCTCGACGACAGCCGGATCGGCAACCTGATGATGGCCCGCAAGAGCGTGGCGCTGCACTGCGAGGACGCCGTGTCCTTCGCCGTGAACGCGGCCAAGCCCCTCGTCGACGCCCTCAGCCAGGAGGAGCGCGACTCCATCGAGCTGCTGATCGTCGGCACCGAGTCCGGGGTCGACTTCGGCAAGTCGCTCGCCACCTACGTCCACGACCACCTGGGCCTGTCGCGCAACTGCCGCCTGTTCGAGACCAAGCAGGCCTGCTACAGCGGGACCGCCGCCCTGCAGATGGCCGCCGCCGTCGTCGCCGCCAGCCCCTTCGAGGGGACCAAGGCCCTGGTCATCAGCAGCGACGTGGCCCGCCCCGTGCCGCACACCTACGTCGAGCCCAGCCAGGGCGCGGGCGCCATGGCGATGCTGGTGAGCGACAACCCCGTCGTGGCCGCCTTCGACCAGGGGGCCAACGGCTTCCACAGCTACGAGGTCATGGACACCTGCCGCCCCGACCCGGAGCGCGAGGCCGGCGACACCGACCTGTCGCTGCTGACCTACATCGAGTGCCTCAAGGGCTCGTTCACGGACTACGCGGCCAAGGTCGACGGGGCCGACTTCGTGGACTCCTTCGACCTGCTCGCCATGCACACCCCGTTCCCCGGCATGGTCAAGGGCGCCCACCGCGCCGCGCTGCGCAAGCTCAAGCGCGGCATCGCCCCGCAGGCCGTCGAGGAGGACTTCACCCACCGTCTCGGCGCCGCGATCCAGTATCCGCAGCAGGTCGGCAACATCTACGCCGGCACCGTCTTCCTCGCCCTCGCCTCGACGATCGACAACGCCGTCATCGACCGCGAGCGCCGCGTCGGCGTCTTCTCCTACGGCTCCGGCTGCGCCTCCGAGTTCTACAGCGCCGTCGTCACCCCCGACTCGCAGCGCGCCGTCCGCGCCATGGGCATCCGCGAGGCGCTCGACGCCCGGTACGCGCTGAGCGTCGAGGAGTACGACGAACTGCTCACCGCCACCGCCGAGCTCAAGTTCGGCGCCCGCGACTTCACCTTCGACCTCGACCGCTTCCCGCAGATCACCAAGGCGCGCTTCGACGGCGGCCGCCGCCTCGTCCTCGCGGGCGTGCACGACTACCACCGCGAGTACGTGTGGCTGGGGGGCGAGCAGCGATGACCGCCGTCACCCTGACCCGCGTGCGCGGGGTGATCCGGGCCCGGCTCGACCAGCCCGAACTGCGCAACGCCGTCACCCCGCAGCTCCTGGACACCCTGCACGCCGCCGTCGACAGCGCCGAGGCCGACCCGGACTGCCGGGTCCTCGTGCTGTCCGCGCGCGGCGACGACTTCTGCGCCGGCACCGACCTCTCCGACGGCGTGCCCGTCACCGTGCCCGACGCGGAGGCGGAGGAACTGCCGTACTGGCGGCTCCTCGACCGGCTGACCCGCACGCCCGTGGTCACCGTCGCCCTCGTCGACGGCCGCGCCACCGCGGGCGGCGTCGGGCTCGCCGCCGCCTGCGACCTCGTGGTCGCGGGGCCCCGGGCGCGGTTCCGGCTGACCGAGGCGCTCGTCGGCCTCGTGCCCGCCATGGCCCTGCCGTTCGTGGCCCGCAGGACCGGCGAGCAGCGGGCCTTCGCGGCGACGCTGCTCGCCGAGGACCTGGACGCCGCCGCGGCCGTCGACGCCGGGCTCGCCGACACGGCCGCCGAGGACGCCGAAGGCGCGCTGCGGCGCGTCCTCGTGGGCCTCAGCCGCGTCGACCGGGACACCGCCGGCGCGCTCAAGGCGTACCGCACCCGGCTCTTCCCGCGCGACGGGCGGCTGGGCCGGGACGCGGGCCGCGCCTTCCTCGACCGGCTCACCGACCCCGCCGTGCACCGACTGATCGCGGAGCGTGCCGCATGACCACCGCACCGACCGCCCCCACCGGCCTCTCCGTCGTCCGGCTGACCTGGCAGGGCCCCGTGGCCGTGGTCACCATGGACGACCCGGACGGCCGCAACACCTTCTCCGCCGGGCTCACGTCCGGGCTCGTCGACTCCATCGAGCAGGCCGCCGCCGACCCGCGCACCCGGGCCGTCGTCGTCGAGGGCCGGCCCGAGCTGTTCTGCGCCGGAGGCACCCAGCGCGAGCTGGTCAACTTCGCGCGGGGCAACGGGAGTTTCGATACCGACGACTTCTTCCGGGTGTTCACCCGGTGCCCGCTGCCGGTCATCGCCTCGGTGCAGGGCCACGCCATCGGCGGCGGCCTCGTGCTGGCCCTGTACGCCGACTTCGCGGTCTTCAGCGAACGGTCCATGTACGCGGGCAACTTCATGAAGTACGGCTTCACCCCGGGCATGGGCGCCACCCACCTGTTCCCGAGCCGCTTCGGCCGTGAGCTGGGCACCGAGATGCTCTTCACCGCCCGCACCTACCGGGGTGCCGAACTGCGCGAGCGCGGCGCGCCCGTCCGTGTCGTACCGCACCACGACGTACCGGGCACCGCGCTGGACCTCGCACGGTCCATGACCCACGCCCCCCGGGCCTCCATCGAACTCCTCAAGCGGGAGCTGGCCGCTCCGCTGCTGGCCGCGACGGGCGAGGCGGTGGCCCGCGAGGCGGCCCTGCACCGCACCTCGTTCCGGCTGCCCGAGGTGATGGAACGCATCGTCGGCGCGTACGGCGCCGAAGCCCACTGACCCGAGCCCCGCGACGAAGGAACCGAAGGACGGCATGGACGGCATGGACGCGAAAGAGATCCTGACCCGAGTCAAGACCGGTGCGCTGGACGCCGCGTCCGCCGCCGCGCTGCTGCGCGCCCCGGCCCCGCCCGAGCCGGCCGCCGTGGACCGCGCGACGGCCGAGGCACTGCTGCGCGCGGCCGCGCCCCCGGCACCGGCCGCGCCGGCGACGCCTTCGGCCGCCGCCCCGGCGGCCGCCCCGGCCGCGCCCGCGCTCGAACCCGTCGCCGTCATCGGCTACAGCGCCCGGTTCCCCGGCGCGGGCGACGCCGACACGTTCTGGCAGCGGATCCTCGACGGGGACGACCTCGTCACCGAGGTGCCCGCCGACCGCTGGCGCACGGACGAGCACTACGACGCCGACCCCGGCGCGGAGGGCAAGTCCGTCTCCAAGTGGGGTGCGTTCCTCGACGACGTCGACCGCTTCGACGCCGACTTCTTCCGCATGACACCCCGCGAGGCCGAACTCACCGACCCGCAGGCCCGGCTCTTCCTCCAGGAGGCCTGGCGCGCCCTCGAACACGCCGGGCAGCGCACCGGCTCCCTCGCCGGAGCCCGCGTCGGCGTGCACGCCGGCGTCATGATGAACGACTACCAGGACCTCGTCGAGCGCGAGAGCGAGCACGCCCGGCTCGCCCAGGTCATGCAGGGCAACTCCAACTCGCTGCTCGCCGCGCGCATCGCGTACCACCTGGACCTGAAGGGCCCGGCCGTCACCGTCGACACGGCCTGCTCGTCCTCCCTGGTCGCCCTCCACCAGGCCTGCCAGTCCCTGTGGCTCGGCGACGCCGACATGATGCTCGTCGGCGGTGTCACCCTCTACCTCACCGAACTGCCCCACGTCTTCATGAGCCGCGCCGGCATGCTCTCGCCCCGCGGCCACTGCAGCCCCTTCGACGCGTCCGCCGACGGCATCGTCCCCGGCGAGGGCTGCGCCGTCGTCGTGCTCAAGCCCCTGTCGAAGGCGCTCGCCGACGGCGACCCCGTCCACGCGGTCGTCCGCGCCAGCGGCCTCAACCAGGACGGCAGGACCAACGGCATCACCGCGCCCAGCGCCGCCTCGCAGGCCCGCCTCATCGGCACCACCCTCGACCGGTTCGGCCTGACCCCCGACGGCATCGACTACGTCGAGTGCCACGGCACCGGCACCCCGCTCGGCGACCCCATCGAAGTCACCGCCCTCAACGAGGTGTTCGCCCCCGCGGGCCGACCCGCGGGCAGCGTGCCGATCGGCTCGGTGAAGGGCAACGTCGGCCACACCTCCGCCGCCGCCGGCCTCGCCGGGCTCATCAAGGCCATCGGCGTCGTCCGCTCCGGACAGGTGCCGCCGTCGCTGCACTGCACCGCCGGGACGCTCAACCCCGGCATCCCCTTCACGGACGGCCCGTTCACCGTCGCCACCGAACGGCAGGAGCTGCCCGCGGCGGCGGACCGGCCCCGCCGCGCCTCCGTCAGCTCGTTCGGCTTCAGCGGCACCAACGCGTACGTGGTCGTCGAGCAGGCCCCGGCGCCCGCGCACACTCCCGGGCCCGACGGCCCGGTGCTCGTCCCGCTGTCCGGCCGCCGCCCCGCGGCCGTCACCGACCGCGCCGCCGAACTCGCCCGCTGGCTGCGTTCGCCCGGCGGCGCCGACGCCGCCCTCGGCGACCTCGCCCACACCCTGTCCTGTGCCCGCGACCACCACCCCCACCGTGCCGCCCTGCTCGTCGCCGACCGGGACGAGCTCCTCGACGCGCTCGACCGGCTGGCCTCGGGCGAACCCGACGAGCGCCGCGTCGAAGCCCCCGCCGAACCCCTCGCCGACCGCGAGCACCGCCGGGCCCGCGCCGCCCTCGCCGACCGCTTCCTCGACCGGGCCGACGACGCGACCGCCCGCCCCGGCGCGCTGCGCGAACTCGCGGAGCTCTACACCGAGGGCCACACCATCGACTTCACCCGCCTGTGCCCGCCCACCCGCCACCGCCGCATCCCGGCCCCCGGCTACGCCTTCGCCCGCGACCGCCACTACGTGACGGCCGAGCGGGGCGTGCCGGGGGAGCGGTCCGCGCGGGGCGAGCGGCTCGCGACGGACGGGCGGCCCCCCGTGATGGGCGAGCGGCCCGCCCCGGCCCCGCGTCCCGTCCCAGGTGCGCTCTCCCTCGCCGACCTGCACGCGGTCTCGGACGGGTACGTGGACCCGGACCTACACACGGTCTCGTACGGGCACTCGGTCCCGAACCCGCACATGGTCACGGACAGCCAGGCGGTCCCGGGCCCGCAACCGGTCTCGGGCCCGAACCCGGTCACGGACGGGCACCTGGCCCCGCACCCGCGTCCCGTTCCGGGTGCGCTCTCCCTCGCGGACCTGCACGCTGTCTCGGACGGGCACGTCGTCACAGACCCGCACGCGGTCTCGGGCGGCCGCACCCCCTCCGTCCCGGTCACGCCCACAGCCCCGTACGACGACCTCTCCGCGCTGGCGCTCCACACCCCCGGCTGGCAGGACGCACCCCTGCCGGCGGGTGTGCCGGAGCTCGCCCGTGGGCCGCTGCTCGTGCACGACACCGCGGGGCGACTCGGTGCCGCGCTCGGCGGGCGGAGCCTCGACGGGATCGACGCCGTGCGCGCCACGGATCCCGAGGCCGTCCCCCTGGTCGTGCGGCTCGGCGCCGAACCCGGCGCCGACACCGCCGCGTTCGCCGCGCTGCGCACCGTTCTCGGAGCCTTCCGCACCCAGCGGCTCACCGTCCTCGCCGTCACCGCCGACCCGCTGAAGGCGGACGCCGCCCGCGCCCTGGTGCAGACCCTGCGCCAGGAGAACCCGCGCCTGGACGGCCGGGCCCTGCTCGTCGACGACGACGGGGCCGCCGCCGCGGACGCCGTACGGGCCGAACTGACCGCGCCCCAGGCCGAGGCCGGACATCTCGCCGACGTCCGCGGGGGCCGCCGCGCCCGGCGCGTGCTGCGCCCCGCGCCGCTGCCCGAGCGGGACGTGACCTTCCGTCCCGGCGGCGTGCACCTGGTCACCGGCGGCACGGGCGGCATCGGCCGCGCGCTGGCCCGCCGGCTCGCCGCCCGGCCCGGCACCCGTGTCGTGGTGTGCGGGCGCACCCCCTGGGCCGAGCTGGATCCTGCCGTGCGCCCGCCCGCCGACGGCTCGGGCGGCATCCGCTACGTACGCGCCGACGTGAGCACCCCCGCCGGTGCCCGCGCGCTGATCGACGACATACTCGGCCACGAGGGCGCCCTGCACGGTGTCTTCCACGCGGCCGGCGTCGTCCGTGACGCCTATCTGCTGCGCAAGACCCCCGACGACGTGGCCGCCGTGCTCGCCCCGAAGGCGGCCGGTGCCCTGGCGCTCGACGAGGCCACGGCCGGGCTGCCGCTCGACGTGTTCGCCCTGTTCTCCTCGGTCGCCGCGCTCGGCGGCAACCTCGGCCAGGCCGACTACGCCTACGCCAACGGCGTCCTGGACGCCCTCGCCGAGCGGCGCGCGGAACGCGTCGCGGCGGGGGAGCGGCACGGGCGGACCGTGTCGGTGCAGTGGCCGCTGTGGGACGTGCCGGGCATGACGATCCCCGGCCCGGTCCGCGAGGAGGTCGAGGAGCGCGTCGGCATGGTCCCGCTCCCCGCCGAACTCGGGCTGCGCGCCCTGGAAAGGGTCCTCGGCCCGGACGGCCCTGTCGTCGTGTCCCTCTTCCACGGCGACCGGGACCGCTGGCACCGGAGCCTGGCCGGCCTGCACCTGCTCGCCGACGACGGGCCCTCGCAGCCCACCCCCGCCCCGGCGGCGGCCCCTGCGCCCGCTCCCGCCGGACCGGCAAGCTCCGTCGCCCTCCTCGACCTGGTCTGCCGGACGGTCGCCGACGCCCTTGGGCACGACCGCTCCGCGATCGGGCCGCGCACCTCCCTCGAAGCCCTCGGCCTCGACTCGGTGATGATCCGGACGCTGGCCTCCCGGCTGAGTGCCGAAGTGGCGCCGGTCGGCCCGGAGATGCTGTTCGGTCTGCGCGACCTGACCGAGCTGGCGGAGCACCTGGCACGGCTCGTACCCGTCCCGTCGGCCGACACGGCAACCCCCGTCGAGCGGGCCGCCGCGACCACCCCGGTCCCGGTCCCGGCCCCGGCCACGCTCCCGGTCCCGGTCACGGATCCGGCTCTCGACGACGCCGTGGCGATCGTCGGACTCGCCGGCCGCTACCCGGGAGCGGACGACCCGGAGGCGTTCTGGGAGAACCTGCTCGCCGGCAAGGACACCGTCGGCGACCTGCCCACCGACCGCTGGGAGCACACCGGGGACGTCCGGGCCAGGGGCCACTTCCTGGACCACGTCGACCGGTTCGACCCCGCGTACTTCGGCATGTCGTCCCGTGAGGCGGCGTACACCGACCCGCAGGAACGACTCTTCCTGGAGGTGGCCCGGGAGGCCCTGGAGGACGCCGGGCTCGCCGGCAGCCGCCTGGACCGGCTCACCGCCCCCGACGGAGAGCCCCGCAGCGTCGGCGTCTTCGCCGGGATCACCTCCGCCGACTACCCGCTGCTCGGCGCCGAGCGCTGGGCCGCCGGCGGCCGGGACATGCCCTCCGCCCACGCCTGGTCGCTGCCCAACCGGCTCTCGTACCTCCTCGACCTGCGCGGCCCCAGCCAGCCCGTCGACACCGCCTGCTCGTCCTCGCTGGTCGCCCTGCACCAGGCCGTGGAGGCCCTGCGCCGCGGCGAGTGCGCGGCCGCGCTCGTCGGCGGCGTCAACCTCTACCTGCACCCGTCCCGGTTCCGCATGCTGCGGCAGTCCGGGTTCCTCGCCGAGGACGGCCTGTGCCGCAGCTTCGGCGCGGGCGGCGCCGGGTTCGGGCCCGGCGAGGGAGCCGGGGCCGTCGTCGTCAAGCCGCTGGCCCGCGCCCTCGCCGACGGCGACACCGTGCACGCCGTGATCCGCGGCACCGCCGTCGCACACGGCGGCCGCACCAACGGCTACACCGCGCCCAGCCCGTGGGCGCAGGCCCGGGTGGTGCGCGAGGCGCTGCGCCGCTCCGGCGTGGACCCCGCCACCGTCAACGTGATCGAGGCGCACGGCACCGGCACCGAACTCGGCGACCCCGTCGAACTGGCCGGGCTCCAGGAGACGTACGGGCGTGGCGGTGCCGCCGACGTGCCCTGCTCGCTCGGCTCGGTGAAGTCGGCCGTGGGCCATGGGGAGTCCGCCGCGGGCATCGCCGCGCTCACCAAGGTCCTGCTCCAGCTGCGCCACGGCACCCTCGCGCCCACCCTGCACGCCGAACCCGTCAACCCCGCCCTCGACCTGGCCGCGACACGCTTCCGGCTCCAGCACGACGCCGCGCCCTGGCCCCGGCTGCGCGACGCCGAGGGACGCGAACTGCCCCGCCGCGCCGGCATCAGCTCCTTCGGCGCGGGCGGCGTCAACGCCCACGTCGTCCTGGAGGAGCACCTGACGACCGCCCCCGCGCGGCCGCAGACCCGCACCCCGCAGCTCGTCGTGCTGTCGGCGCCGAGCCCGGCCCACCTGTCGGCCACCGCGGCCCGCCTGGCCCGCTGGCTGACCGGCGCCGGGGCGGACACCCCACTCGCCGACCTCGCCCGCACCCTGCACCTCGGCCGGGCGAGCCACGAGCACCGGCTCGCCGTCGTCACCGACTCCGTCGCCGCACTCGCCGCGGAACTGGCCCGCTACGCCGCGGACGGCACCCCGGGCGGCGCGCTGCGCACGGGGACGGCGACCGCCGCCGCCAGCGACCAGGCACCGGAGACCGACGACCTCGTGGCCGCGCTGTGGCGGGCGGGCCGTCTCGAACAGGTCGCCGACCTGTGGGTGAGCGGCTGGGACGTCGACCGGGAGGCCCTGGAGGCTCTGGACGCCCCGGAGGCCCAGGAGCCCGGCCCCCGCCGCATCGTGCCGCTGCCGCCGTCGGCGTACCTCGCGACGCGCCACTGGTTCGCCGACGAGGCGCCTCGTACCCCTCAACTCGCCGCTTTCGCCCCAGAGTTCACGCCCGAGCCCGCCCCTGTAGCCGTGCCCGAGCCCGCCACCACCGACCCGCGGCTCGCCAGGCTCGTCGCGTTCGTCGGGGAACTGGCCGCGGGACCCGGCGCCGAGGGCCCCATCGACACCGCACGCACCCTCGTCGAGCTCGGCGTGGACTCCATCGGCGCGATGAACCTGCGCTTCGAGATCACCGAGCGGTTCGGCCGGACGCTGCCGCTCCAGCTCCTCAGCGAGTTCACCGTCGACGAACTCGTCGCCCACCTGTCCGACCTGCAGAGCAAGTAGAGGGAACCGGAGAACCCAGCCATGCCGCAGACCGACCCGACCGACCGGTTCGAGCCGTTCCCTCTCACGGAGATCCAGGAGTCGTTCTACGTGGGCCGCACGCTCGGCGCCGGCCCGGGTGCGGGCGCCGGAACCCAGATCCACCTGGAGTTCGAGGCCGACGACTTCGACACCGACCGCGCCGAGAGCGCCTGGAACGACGTCGTCGCCGCCACCGACATGCTGCGCGCCCACATGCTGCCCGACGCCCGCCAGGTGGTGCGCGCCCAGGTGCCCGCCCACCGCTTCGTCCGCGCCGACCTGACCGGCCTCGACGCCGGGGCACGGGACGCCGAACTGGCGCGGCTGCGCCGCGAGGCCCTCGCCGGCTCCGACCCGCACCGCTGGCCGCTGTTCGCGATCCGCGTCGCCCTCCTCGGCGGCGGCCGGGCCCGCGTGCTGTTCACCGTGGACGAGCTGATCGCCGACGGGCCGAGCGTCTCCCTGCTGCTCCAGCAGTGGTACGAGCGGTACGCGCGGGGGAGCGCCGTCACCGAACCGGCGCTGACCTTCCGCGCGTACTGCGCCGCGGGCGCCGGGACCCAGGTGCCCGAGGAGTCCCTGACGTACTGGCGCGAGCAGTTGGCGGACGTCGACCTCGCCCGGCCGCTTCCCCTGGCGGGCGGTGCGGCGTCGGGCCCGGCCCACCGCCGGATCGCGCTGCGCCTGGAGCCGGAGCGCTGGGAGCGGGTGAAGGCCGCGGCCAAGGAGGCCCGCGCCACCCCGACCGCACTGCTGCTCGCCCTGTGCACCGCCGCCGTGCAGGGCGACGGGGAGGAACAGGCGCCGCTGCCCGTCGTCCTCACCACGTACAACCGGCGCCGCGTGCACCCCGATGTGCCGCGCCTGGTCGGCCCGTTCATCTCCACGTCCGTGTTCGTCGCGCCGCCCGCCACCGGAACGGCGGCGGAACGGCTCGACCTGGTGCGGGCCCGGCTGTGGAGCGACCTCGAGCACTCCGCCGTCAGCGGGGTGCGCGCCCTGCGCGAGCACGCCCGGTCCGCGCCGGGCCGCCGCACCGCCGCGATCCCGATGGTCTTCACCAGCCTGCTCGGCAGCCTCACCGCCCTGGGCGACGACCCGGACAGCTGGGCGGCGCACGTCGACCTCGAAGCCTCCGCGACCCTCACCCCGGGCGTGCACCTGGAGAGCTGTGTCCAGGAACGCGACGGCGCCCTGCTGGTGTCCTGGGACTTCGCACCGACCGACGTCGACGAGACCCGGACCCGGGCCGCCTTCGACGCCCTGCGCGCGGCCCTGGAACGGATCGCCGACGAGGGCGGGGCCGCGCTCGCCGCACCCGCCGCGCTGCCCGGCCGGGCAGCGTCGGAGCCCGTCCCGCTCACCGAGGTGCAGTCCGCCTACCTCGTCGGCAGGATCGGAGGTCTCGGCGGCGACGCCGAGACCCGCGTGTACCAGGAGTTCCTGCTGCGCCGGCACGACACCGACCGGCTCGAGGACGCCTGGAACCGGCTGCTCGCCCACCACCCCATGCTGCGCGCCGCCGTCCACGAGGACGGCACCCTCACCGTCACCCCGGTCACCGGCCACCACCGGATCGTCCGGCACGACCTGACCGGCGCGGCCGATCCGGAGTCCGAGCTCGCGCGGACCGCGGCACGCCTGCGCGACACCACGTTCCCGCTGGGCACGAGCCCCATGTACGCCCTCGAGGCGAGCACGCTGCCCGACGGCACGATCGTCCTGCACGTCGTGCTCGACGCCCTCCTCGCCGACGCCCGCAGCTTCGCCCTGCTGTTCGGGCAGCTGTTCGCCCTGCACGATGGCGACGACAGTGTGCTGTCCGGCCCCGCCGACCCCACGGCTTACCTGCGCACGCTGCCCGCCCTGCGCCGCACCCCGGCCGGGGAAGAGGCCCGTGCCGCGTGGCGCGAGAAGTTCGCCGCGTTGCCCCCGGGCCCCGCCCTGCCCGAGCCCGCCCCCGGCGCACCCCGCGCCCACCGCAAGGCCCCCCTCGGCTCGTGGCGCGCGCTCACCGAGCGGGCGGCGGCCATCGGCGTACCCGCCGACATGGTGCTGCTCACCGCGTACACCGACGAACTGCGCGCCGAGTTCGGCGGCACGGACCCGTTCACCGTCACCGTCGTCTCCTGGGACCGCCCCGCCGCGCTCGCTCACGCCGACGCGATGGTCGCCGACTTCACCCAGCTCGCCTGGATCACCGTCGACGACACGCTCCCGGACGACTTCGCCGCGCGCGCCCGCGCCCTGTGGGACCGGGTCCGCGCCGATCTGGAGCGCGCCGGACTCGTGCCGGGGCTCGGCGAACTGCGCACCCGGGTGTTCCGCTCGGGCGGCGCGCTGCGGCTGCCCGTCGTCTTCACCCGCGTACCCGAGATCGACCCCGCGCTGCACCCCGCGGACGTCGACCTGCGCACCAGCCAGTCGCAGACCGCCCAGGTGGCGCTCGACCACGTCCCGCTGCTCGTCGGCGACGACCTGATGGGGCAGTGGGACGCGGCTGACGGCGCCCTCGGCCCGGACCGCCTGGACGCGATGTTCGACCGGTACGCGCACCGGGTACGGGAGTTCGCCGCCGGACAGGTCGAACGTACGGAGCAGTCGGAGCAGTCGGAGCAGTCGGAGCAGCCGGAGCAGATAGAGCTGACAGAGCAGACCGAGCAGGCCTCCCTGGACGATCTGGGCGTCGTCGCTCCCGTCGACCCCGACACCCCGCTCACCCTCGTCGAGCTGGTCGAGGCCGCGTTCGCCGGACGCGCCGACCGGGACGCCGTCCATCACGCCGGAGGCACCCTCACCTACGGCGACCTCGACCGCCGCAGCGCCCGGCTGGCCCGCCGGCTGCATGACCTCGGCGTGCGGCCCGGCGACCACGTCGCCGTCCACATGGACCGCTCCGAACGCCTGGTGACCGCCCTGGTCGGCATCGTCCGCTCAGGTGCCGTGTACGTGCCCGTCGACCCGGCCAACCCGCCGGAGCGGGTGCGCTACCTGCTGGAGGACAGCGGGGCCCGCGTCGTGGTCGCCGACGCCGCCCTCGCCGAGGTGCCGGAAGCGGCCGGCGCCACGGTGATCTGCCCCGACCGGGACGCCGACCGTGCCGCGCTCCACGCCCTGCCCGGTACCCGCCCGGCCGTCTCGGTGCGGCCCGACGACCCGGTCTACACGATCTACACCTCGGGCACGACCGGCCGGCCCAAGGGCTGCCGCAACAGCCAGCAGGGCGTCGCCAACCGCATCCTGTGGATGCAGGACCGCTTCCGGCTCACCGCCCGCGACCGGGTCGCGCAGAAGACCCCGTACGGATTCGACGTCTCCGTCTGGGAGTTCTTCTGGCCGCTCGTCGCCGGCGCCTCCCTCGTCGTCGCCCGCCCCGGCGGCCACACCGACCCCGCCTACCTCGCCCGCCTGCTGCGCGAGGAGCGCGTGACCGTCACGCACTTCGTGCCCTCGGTGCTCGGCATGTTCCTGCGCCACCCCGACGCGGCCGAAGGCACCTCCCTGCGCGCCGTGTTCACCAGCGGCGAGGCCCTCCCCGTAGCCACCATGCGGCGGTTCTACGAGGTCTTCGGTACCTCCGGGCCCGCCCTGCACAACCTCTACGGGCCGACCGAGGCGGCCGTCGACGTCACCCACTGGGCGTGCCGCCCCGACTGGGACGAACCGACCGTGCCGATCGGCCGCCCCGTCAGCCACACCCGCATCCACGTCGTGGACGACCGCCTGCGCCCGGTGCCGCCGGGCGTCGCGGGGGAGATCCTCATCGGCGGCCGCCAGGTCGCGCTCGGCTACCACGACCGGCCGGAGCTGACCGCGGAGCGGTTCGTCCCGTCGCCGTTCCCGGACCTCGACGACTCGCCCCGGCTCTACCGCACGGGCGATCTCGGGCTGCTCGGACACGACGGGGAGATCCGCTATCTCGGCCGGATCGACGGCCAGTTCAAGCTGCGCGGCCTGCGCATCGAACCGGAGGAGATCGAGGCGGCCCTGACCGGGGTGCCCGGCGTCGCCGACGCCCGGGTGCTCCCGGTCGACGAGCCGGCCTCCGGCGAACAGATCCTGGCCGCCCTCTGCGTCCCCCGCACGCCCGGCGACGCCCCCGGTGTCCCGGAGATCCGCCGCGCGCTGGCCGACGTTCTGCCCGGCTACCTCGTGCCGAACCGCTTCCGCTTCGTGGAGGACCTCCCGTTGACCACCAACGGCAAACTGGACCGGCGGGCCGCCGCCGCGCTCTTCGGCGCCGCGCCCGAGGCGGAGCCCGCCCCTGCCGCCGTCCCTGCCGCCGCTCCGGCCGACGCCGCGGGCCGCGAGATCCGCGCCGTCGTCGCCGACGTGCTCGGCGTGGCCGAACCGGCCGACACGGACGACCTGTTCGACCTCGGCGCCACCTCGTTCACCATGATCCGCATCGCGCAGGAGATCGAGCGTCTCACCGGCACGGCCCTGCCCGTCGACGCCCTCATCAGCAAGCCCACGCTCGGCGCCCTCCTGAAGGCCGCCCTGCCCGAACAGGCCCCGGAACAGGCCCCCGAGCCCGCCGCCGCACCCCGCGCCCTGGACGCGCAGGACGTCGCCCGCCGGGCCGCCGCCGTCCTGGGCGTCGGCCACGTGGCCCCGGACGACGACCTGTTCGACCTCGGCGCCACATCCTTCACCATGATCCGGCTGGCCCAGGAGATCGAGGCGGAGACCGGGGCCCAGATCCCCGTCGACGTCCTCATCCAGAGCCCCACCCCGCGCTCCATCGCCCGGAGCGTCACCCCGGCCGCCGCGCCCGCCACCGCGCACCCGAGGCCCGCCGCCACCGGCACCGACGTACGGATCGCCCTGGACCCCGAGGCCAAGGCCGCGTTCAAGGAGGCCCGCATCGCCGAACGGCGCCTGCCCGCCACCCTGCGCCGCATCCCCGTCCCGCCGGTCACGGACGACGAGCCCCGCGCCCTGTTCGACGCCTCCTCCTTCCGCGAGTTCGCCGAGGACCCGCTGCCCGCCGAGGACCTGCTCACGCTGCTCGCCGCCGTCACCTGGGGCGACCTCGACGGCCGGGCCAAGCGCCGCTACCCCTCCGGCGGCGGCTTCTACCCGGTCCAGGTCTACGTGTACGCCGCCCCCGGCGCCGTCCGCGGCCTCGACGCCGGCCTCTACTACCTGCACCCGGCCGAGCGCGCCCTGGTCGCCCTCGCGCCCGACGCCCGCTACGGCACCGACCTGCACGTCCACCACAACCGGGCGCTCGTGGACGCCGCCGGCTTCGGCGTCTTCCTCGTGTCGACCCCCGCCGCCATCGCCCCCGCCTACGGCGAGCGCAACGCCGCCCGCTTCTCCACGATCGAGGCCGGGCACATCGCCCAACTACTGCTCACCGGGGCACCCGAGCGCGGGCTCGGACTGTGCGCCGTCGGCGAGATGGACTTCGACGCGGTGCGCGCCGACTTCGGCGTCGACGACGGACAGGAACTGCTCCTCTCCCTGTGGGGAGGCGCACTCACCGAACAGGCACGGACCCGCCGCGCCGCCCTCGCCCCGACCGCCTCGGCTCCCTCGGTCCCCGCGGCCCGGCCCGCCGACCGGGCCGTCGCGGTCGTCGGCTTCGCCGCCGACCTGCCCGGCGCCCGCACCCTCGACGAGCTCGACACCCTGCTCGCTTCCCGCACCCCCGCCACCGGACCCGCACCGGCCGACCGCTGGAAGCCCCTGCACTCCCGGGCACGCAGGGCCGGCGCGGCCGTCGGCGGCTACCTCGACGACGTACTCGCCGTCGAGGGCGAGGAGTACCGCATCCCCGAGGACGAGGCCGGCGCGGTCGACCCGCAGGAACGCCTGCTGCTCTCCGTCGCCCGGCGCTGCTTCGAGGACGCCGCCCTCACCCCGGACCGCGCCGGCGACCGGGTCGGCGTCTTCGTCGGCTCGATGTGGCAGGACCACGCGCTGTACGGGGTCGCCGCCCGCGCCGGCGGACGGTCCGAAGACAGCACCCACGCCACCCGCGGCGGTCTGGCCCACCGCACCTCGCACGCCTTCGGCCTGACCGGCCCCAGCGTGCTCGTCGACAGCGGCTGCGTGTCCGGACTCGCCGCCGTCGAGGCCGCGTACCGCGCCGTCGCCGACGGCCGCTGCGACGCCGCGCTCGCCGCCGGGGCCAACCTCGTGCTCCACCCCGACCACCTCGACGTCCTCTCCGAGATGGGCCTCGTCGCCGAGAACGACGACTCCTGCGCCTTCACCGACCGCGCAAGCGGCTGGCTGGTCGGCGAAGGCGTGGGCGCACTCCTGCTCAAGCCGCTGGACCGCGCCCTCGCCGACGGCGACCCCGTCCACGCGGTGCTGCGCGGCGGCGCCCTCCAGCACTCCGGCACCACCCGCCAGTTCGGCGTCCCGGACCCGGTACGGCAGGAGGCCACCATGCGCTCCGCGCTCGACGACGCCGGACTGCGCCCCGACGACATCGGCTACGTCGAGGCCGCCGCGGCCGGTGCCGCGCTCGCCGACGCCCTCGAATTCACCGCCCTCGGACGACTGTTCGACACCGCCGCCTCCGAGGGGGCCCCAGAGGCGGCACCGGTCCCGGTGGGCACGGTCAAGCCCCACACCGGGCACCTCGAGGCGGCCTCCGTCTTCGCCCAACTCGGCAAGGTGATCGCCCAGTTCCGGCGCCGCGACGTGTATCCCACGCTCCTCACCTCCGCGGTCAACCCGGCACTCGCCGGCGCCGCGAAATCGGTGACCCTCGCCACCGGCGACGCCGGCCACTGGCGCACCGCCCCCGGCACCCCCCGCCGCGTCCTGGTCAACGGATTCGCCGGCGGCGGCTCGTACGGCAGCCTCGTCGTCGAGGAACCGCCCACCGCGCGACCCGGCCCGCACGACACGGGCACCTGGGCACTGCCGCTGTCCGCCGACACCCCCGAGCACCTCGCCGCGCTCGCCGACAGCATCGCCGACCTGTGGGAACGGGACCCGTCCCTCGGCGCCGGCATCGTCGCCCGCACCCTGCGCGAGGGCCGCACCGACCGCCCCGTGCGCGCCGGCCTGATCACGGACGCCGCCGGCGCGGCCGCCGGCCTGCGCCTGCTAGCGCACCGCGTGCGCACCGAAGGCGGCGGAGCCGTCGAGTCAGGGCCCGAGGCCCCCGCACCGGAGCGGGACGCCCTGACGGCGTGGGTCGCGGGGGAGCGGGTCGACTGGCCCGCGATCACCGCACCCCGGGCCGCGCTCCCGGCCACCCCGCTCACCCGCACCCGCCCGCCGCTGCCCACCGGCGCCGCCACCCCGGCACCGGCAGGCGCACAGGACCCCGTACAGGCACCCGCACCCGCGCCCGTGACCACCGGCGCACTGTCCGCGCGGCTCGGCTCGGTGTGGGGCATCGGCCCCGCCGAGGAGCCGTCGACACCGCAGGAGCGACCGACCTCGCCCGGCACGCCCTTCGAACTGCTGGCGCCGCTGGTCGCCGCCGAACTCGGCACGGGCGGCCGGATCACCCCGGACCAGGACCTGTTCGCGCTCGGCGCCACCAGCCGTCAACTCCTGCGCCTGTCCGCCCGGATCACCGCCGCAGGCGGCCGGGAGATCTCCCTGGAGACCCTCTTCACCACCGCCGACCTCGGCGATCTGGCCGAACACGCCTTCCCTGCCCCGGTGGCGTCTGAGCCGAAAGCATTGACTCCTCCTCCTCGTGAACGAGGGGGATTCCTAGCTCACTTCGCCTGACCCCCGGCGGGGGTTCAGGGCTTACAAGATCAGCACTAGCCGGGTTGAAGACCAGCCCGGACGAGTATCACGCGGGCGGAGTTCTTGTCCCTGGACGAGACGGTTCCGCACGCGGTGCACGTATACGTTCTCTCGGAAAGAGGTAGGCGGTGCTTGGCTCTCGCTCCGCACTGCGCACAGTCCATCGTGGTGTGCGCGGGGTTGACCAGATGCACGGCTCGCCCGTGCTTGCGGGCCATCTCGACCAGGGCCTTCTTGGCGGCGCCGATAGCGGCATCGGCCGCCTTCCTGGCCATGGTGGTCTTCGCGAGGAACCTCGGCCGGAAGTTCTCCACGGCAAGGGCGTCGTGGTCGCGGACCACTCGCTTGGCCCACTTGCGGGCGGTGTCGGTCCGCTGGTTCGCGATCCTGCGGTGCAGTTTCGCAGTCTGCCGTTTCGCCTCACGGTAGCCCCGCGAGCTGGGCTGACCGCGCTTCGGCTTACGACGGGCCATCATCCGCTGGTACTTCGCAAGCTTCTGCGCGGCCGTCCTTCCGTGCTGTGGATGCGGCAGATCGTGAGTGTCGGATGTGGTGGTGGCGGTCTCTTTGACGCCCCAGTCGATTCCGATCAAACGGCCCGTCCTGGGCAGTTCCTCGGTCACGGTGGCGACGACGAACGACGCCCACCAGTGCCCGACCGCATCCCGGTACAGGCGGACGCTGGACGGTGCCTTGGGAAGTTCCCGCGACCACACAGGGCGTACAACGATCCCGCCCGCCAGGTGCAAACGCCCGTCCTTCAGACCGAATCCGCGCCGCGTGTAGTTCAGGCTGGGCAGCGCCTCACGCTTCCTCTTGTGCCGGGGCATCCCAGCCCGCTGCCGCACCGGCAATCTCGCCTTGATGTCCTTGAGTGCCTTCGCCCTCGACTTGCCGAAGTCGCGGATCACCTGCTGCTGAGGAACGCTCGCACCTTCCGCGAGCCAGGGGGTGCGCTTGCGGGCCTCGGTCAGCATCTTGTCGAGCTGAGCCGGACCGCAGGTCACCTTCTCGCCCGTCGCCCGGCTGTGCGCGTGCACGGCCTTGGACTTCGCGACCGACTCGTTCCAGACCCAACGGCAGCGGTCCCACTCGGCCTCGAGCTCCCGCCGGGCCGTGGACGACAAGCGCACACGGAACGTGTACCGGGCGTACCCGGCCGTCGCAGCGCTCGCCTCCGCCATCACGCATCCGAACCTATCCGGGAGGACTGACAGTTGAGCCCCATTGATCCTTGCAGGGCCCCTCACCAGCGGTTCTGGTGCACCCCCATCCGCCCTGACGGCACATCGGCCTTCCCTGCCCCGCTCACACGGGAACTCCGATTCCTCCCCCACCCAAAAGTGAGGGCATCCTTGAAGGAGACTCGATGACCACCATGACGCGGATCCTCATGTTCCCCGGCCAGGGCGCCCAGAGCGTCGGCATGGGCCGGGACCTGTTCGCACGCTTCCCCGACCTGGTGCGGGAGGCGGACGACGTCCTCGGCTACAGCCTGAGCCGGCTCTGCCTGGAGGACCCCGAAGGGCAACTCGGCAACACCCGCTACACCCAGCCCGCCCTGTTCGCGGTCGGTGCCCTCGCCCACCGCGCCTACCTGGAGGACGGCGGTGAGCCGGCCGATCTCGCGGTCGGCCACAGCCTCGGCGAGTACAACGCCCTGCACGCGGCGGGCGCCTTCGGCTTCGCCGACGGACTGCGCCTGGTCGCCGCCCGGGCCGCCGCGATGGCCGAGATCACCGGTGGCGGCATGAGCGCCGTCGTCGGCCTGCCCGAGACCCGGCTCCGCTTCCTCCTGATGCGGGCCGGCTTCGCCACCCTGGACCTGGCCAACCTCAACACCCCCGGCCAGATCGTGCTCGCCGGCCCGGTCGACGACCTCGCCGAGGTGGGCCCGATCCTGGAGGACGCGGGCGCCCGCATGGTCCGCCGGCTCGACGTCAGCGGCCCCTTCCACTCGCGCTACATGGCACCGGCCGCCGAGCGGCTCGAACCCGTCGTGGCACGGACCGTCTTCGCCCCGCTCGCCTTCCCCGTCATCGCCAACGCCACCGCCCGCCCCTACGCGCAGGACCTCGTCGGCGCGACCCTGCTCCAGCAGATCCACCAGCCGGTGCGCTGGCACGAGACCGTCGCGGCGATCCTCGACGAAGTCCACGGGCCCGAACCCGAGTTCACCGAGATCGGCACCGGCCGGGTCCTCGCCGGCCTGCTGCGGCAGATCCGGCGCGAACGGGACCAGGCCCGCGTGCCGGCCGGGGCGGGTGCGCGATGAACCCTGTGCACCCCACAGCCCGCGAGGACACCGTCGGCCTCTGGTTCTGCCCCAACGACGGGCTCGACCAGCCGACCAGCGCCCTGCTCGCCCCGCACTGGCTCGACGAGCACGAGCGCGAGACCGCCGGACGTTTCCTGTTCGAGCGGGACCGGCGGCAGTACCTCGTCGCCCACTGTCTGGTGCGGCGCGTGCTGTCGCTGGAGACCGGCATCCCGGAGGCGGAGGCCGTCCTGTGGCGCTCCTCGCGCGGCCGGCCCTTCCTCCAGGCCCCGCCCGGCGGACTGCCCGACGGCGCGCGCGACCTGGACTTCAACCTGTCGCACGCGCACGGGTTCAACGTCATGGCCGTGGCCCGCGACCGCCGCGTCGGTGTCGACATCGAACGCCTGGACCGGGGCGGGGAGCGGGGCTTCGACTGGGTCGTGGAGTCCTTCGCCCCCCAGGAGCGCGCCTATCTCGCCGGGCTCACCGCGGGCGGCCGCCGCGACCGGGCCACCCTGCGCCTGTGGACCCTGAAGGAGGCCTACGCCAAGGCGCGCGGCCTGGGCCTCGGCCTGCCCTTCGACTCCTTCTCCTTCGAACTGGACGAGGAGCAGGGCGTGGTGGGGTTCCGGCCGCCGGAGGGCGACGACGCGGACCGCTGGTGCTTCGTCGAACTGAACCCGCGCCCGCAGGTGTTGGTGTCGCTGGCCGTGGAGCGGAGCCGCGACGGTTCGGCTCCCGGTCGGATCGAGATGCACGACGGCTTCCCCTGGGGCCGCGCCGTGCCGCGCGACATCCCGCTGCCCGCACCCCACCGCGCCCTGGCCCCGCTCGTCGGAGCCGGCGCATGACCGAGGAGACCGTATGACAGCCCTGGACACGACAGCGGTGCGGGAAAGGCCCGCGGGAACCGGCGACGCCGACCGGTCCGACCGGTCCGACCGGTCCGCAGAGGCCGCTCAGGCCGCGCCGTCGTCAGCCCAGTCCTTCCGGGACGCGATGGCACAGCTCGCCGCCCCGGTCAGCGTCATCACCGCGCTCGACCCGGACGGGCGGAGGCGCGGGTTCACCGCCAGCTCGGTGAGCTCCGTGTCGCTGGACCCGCCGCTGATCCTCGCGGGCGTCGCGCTGACCTCGAGCTGCCACGCGACGCTGACGACCACGCCCGAGTTCGTGGTCAACGTGCTCGGCGCGCAGCACCGGGACCTCGCCCGGCGCTTCGCCACGCAGGACGTCGACCGTTTCGCGGGCGGCGGGTTCGACGCGTGGGAGGGCTCCGGGACGCCGTATTTGCCGGACGCGGCGCTGCTGATGCGCTGCCGCACGGCGCGGATCGTGCGCGCCGGGGACCACGACCTGGTGCTCGCCACCCCTGTCGAGTTCCGGCACGGCACGGCGGACATCGCCCCGCTGCTCTGGTACCGGCGCGGATTCCACACGGCCCGCCCGCACGGCGCCTGAGCGGGCCGTGCGGGCGGATGCCGCGGCGGTGCCTACTGGCCCGCGGCGGGCTGTGCGACCAGCCGGTCGAAGCGGCGCATCAGTTCCTCGTGCTCCAGGGAGAGCCGCTCGATGCGGTGCTGCAGCCGGGCGATCTCCCCGCTCAGGCTCAGCACCGTCGCGTCCGGGCCGGCCCCCGGCAGGGGGCCCGGTGGGCGCGGCGGCAGGGGCATCGCCACCACGGAGGCGACCCGGTCGGGCGCGCCCGGCGCCGCGAGGCCCGGGTCGTGCTGGAGGATCGCGTCCATCCGGCCGCGCAGCGCGGGACCCGGCTCGACGCCCAGTTCGTGCACCAGGCGCTTGCGCGCCCGGTCGTACACGCTGAGCGCCTCCGCCTGCCGCCCGCACCGGTACAGCGCCACCATGAGCAGGTCGTAGAACCGCTCCCGCATCGGATGGTCCGTCGTCAGCTCCTCGAGCTCGCCGATGATCTCGTCGTGCCGGGCTGCCCGCAGGCAGGCGTCGTAGAGGGTCTCCAGGGCGGTGAGCCGGTTCTCCTCCAGCTGGGCCGCCTCGGCGGCGCAGATGTCCCCGCGCACACTGCCCTCCAGGGCGGGCCCCCGCCACAGCGCCAGGGCGTCGCGGAGCAGTTCGGTGGCCTGCTGCGGATCGTCCGCGGCGGCCGCCCGTCCGCGCGCGGCCAGCTCGTTGAACCGCTGCGCGTCCGTCGTGCTGCGGCCGGGGCGCAGGACGTAGCCGAGGGAGCGCGTCACGATCCACTCGTGGTGCGGTTCCCCCGATCCCGGCTCGGGCACGGGCAGCAGGCGGCGCAGCCGCGCCACGTGCGCCTGCAGCGCGTTGGTCGCGTTGGCGGGCGGGTTCTCCCCCCACAGCTCGTCGATCAGCCGGTGGACGGACACGACGTGCCCGGACTTGACCACGAGCGCGCCCAGCAGGGCGCGTTGCTTGGCGCCCGTCGGAAGGATCCTCAGACCGGTTCGCTCGTCCTGGATCTCCACGGGACCGAGAATGCGGAACTGCATCTCCCCCTACCTCCCCGCGCGTCACGCCGCGCGCGTCACTCGAACCGGTCGGGATCGGTGAAGCCCAGGGGGAAGGCCGGCTCCTTGCCCTGGACGAGGTCGGCCAGGACCTCCCCGACCCCCGTGGCGTGCTTGAACCCGTGGCTGCTGCAGCCGCCCGCGACCACCAGGCGCGGATTCCCGCGGGGCCGTCCGATGAGGAACTGGCCGTCCGGCGTGCGGGCGTAGATGTTCGCGGTGGCCCGGGACGGCTCCTGGCCGACGCCCGGCACTGCGTCGGCGAGCCGGCGGCCGAGGACGGACCAGTCGGACGGGGACACGGAGCGGTCCAGGGTCTCCGGGTCCACGACGCGGAAGTGCCGGCCGCCGTCCTCGAGCCCCAGCTTCAGCTCGGTGCGGCCCGGCAGGGTGCCGTGGCCCCACAGCACGTCCCCGTCCTCGACCTCCCGCATGAACACCGGCAGCCGCTCCAGCGTGAAGCGTTCGTCCGGCTCGCGCGGGGTGAACCAGGTGGTGGGCATCCGGACGACCTCCAGCGGCAGTCCGGGCACGAGCTGGTCCAGCCACGGGCCGGCCGTCACCACGACCTGCCGCACGCGCAGGACGCGTCCGGCCGCTGTGTGCACGGCTGTTCCCGCGCTCTCGGACTCGAGGGCGGTGACCCGGGTGTCGGTGAGGATCTGTGCCCCGGCCGTGCGGGCCGAGGCGAGCGCGGCGCGGATCGTCGCCTCGGGCAGGGTCAGGCCGCCGGCGGGTTCCACCACCGCGATGTGGTCCGCCGGAAGGGCCTCGTGCGCGGGGCTGCGGCGGTGCAGGGCGTCGCGGTCGAGCACCTCGATGTCCAGGCTGTGCTCGCGGGCCGCGCGCAGGGCGCCGCCGACGATCCGTCCGTCCTCGGGGCCGATCAGCATGGCGCCGGTCGGCTCGAGCAGCCGGGTGCCGCTCTCCCGTTCCAGCTGCTGCCACAGCTCCCGCGAGCGCTGCGCGAGCGGCACCAGGCCGGGGTGCTCCAGGCAGGCCGTGCGGAACATCCTGCTCTCGCCGTACGAGGAGCCGTTGATGTTCGCCGGGCCGTAGCGGTCGACGCCGATCACGCGCAGGCCGCGTCGGGCCAGCTGCCACAGGGCGCTCGCGCCCCAGGCGCCGAGACCGACGACGGCTATGTCCGCGTCCGGCGCGGTCACGAGGGGCTCACCGCCGCCGTCAGGGCCGCCGTCGC
Organism: Streptomyces xanthii; assembly: GCF_014621695.1. Taxonomy (GTDB): domain Bacteria; phylum Actinomycetota; class Actinomycetes; order Streptomycetales; family Streptomycetaceae; genus Streptomyces; species Streptomyces xanthii. The sequence continues at coordinate 141,362 of NZ_CP061282.1, forward strand.
GTCCCGGGTGATCTTCTCGATCAGCGGGCGCGGGTCCGTCTGGAAGTAGAAGTGGCCGCCCTCGTGCATCCGCAGCCCCTGGAACCGCTCGGCGAAGCTCTCCCAGGCCGCCAGGCGTTCGGGTGCGACGACGACGTCCTGTGTGCCGCCGTAGACCGCGACCGGCATGGTCAGCTTCGGGGTGTCCGGCAGCGGGCGCCAGCTCTCCACGAGCTTCAGGTCGTTGCGGATCGCGGGGGAGAACATCTCCCACAGGTCGGCGTCGCGCAGCACCTCCACCGGCGTGCCGCCCATCGCGGCGAGGTGCAGGCGCAGCTCCTCGTCGGGCAGTGTGTGGCGGCGGGTGGCCTCGCCCTGCGGACGCGGCGCGCCGCGCGCCGACAGGCCGAGCCACACGGGCAGTTCGCGGCCTTCCGCGGCCAGGCGCTGGGTCATCTCGTAGGCGACGAGCGCGCCCATGCTGTGGCCGAAGAACGCGAAGGGGCCGGAGGGCTCCGCCGCCGTCGAGCGCAGGAAGAAGGCGGCCAGTTCCCGGGCGTCGTCGATCTGGGGGCGGCCGGCCAGACGGCCGCGGCCGGGCACGTCCATGAGACGGACGTCCCAGTGTGCGGGCAGCAGGGCGGGCCATTCGCGGTACAGCAGGTGGGAGCCGCCCGCGTGGTGGAAGACGTACAGGCGCAGAGGCTGGTCGGAGTGCATGCCGGTCCCCCTCACGCGGCCACGGCGGCGGGCACGGGCGCGCCGTCGTGGGACTCGGTGAACGCGGGGGCGACCTCGGCGGCGAAGAGTTCCATCGCGCGCTCGGCCCGCTCGTAGGGCACGTGCCCGGGGTTGAACTGCAGGCTCAGGCAGATGTCCGCGCCGTACCAGCCGCGGATCGTCTCGATCTGGGCGCGGACGTCGGCGGGCGTGCCGGCCAGCACCTTGTGGTCGGCGAGTGCCTTGTCGAAGTCGTAGGCGCGCGCCTTCTCGACGAACTTCTCGTAGCCCGGGTACTGCTCCGAGCGGGCCTCGGCCCACGAGGCCACGGCGCCGGCCATCATCTCGACGTAGTTGCGCTCGTTGGTGCGGGCGTCGGCGAGCGCCACCTCGCGGTCCTCGCCGAGGTAGCAGGTGTACTTGATCTGGATGCGGCCCGGGCCCTCGTGGCCCGCGGCGCTGCGGGCGGCGCGGTAGGCGGTGGTCATCCCGATCAGCTGCTCACGGCTGGTCACCGAGGGCACGACCTGGAGGTGGTGGCCCCGGGCGCCGGCCAGCGCGCAGGACTCGGCGCTGGTCGCGGACGCCACGAACACCGGCGGGTGCGGGTGCTGGTGGGGGCGGGGGAAGCCGGTGACGGGGCCGAAGCGGTGCACCTCGCCCTCGAAGCGGACCTCCTCGCCGCTCCACAGGGCGGTGCACGCGTCGACGACCTCGGTGAACCGGGTGCGGCTCTCCTCCATCGGCACGCCGAACAGCTCGAACTCGTCGGGCAGGAAGCCGCGGCCGAAGCCGACGTCGAGGCGGCCGTGCGAGAGGTTGTCGAGCAGCGCCAGGCGCGCCGCCGTCTGCACCGGGTGCGCGAACGAGGCGATGACGGCGCCGGTGACCAGACGGATGCGGCTGGTGCGCGCCGCGGCGGCGGTCAGGAACACGACCGGGTCGGGGCTGTAACCGCCGTACGGGGAGCCGTAGTGCTCCACCGTCTGCACGTGTTCGAAGTCGAGGGCCTCGGCCAGTTCGACCAGCCGAAGGCTTTCGTCGTAATAGGTGCTCGCACTCTTCTTCGCCGGATCGATGACCGGGAAGAAGTTCACGCCGAATTTCATGGGGGCTCCGTCTGGTGGTCCTTTTCCGGTTTCCCGGAAAACCATGGGCAGCTCTTCGGCTATCGGACCTTAGACGGTGCGGCGTGGCCGCGGGGCGTACGCGAGCGTCTCTCAAGGAGCTGTGGGTGCGGCCTCGAGGTGCTGTGCGGGGTCGGACCGGGAAATCAGATCCCACCAGTGACCGAGGGTGGGCCGGGCCATCAGCTCGGGAAAGCCCACCTCGATGCCGCGCCGGTGCCATGCGGAGATCAGCCGCATCGTGTTGATCGAGTCCAGCCCGTGGTCGACCAGATCGCCTTGGTCGTCGGGGAGTTCGGAGGGGTCGAGCTGCATGGCGCCGGCCACCATCTGACGCAGCAGCTGCCGGGTCAGCGGGTCGGCCGCGGCCGGCACGTCGTGCTTTCCACCGTTTTCCATGGGGCCGAAGCTAATGGCGCCGGGAATCTTCCGGAAGGCACTTCGAGACCCTCTCCCGAAAGGGTCAGGTCCGCGTCAGTGCCGTGTCAGGAAGCGACACGTGGAGAACTGCTCGAAGACTACTGGAAGATGACGGGCCGAAAGTTCGCGAGGGGCTACGGTTCGACTCGCTCCACGCTTGTCAGGAAAGGACAGGAATCCGTTCTGCGGCGCAATATCGACGCTCATCGGATACCGGTACGGAGGAGACCATGAAGATTCAGGTTCTGGGTCCGCTGAGTGCCGCCGTCAACGGGATGTCGATCGTTCCGACGGCGGCCAAGCCACGGCAGATCCTCGCACTGCTCGCGCTCTACCCGGGGCGGGTCGTACCCGTCCCCACGCTCATGGAGGAGGTCTGGGGCACCGAGCTGCCGCAGAGCGCGCTCACCACCCTGCAGACGTACATACTCCAGCTCCGTCGCCGCCTGGGCACCGCCATGGGGCCGGGGGTGCCGGGCGCCGCCAAGGACGTACTGGCCACGCGGCACGGCGGCTACCTGCTCCAGGTCCCGTCCGACGCCGTCGACGTGCACGAGTACGAGCGTCTGGTGGGCGAGGCCCAGCAGGCCTCCGACGAGGGCGAGGACGAGAAGGCCGCCGCCACCTACCGGCAGGCCCTCGGCCTGTGGGAGGGCCCCGCGCTCGTCGACGTGCGGGTCGGGCCCATCCTGACGATCGAGGTGATGCGCCTGGAGGAGAGCCGGCTCGTCACCCGCGAGCGGCGCATCGACGCCGACCTGCGCCTGGGCCGGCACGTCGAGGTCATCGCCGAGCTCACCGACCTGATCGCCCGTCACCCGCAGCACGAGGGCCTGCACTCGCAGGCGATGGTCGCCCTGTACCGCTCGGGCCGGCAGGCCAGTGCGCTCGACGTCTACCAGCGGCTGCGGCGCCGCCTCATCGAGGAGCTCGGTGTCGAACCCGCCCCCCAGCTCCAGCGGCTGCACCAGGCGATGCTCGCCGTGGACCCGCAGCTCGACGTCATGAGCGGCCCGCGCCGTTCCTCGACCTTCGACCTGTACGCCGCCTGACGGGCCGTCCGATGACGCCGGCGGCGGGACCCGACGAGGAGTTCGAGCCGTTCTCCAGGGAACGCGCGGAGGCTGGAGTGCCATGGACGTAAGGCTGTACTGCTTCGCGCACGCCGGCGCCGGGGTGTCGGGTTTCGGCCGCTGGCCGCGGCGCTGCGGCCCCGGGGTCGAGGTCGTCCCGGTGCTGCTGCCCGGGCGCGACTCGCGCCGCCACGAGACGCGGCCGACCGGGCGGCGGGCGCTGCTCGACGCCCTGTTCGACGACATCGCCGCTGCGGCCTCGGACGGCCCGTACGTGTTCTACGGGCACAGCCTCGGCGGCATGGTCGCCCACACCCTGACCCGGGCCCTGCTCGACGCGGGGCTGCCCGGGCCGCGGCTGCTCGCGGTCGGAGCCTGCCCCGCCCCGCACACCGTGCGGCCCCCGGCCGCGTCCGACGACGACATCAGCGACGAGCAGCTCCTGCGCTTCGTGGGCGACGTCGGCTCCGCGCCCGGCGGGACCCTCGCCGAGCCCGACAGCGTCTGGCACCGCGCCGTCCTGCCCGTGCTGCGCGACGACCTCAGGCTGGCCCGCTCCCTGCGCGCCGCCGCCCTCGACGCCCCAGGGCGCCTCCCCGTGCCCGTGCTCGCCGTCGGCGGCAGCCACGACCCGGTCGTGACACCGCAGGCGCTCGACGCCTGGCGGCAGTGGACCGACGGCACCTTCGTGCGCCGCACCGTGCCGGGCGACCACTTCTTCGTACGCGGCCCCGAACTGCCCCGGCTCGTCGGACGCGCTTGCCGGGTGGTCGCCCGGATCGACGCGGCCGCCGCCCCGACGCCCCTGGGCGCGCCGTGACCCGGGCGCAGAACACCGACGTCTGCGTCGTCGGCGCGGGCCCGGCCGGCCTCGCCCTGAGCCTGATGCTGCTGCGCTCCGGCGTCGCCGTCACCCTGCTCGAGAAGTCCCGGTCCTTCGCCCGCGACTTCCACGGCGAGATCCTGCAACCCGGCGGCCAGCGGATCCTCGACGAACTCGGCGTGCTCGACGCGGCACGCTCCCGAGGGGACCGCGCCCTGCGCGGATTCCAGGTCCTCGAACGCGACCGGCTGCTCCTCGACATCGACTACACCCGCCTGGACGCCCCCTACGGCCGGCTCCTCGCCCTGCCCCAGCGGCACCTGCTGGAGACCCTGCTCGCGGCCTGCCGCACCCAGCCCGGCTTCACCTACCGGGACGGACACCGGCTCTCGACGCTGACCGAGGAGGACGGCCGCCGCACGGGAGCCGTCGCCAAAGGCCCCGACGGGCGTCCGCTCACCGTGCGCGCCCGCGTCGTCGTGGGCGCCGACGGACGCTTCTCGCGCACCCGCGCCCTCGCCGGCATCGACGCCGGACGCACCGAGACCTTCGACCAGGACCTCGTGTGGTGTTCCGTGCCCGCGCCCGGCCGCACCACCCGGCACGTCCGCGTCCACCGCGCCGAGGGCACCGCCGTCCTCGTCCACGACACCCACCCCGACCGCATCCGCATCGGCTGGACCCTGCCGCACCGGTCCTGGCCCGCCGTCGCCGAACGGGGCATCGGCGCGGTGAAGGACCGACTGGCCGCCGCCGTACCGGAGTTCGCCGATCTCGTCACCGAGCACCTCACCGGCCTGTCGGACCTCAAGCTGCTCGACGTGTTCGCCGCCCGTGCCCCGCGGTGGTCCCGCGACGGACTCGTCCTCCTCGGGGACAGCGCCCACACCCACGGACCGCTCGGCGCCCAGGGCGTCAACCTCGCCCTCCAGGACGCCGCCGCCCTGCACCCCGTCCTCGTCGAGGCCCTGCGCGCGGGCGACACGAGCCACGCCCGCCTGGCCCGCTTCCAGGAGCTGCGCGCGCCCGCCGCCGACGCGGTGACCCGCGCCCAGCGCCTCCAGGCCAAGGCGTTCTTCGGGACCGCGGGACGCGCCGCCACGCTGGCCAGGGCGGCCGCCGCCCACCTCGTCACCCGGACCCCGATCGGCGCCCGCATCACCGCCAAGGTGGCCTACGGGGCCGCCCCCGTCCACGTTCGGACGGACCTGTTCACGCACCCCGAGCCCGTCCCGACCGGCACGGGCGCCGCGGACCCCGCACGCCACGCGTCCCGTGCCGTCCACGCGAGAAAGGTGCACGATGACCACCGCTCCTAGCGTCCCGCGCCCCGTCACCCGCCCCACCGCACCGGCACCGTCGTCGTTCCCCGCCCTCGTCACCACCACACAGGTCGTCCGGGCCGTCGCCGACGCCGCGCGGCGGCGCCAGCGCGTCGAGGTGCGGTACGGCGGCCACGACGCCGGGCGTCCGGTGGCGGACGGCGGCGGGGCGGCCGTCGTCGACCTGGGGCGGATGAACGCCGTCGCCCACGACCCGCACCGGCGGGCCTTCATGGTCGAGGCCGGGGCGCGGCTCACGGACGTGCGGCGCACCCTGTACGAGGGCTGGGGCGTCACGCTCCCCGCAGCGGGCCCGGGCCACGGCGGCGTCGTCGGACAGGTCACGGCCGGCGGCCCCGGCGCCCTCACCCGCTCCTTCGGCTTCGCGGCCGACCACCTCCTCGCGATCGAGGTCGTGGTCGTCGACGTGTTCGGCACCGCCCGCGCCGTCGTCGCGAGCCGCGAACGCAACGACCCGCACCGCGACCTGTGGTGGGCCCACACCGGCGGCGGCGCAAGTTTCGGTGTCGTCACCCGATGCTGGTTCCGCTCTCCGGACGCCGGCGGATCCGACCCCACGACCCTGCTGCCCCGCCCGCCGGGCACCCTCCTCGCCCACACCCTGGCGCTCCCGCGCGCGACCACCGACCGCGCCAGCTTCCGCCGTCTCGTCCGCAACCACGGGGACTGGCACGAGCAGCACGCCGACGCCGACTCCCCTTACGCGGCGCTGCACAGCAGCCTCGTCCTGCCCGGAGGGGACACGGACGCGGCCGCGGTCGTCCGCACCCGCTTCGACGCCACCCTGCCCGACGCGCGCGGCCTGCTGCGCCGCTACGCCGACGAGCTCACCGACGGCCTCGACCCCGGCACGCTCACCGAAGAACTGATCGTCGTCCCCTGGCAGTCGGCGCCGGACACGGACCGGGACGGCGGCGCGCACGGCGGACCCACCAAGTCGGCCTGGCTGCGGCGCGGACTCGACGACGCGCAGATCGACGCCCTGCACCGGCACCTCACGGCCCCCGGCGCCCACGGCGCGCCGACCGTGACGCTGGGCTCCGGCGGCGGCCGCGCCAACACACGGCCCACGTTCGCCACCGCCGGCGCGCACCGCGACGCCGTCCTGGCGGCGGAGTTCACCGTCGACGGCCGGCCCTCGGACGACGCCGTCGACCGGCTGCGCCGCCTGTACCGGGACGTGTTCGCCGCGACCGGTGGTGTGCCCGTGCCCGGAGCGGGCGGCAACGACGGCTGCCTCGCCGGACACCCGGACCCCGACCTCACCGACCCCCGGTGGAACACCTCGGGCGTGCCCTGGCACCGCCTCTACTACAAGGACAACTACCGCCGTCTGCAACGCGCGAAGGCCCGCTGGGACCCGCGCGGCCTGTTCGGGCAGGGCCTCGGCATCCGCCCCGCCTAAACGGCCGCGGGCCGGAGCTCACCGTCAGATCCGGCCGAGCTCCCGCATCAGCCTGAGCTCCAGGACACTCAGCGGCACCTCGGGGCACAGCTGTTCCGGGTGCCCCGCCGGCGGCCCCTGGAGGGCGGGGCCGGGCGGATCGGTCCGGCCCGTCTCGACGGCCAACTGGCCCATCTCGCCCGCCAGATGGACCGTGCCCATGGCGACGAGCCCCTTCCAGGTCTGCCGCAGCAGACGGTAGTGCCAACGCCGGTACGCGCTCACGCCGACTCCCTCGCTCCGTGGACAGGTCGTCCGTGACGCTCTCAGGGATCGGTCGACGACGGGTCGACGACCGCTGGACGACGGGTGGAGGACCGCTCGCGCCGCACGGGTCCCGCCCTCCGGCGCCTCCCGGCGGTTCCTGAGGCGGGGATCGAGCGGCTTTCGAACCTTTCTCGAGCACCGGCGCACAGCTTGGTGAGCGACAGCCCGTCAACCCGTCGAAGGGGGCCGCTCGCCGTGCCGCGCTTCACGTACCCGGAACTGCCGCTGGACGGACTGCTGCGCCGTGCCGCCGCACGCGCCCCGCACTCCGCCGCCCTCACCACCGGACCGCACACCGTCACCTACGGGGAGCTCGACGCCCGCGCCGACCGCATCGCCCGGGGCCTCGCCCGGCTCGCCGGCGGCCCGGGCGCCGTCGTCGGCGTCGCCCACACCCTCGACACGGTGTTCCCCGCCGCCTACTACGGCGCGAGCCGCAGCGGCGCGACCGTCGCCCTGATCAATCCGCTGGTCAACGAGCACGCCCTGCACCACGTGTGCGCCGCCGCCGGGATCGAGGTCGCCGTCGTGCCGAGGTCCACCGCCGAACAGCTGACCAAGCTGCGCGAGCGGCTTCCCCTGCTGCACACCGTCCTGGTCACCGACGCCGACGACGGCGTGGTCCCGGGGGACACGGTGCCGCTGCACGTCGCCCTCGACGGCGTGCCCGACGACCCGTTCGAGCCGGCGGGCCCGGCCCCGGACCCGGGAGCGGTGGCCTGCCTGCAGTTCACGACCGGCACCACAGGACGCTCCAAGGGCGTACGGCTCACCCACCGCAACCTCGTCGCCAACGCCACGCAGACCGCCCTGGCCCACCGCCTCGACGCCGCCTCGGTCACCCTCAACCACCTGCCGCTGTTCCACGTGATGCACCTGAACTCGGCCGTGAGCGCGGGTGCCTCGCAGATCCTGTGCCCCGACCCCGACCCGGTGGCCTCGCTCGCCGTGGCCGCACGCGAGGGCTGCACCCACTACTACGGGCTCCCGGCCCGGCTGCACCGGCTGGCCGGCGACCCGCGCCTGGCCGACGGCCCGGAGGGTGTCCCGGCCGGGCCCCGCCTGAAGGCCGTCCTGTCCGGCGGTACCGCGCTGTCCCCCGAGGCCGCGAGCCGGCTTCGGGCCGCCCTCGGCGTCCCCGTCGTCCAGGGCTACGGACTCGCCGAACTCTCCCCGCTCTCCCACACCCAGAGCTTCGGCGACGATGCGGTGCGCGGCGCCGTCGGCCGGGCGCTGCCCGGGACCGAGTGCCGCGTCGTCGACCTCGGTTCACGGGAGCCGGTGCCGGTATGGGCCTCCGGCGAGGTGCAGGTGCGCGGCCCGCAGGTCATGGCCGGCTACCTGGACGACGACGAGCCGTCCCGGATCGACGCCGACGGCTGGTTCTCCACGGGAGACATCGGCTACCTCGACGAGGACGGCCGCCTGTACCTGGTCGACCGGCTCGGCGACGTCTTCAAGCACGACAACGAACTCGTGTCGCCGACCGCCGTCGAGCGCGTCATCGAGGACGACCCGCGCGTCGCCGAGTGCGTCGTCGTCGGCCGGCCCGACCCCGTGCACGGCGCCACGGTGTGGGCCGGAATCGTCCTGCGCGACCCGGAGCCCGGGACCCGCGACGCCGTCCTCGCGTCCGTCGCCGAACGGGCCAACCGGCGCCTCGCCGTCTTCGAGCGCATCCACACCGCCGAGGCCCTCGACGCCGTGCCGCGCACCCCCACCGGAAAGCCCGAACGCCGCGTCCTGCGCCGCCGGCTGTCCGTCTGACCCACCTCTTCCCACCCCCCACCCCGCACGTCCCGCGTACGCCTGACAGGAGACCCGACATGGTGACTTTCGTGAACAAGCTGACCGTCCACGGCGACGTCGAGGAGTTCCTCGCCGCCAAGGACCGTGTCACGGCCTACATGAGCGCCCAGCCCGGCTACCTCGGTCACCAGACGCTGCGCCTGTGCGGCGGCGAGCCCGTCTTCCTCGAGCTCGCCCAGTGGCAGGACGCCGCCGCCCACCGCGCCGCCGTCACCCACCCCGACTTCCAGGCGCTCGTCGGCGGACTGCGCGGCCTTGCCACCCCCGAGCCCGGCCTGTACGAGCTGCTGGCCGACCGCAGCAGCACCCCCGCCGAGCCGGTCACGGCCGGCGCCCGATGAGCCCCGGCACCGAGGTCCTCGTCGTCGGCGCCGGGCCCGTCGGCCTCACGGCGGCCCACGAACTGGCCCGCCGGGGTCTGCGGGTGCGCCTCGTCGACGCCGCCTCGGGCCCCTCCCGCACCAGCCGCGCGGTCGCCGTCCACCCGCGCACCCTGGAGACGTTCGACCAGATGGGGACGGTCGACGGCATCCTCGAACACGGCCGCCCCAACCGGGCGTTCACGATGTACGCCGGCGGACGCCGCCTCGTGCGCCTGGAGGCCGACTACGCGTCGATGCCGACCCGCCACCCCTACAGCGTCATCATCGGGCAGACCCGCACCGAGGCCGTCCTGCGCGACGCCGTCTCCCGGCTCGGCACCGAGGTCGAATGGGGCGTACGCCTGACCGGCTTCGAGCAGGACGCGGACGGCGTCCGGGTGCGGCTGCGCCACGGCGACGGCACCGAGGAACAGTGCACGGTGCCCTGGCTGGTCGGCTGCGACGGCGGCCACAGCACGGTCCGCAGGACGCTCGGGCTGCCCCTGCTCGGCGAGAGCCGCGACACGTGGATGCTCGCCGACGCCCCCGTCCGCACCGACCTGCCGCCCGACAGCATCTACTGGGTGCACACCGGCGGCCAGGCCCTGATGATGGTCCCCTACGCGGACCAGGGGCGCTGGAGGCTGCTCGACACGGCCCCCGACACCCCCGACGCGACCGGCGCCGCCGACCGGTTCACCGCCAAGCTCTCCCGGGGCCTCGGCACCGACGTACGGGTCGGCGAACCCGAGTGGACCTCCGTGTTCACGTTCCAGCAGCGCATGGTGCCGCGCATGCACGAGGGCCGGGTGTTCGTCGCGGGCGACGCCGCCCACGTGCACAGCCCCGCCTCCGGCCAGGGCATGAACACCGGCATCCAGGAGGCGTACAACCTCGCCTGGAAACTGGCCGCGGTCCAACAGGGCCACGCGGGAGCGCGGTTGCTCGACACCTACGGCGACGAACGCGTCCCCGTCGGCAAGGCGCTGCTCGGCTCCACCCGCACGGCCACCGCGCTGGTCCAGTTCCGCAACGCGCTGGCGGGCGTGGCCCTCCCGGTCGTCTTCTCCGTCGTCCGCGCCCTGCCCGCCCTGCGCCGGGCCATCCAGCGCAAGGTCCTGGGCGGCATGTCCGGCCTGCGCCTCGACTACGCCGACTCCCCGCTGACCACCGGCGCCGGACCCGAACCCGTCCCCGTCGCCACCCCCGTCGCGGCGCCCGTCATGGTGCCGCGCCGGCGCCACGTGCCCGCGCCCGGCGAACGCGTCGCCGGCGCCGCCCGCGTCAGCGACGCCCTCGTGCGCGAACTGCGCGACGTGCGCTGGACCCTGCTCGTCGCCCCCGGCGGCCACGACCCGTCGGGCCGGCCCGTGCGCGCCGCGCAGCAGGCCGCCGACCGGTACGGGGCCTGGCTGTCCGTGCGCTCCGTGGGCGGCAGCGGCGCCGGGCCCGCACCGCTGCCCGACCCCGACGGCGCCCTGTGCGCCGCGCTGGGCCTCACCGCCGACGGCTGGGCGCTCGTCCGCCCCGACGGCTACCTCGCCGCGCGCGGCGAGTACCTGACCCCGGCCGCGCTGGACGCCGCCCTGGCCCCCGCCCACCCGGTTCCCGCCGGACCTGAGGCGCCCCTCGAGCGCGGCTCCGGTGCCCTTCGAGCCGTTCAGGACAGGGTCGATACCGGCGTACAGGGCGGGCGGGCCGTCCCGGGCCGCCCCCTGAGCAGGAAGTGAGGGACTGGACATGGCCGTTGAGCGAGTGCACCGCACGACGCACGAGGTGACGGTGGCCGCGCCCGCGGGTGTGGTCTACGGACTGATCTCCGACGCGGTCCGCTGGCCGCTGTTCTTCCCGCCCAACGTGCACGTGGAGCAGCTGGAGTTCGACGGCGACAGCGAACGGCTGCGCATGTGGGCCGTCGCCAACGACGAGGTCAGGTCCTGGACCTCGCGCCGCCTCCTGGACCCGGGCCGCCGGCGCGTCGAGTTCCGCCAGGAGCTGCCCGCCCGGCCCGTCCAGTCCATGGGCGGTACATGGATCGTCGACGCGCTCGGCGCCGACCGGTCGCGGCTGACCCTGCTGCACGAGTTCACCGTCGCCGACGACGACGCCGACGACGTGGCCTGGGTGCGGCGGGCCACGGACACCAACAGCCGCTCGGAACTGGACAACCTGCGCCGCCTCGCCGAGCGCTGGGGCCGCCTGGACGAACTGGTCCTGTCGTTCGAGGACTCCGTGCGCGTGAACGGCCCCGCCGAACTCGTCTACGACTTCCTCTACCGGATCGGCGACTGGCCCGAGCTGGTGCCGCACGTCTCCCGGCTCGACTTCACGGAGGACGAGCCCGGTGTGCAGGTCATGTCGATGGACACCCGCACCGCCGACGGCGGCACGCACACGACCGAGTCGGTCCGCGTCTGCTTCCCGCACGCCGGACGCATCGTCTACAAGCAGACGGCGACCCCGCTGCTGATGTCGGCGCACACCGGCGAATGGTCCGTCGTCCCCGACGAGACGGGCGTGACGGTCTCCTCCCAGCACAGCGTCGTGCTGCGCGAGGAGAACATCACGCGCGTCCTGGGCGAGGACGCGGACGTCGCCCGGGCCCGCCGCTACGTCCGCGAGGCGCTCGGCCGCAACAGCACGGCCACCCTCGAACTCGCCAAGCGGCACGCGGAGAGCGCGGTCACCGTCCTGTGAACGCGTCGTCCGTCCTCGACGCGCCCCCGGCGCCCCGGCCGGGCCCGCCCCCGCAGGAGCCCCTCGACGGGACCGAGCGCGCCGCCCGCCTCGAGCGGCTCCTCGGCGACCCCCACGACCCGCACAATCCGCACGGCTACCGGGCCCTGCTCGCCGCCGACGAGGCGCGCCGCACCCCGGAGGCCACCGAGGCGCTGCTGTCCGACGTGGGCCTGGGCGCCGAGTTCGTCCCCCGCGGCCTCGGCGGCCGGCTCGCCCGCCCGGACGTGCTCGCCCGTGTCCTGCGGCCGGTGTTCCGGCGGGACGTCGCGCTCGGCTTCGGCCACGGGATCACCTCCCTGTTCGGTGCCTCCGCCGTCTGGGCGGCCGGTGACGAGCGCCAGCGCGCGCACACCGCGCGCCTGCTCCTCCAGGGCGGCGGCGGGCGGGTCACGATCGTGCACCACGAACTCGCGCACGCCAACGCGATCCTGCGCGACGAGTTCACGGCGCGCTCCGCCGTCGGCGGCGGCTTCGTGCTCGGCGGCCGCAAGGACGTCGTCATCAACGCCGACCGCGCGGACGCGCTCGTCATGTACGCCCGCACGGCGACCACGGCCGGCTCACGAAGTCACTCCGTGCTGCTGCTCGATCCCGAGCGGCTCCCGCCGGGCGGCCTGCGCAGGCTGCCGCGCGTTCCCACCCCCGGAATGCGCGGCAGCCACTTCTCCGGGCTGGAGTTCGCCGACTGCCCGGCCCCCGCGGACGCGCTCGTCGGGGACGTCGGCGACGGCGTCCCCCTCGCACTGCGCACCTACATGGTCAACCGCTGCCTCATCCCCGGCACCGTCGTCGCCGGGGTGGACAGCGCCCTGCGGTTCGCGGTGCGCGCCGCCACGGCCGGGCGCGAGGGCGGACAGCCGGCCCGGCGCCATCACAAGGCGCTCGCCGGGGTCTTCGCCGACCTGCTGGCCTGCGACAGCATGGCCGTCACCGGGCTGCGGTCCCTGAGCCTGCTGCCCGACAGCGCCCATCTGACCGCGGCGGCGGTCAAGCTGACCATGCCGGACCTGCTGCGCGAGGACCTCGAGGAACTGGCCACCGTTCTCGGCGCCCGCGGCTACGACCGGGGACCCGCGTACGGCGGCTTCCAGAAGCTCGTGCGGGACCTGCCCGTCGCCGGGCTCGGCCACGCCGGGAACGCGGCCTGCCGGGCCGTGCTCGTGCCGAGGCTGCGCGCCCTGGCCCGCACCTCGTGGTTCGCCACCGAGGAACCGACCGCGCGGCTGTTCCTGCTGACCGCGCCCGTCCCGCCCCTCGACTACCGCAAGCTGTCCCTGACCGGCGGCGACGACGTGCTGACCGCCGCCCTGATCGGTGTCGCGCACCGGCTGGGACCGCTGCGCGGCGGCGGCCCGGCCTGGGCCGCGCTCGCCGACCTCGCCGACGCCTTCGTCCAGGAGACGAGGGCCCTGCGCGAGCAGTGCGCCGCGCTGCCGGAGTCGGCCCGTGACCTGCTCGCCGACCCCCGGGGCTGCGCGCTCGCCGACCGGTACGTGCTGGTGCTCGCCGCCGCCGCGTGCCTGGGCGTGTGGCAGGGCCAGGACGGCACGGACTCCTTCCTCGCCCAGCCGGACTGGGCGGTCCTCGCCCTCAGCCGGATCGGCCGCAGGCTCGGCGTACCGGTCCCCGAACTGCCCGACACCGTCACCCGGTCCGTCCTGGACGAGGTGCTCCTGCGGCACCGCGAGGGGCGCAGCTTCGACGTGTACGACACGCACGTCTCGGGCTAGAAGGGAGCCTGCATGGACCAGCCGAGGATCGCTCCGCCCCTGCACGTCCGGCCCGCCGGGCCGTGGCGCAGGGTGCCCGAGCACCTGGCCGCGTACGGCAACGCCGTCGTGTACACGACCTGGGGCGAATGGGTGCCGGCCGCCGTCACCGAGCCCCGGCTGCGCCGGCTGCTCGGCCGGGACTGGACCCGCTACCGGCGGCTCCCCGACCCGACCGTGCGGCTCCGGTTCGTCGCGTCGCGGCTGCTGATGAAGTACACGGCGGCCGCGGCCCTGCGCGTGGACCCCGAGTCGCTGGAGGTGTCGTACCGGCTGGGCGGGCGGCCCTACCTGCGCGGGTTCGACCAGATCGACCTGAGTCTCACGCACACCGGCGACCTCATGTCCGTCGGGCTCAGCCGCGACGGACGCATCGGCGTGGACGCCGAACCCGCGGACCGGCAGATGCGGTTCGACCTGCTGCAGGCGCAGATGTGCACCCCGTCGGAGGCCGCCGAACTCGCCCCGCTGCCCCAGGACGAGCAGACCGCCGAGACCCTGCGGCTGTGGACGCTGAAGGAGGCGTACACGAAGGCGCTCGGCCAGGGCATGCGGCTCGGCTTCACCGAGTTCGGCTTCGGGCTGCGCACCGGCCGGCTGCTCGCCCCGGACGGCCACCGCGCCTCGCGCGGCGAGTGGTCCTTCGCCACCCATCACGCCCTGGACCGCTACCTGTTGAGCACCGCCTGCCACGACGCGGGCCTGGACACTTCCCACGACACCTCGGCGCGCACCACCCTGGACCCGGGATTCGCGGCGGCCATGGCCGACGTCTTCTAGGACCCGCTCCCGGAGGGGGCCTGCTCCGGAAGCGCTCGCCCGGCCCTCGAGACCGGCTGGAGCGGAGGGGGTCGCGGGCCCGGTGGCGGATAGCGTGCTCGGCATCCACCGAGTGCGTGAGGGGGCACGTCATGCCGGAAGCGGGAGCCGAGCTCGTACGGTCCACCAGGCTGCGGGTGCTGCCCGGCGGTGCCGCCGCGCCCGCGCCGGGCACGGTGCGGATCTTCCTCATGGGCGGTGACGCCCTCGCCCGCGCGGGCGTGATGGCACTGCTCGCCGACCACGAGGGCCTCGCCTTCGTCGGCGACGACGAGCCGGGCCCCCGCGCGCTGGCCGCGCTGCGCGCGCACCGCCCCGACGTCCTCGTCGTGCACGGACCGCGCGAGCCCCACGAGGTCGCCGCGCTCCTGGCCGGCGTCGACCCCGAACTGCCCGTGCTCACCGTGGGCGGCTGCGACCCGGACGCGCACAGCGCGCGGCTCCTGCGCGGACACCTGCCCGCCACCACCACCGCGCGCCAGCTCGCCGCCGCCGTGTCCCTGGCCGCCGCCGGCTACGCGCTGAGCCGCGGCGCCCGTCCGGAACCCGAGCACGCCGCGCCCGACCGGCCGCGCCGCGTCGGCACCCGTACGGGCCAGGGCACGGGCACCGTGTCCGACGTGCCGCCCGACACACTGACCGACCGCGAGGGGCAGGTCCTCGACCTCGTCTCGCGCGGCCTGTCCAACACCGAGATAGCGCAGTCCCTGACGCTGTCCGAACACACCGTCAAGACACACGTGCAGAACCTGCTGCAGAAGCTGCGCGTGCGCAACCGCGTCCACGTGGCCATCTACGCCTTCGAGTCCGGGCTGCGCTGACGCCCCGCATCAGGTCCGGGTCAGCGCGCCGTCAACCCCGACCGCGAGGCTGAGCCGGTACTGCGCCGACCAGCAGCGGACGGCCCGGACTTTGGGGGAAGAGTGCCTGTTCCCGTTCCCGACGTAGCGCGCCTGCCGCTGACGGCGGCCCAACTCGGCATCTGGTTCGCCCAGGCTCGGGACCCGCGCAGCCCCGTCTTCAACACCGGCGAGTACATCGAGCTGACGGGCCCGCTGGACACGGACCGCTTCGAGCGGGCCCTGCGCGAGGTCGTCGCCCGCACCGACGCGCTGCGGCTGCGCTTCCACACGGATGCCGACGGCACCGTGAGTCAGAGCCCCGACCCGGACCCCGAGTTCACCGTCCACCACGTCGACGTCAGCACGGCCGCCGACCCGGCCGCCGCGGCCGACGCCTGGATGCGCGAGGTCATCGGCCGGCCCCTCGACGTCACCGCGGGCCGCCCCCTGTTCACCCAGGCGCTGCTGAAGCTGGGGGAGGGGCACCACCGCTGGTTCCAGCACGTGCACCACCTCCTGCTCGACGGCTTCGGCTTCCGGCTGGTCGCCGACCGCGTCGCCCGCGCCTACACCGGAACCCCGGGGCCCGCCGACAGCTCGGTGCGCGACCTCACCGACGCCGAGGCGCGGTGGCGCGACTCGCCCGCCCACGACCGGGACCGCGCGCACTGGCTCGCCCAGCCGCTGAGGGCCCCCGTGTCCCCGGCCGGAGCCACGGCGCCGGCCGCCGCGCACGCGCACCGGCACACCGTCCTTCTGGGCCGGGACGTCCTGGACGGCCTGGAGGACATCGCGCGCGCCGCCGACACCGGCTGGCCGGTCGCCGCGCCGGCCGTCGTCGCCGCGTACCTGCAGTGGCTGACCGGGGAGGCGGGCATCACCCTGAGCCTGCCGGTGACCGTGCGCGGCACCTCCGCCGCCCGCCAGGCCGCCGGCACCGTCGCCCATGTGCACCCCCTGCACCTGGAGCCGCGCCCGGCCGCCCCGCTCGCCGACCTCGTGCGCGCCGCCCGCGACGCCATGACGCCCGTGCTGCGCCACCAGCGCCTCGGCCAGGAGGAGATCCGCCGCGCACTCGGCCTCGTCGGCACCACCACGCACGGCCCCGTCGTCAACGTGATGCCGTACGGGCACGCCCCCCGGTTCGGCGACCTCGGCGCGACCGTGCACCCGGTGTCCACCGGCCCCGTCGACGACCTGAAGTTCTCCTTCTACGAGGAGCCCGGCGACGCCGGACTCCGCCTCGACCTCGAGGCCAACCCGGACCTGTACGACGACGCCGGGACCGCCGCCCACCTGGCCCGCTTCACCCGGTTCCTGACCGCGGCGGCGCAGGCGGGACCCGACGTGCCGCCCGCCCGGCTGCCCGGCGAGGAGCAGCCGCCCGACCCGGTCGCCCCGCACCCCGCGCCGGGAGCCGGCGACACCCTGCACGCCCTGTTCGCGGCCCGCGCCGCCGCCACCCCCGACGCCGTCGCCGTCAGCCACGAGGGCGAGCGGCTCACGTACGCCGAACTCGACGCCCGCGCCAACCGCCTGGCCCACCACCTCGTCGCCGCCGGCGCGGGGCCCGAGCGGCTCGTCGCGCTCACCCTGCCGCGCTCCGCCGACCTCGTCGTCGCGCTGCTCGCCGTCCTCAAGTCCGGGGCCGCCTACCTGCCGCTCGACCCCGACTACCCGGCCGACCGGCTCGCCTGGATGCTCGAGGACGCCCGGCCCGTCCTCGTGCTCGACCCCGAGGCCATGGCCCAGGACCTCTCCGCGTACCCGGACACCGACCCCGGCGCCGCCGTCGGCAGCGGCCACCCGGCGTACGTCATCTACACCTCCGGCTCCACCGGCCGCCCCAAGGGCGTCGTCGTCCCGCACGCCAACGTGCTCCGCCTCTTCACGGCCGCCCGCCCCTGGTTCGACTTCAAGACCGACGACGTGTGGACCCTGTTCCACTCCTACGCCTTCGACTTCTCCGTGTGGGAGATCTGGGGCGCCCTGCTGCACGGCGGCCGCCTCGTCGTCGTCCCGTACACCGTCAGCCGCTCGCCCGGCGACTTCCTCGACCTGCTCGCGCGGGAACGGGTCACCGTGCTCAGCCAGACGCCCACCGCCTTCCACCAGCTCGACACCGCCGACCGCGAACGCGGCGCCGACGCGCCCGAACTCGCCCTGCGCCAGGTTGTGTTCGGCGGGGAGGTCCTCGAACCCGCCCGGCTCGCCGACTGGTACGCCCGGCGCGGCACCACCGCCCGGCTCGTCAACATGTACGGCATCACCGAGACGACCGTGCACGTCACCTGCGCCCCGCTCGGCCCCGAGCACGCCGTCCCCGGCGCCCGCTCCCTCGTCGGCGGCCCCCTGCCCGACCTCGGCACCCGGGTCCTGGACGCGGCCCTGCGCCCGGTCCCCGCCGGATTCACCGGCGAGCTGTACGTGTCCGGCGCCGGACTCGCCCGCGGCTACCTCGGCCGCCCCGCGCTGACCGCCGAACGCTTCGTCGCCGACCCCTACGGCCCGCCCGGCTCCCGCATGTACCGCACCGGGGACCTCGTCCGCCGCCTCGACGACGGCACCTTCGCCTACCTGGGCCGCGGCGACCAGCAGGTGAAGATCCGCGGCTTCCGCATCGAACTCGGCGAGATCGAGAACGCCCTGACCACCCACCCCGGCGTCGCCGAGGCCGCCGTCGTCGTCCGCGAGGACCGGCCCGGCGACCGGCGCCTCGCCGCCTACGCCGTGCCCGTGGCCGGCCGCGCCCCCGACCCGGCCGACTGGCGCCGGCTGCTCGCCGCGACCCTGCCCGCCCACTGCGTGCCCGCCTCCTTCACGCCGCTCGACGCGCTGCCGCTGACCGCCAACGGAAAACTCGACCGCACCGCGCTCCCGGCCCCCGCCGCGGCCGCCGACGACACCCACGCGGAGCTGGAGCCCGCGGCCACGCCCGAGGAGGAGACACTGCGCCACGTCTTCGCCGAGGTGCTCGGACTCGGCACGGACGCCCGCATCGGAGGAGACAGCGACTTCTTCGCCCTCGGCGGCCACTCCCTGCTGGCCGGACGGCTCATCGGTGCCGTGCGCGAGCGCCTCGGAGCCGAACTCACCGTGCAGGACCTCTTCGAGGCACCCACCCCCGCCGGCCTCGCCGAGCGCGCCGCCGTCGCCGCCCGCGCCGACCGCCCGCCGCTGCGCCCCGTGCCGCACGGCACCGAGCCCGCCATGTCGTACGCCCAGCACCGCATGTGGGTCCTGCGCGAGGTCGAGGGGGCCGCGCCCACCTACAACATGCCGATCGCGCTGCGGATCACCGGCCCGCTGCACCGCGGCGCCCTGCGCGACGCCCTGCACGACCTCGTCGCCCGGCACGAGAGCCTGCGCACCGTCTACCCGCGCGGCGAGCGCGGCGCCGC
Organism: Streptomyces xanthii; assembly: GCF_014621695.1. Taxonomy (GTDB): domain Bacteria; phylum Actinomycetota; class Actinomycetes; order Streptomycetales; family Streptomycetaceae; genus Streptomyces; species Streptomyces xanthii. The sequence goes on from NZ_CP061282.1 coordinate 160,299, forward strand.
CCCGCGACTGCTGCCGCCCGAGGAAGCCAGGCCCTGGATCGTCGAGACGCGCACCGAGCCGGAGGAACTGCCCGCCGCGCTCACCGCCGCCGCCCGCACCCCTTTCAACCTCGACTGCCAACTCCCGCTGCGCGCCCACCTGTTCACACTGCCCGACGGCGACAAGGTGCTGCTCGTCCTCATGCACCACGTCGCCGGCGACGGCTGGTCGCTGCGCCCGCTCCTGGCCGACCTGGCCACCGCCTACTCCGCCCGCCTCGCCGGACACGCCCCCGACTACCCGCCGCTGCCCGTGACCTACGGCGACTTCGCCGTGTGGCAGCGCGAGCTCCTCGGCGACGAGCGGGCCGACGACAGCCTCGCCGGACGGCAGCTCGCCTACTGGGAACGGACCCTGGCCGGACTGCCCGACCAGCTCGACGTCCTCGCCGACCGGCCCCGCCCGCCGGTAGCCGAACACCGCGGCGGCTCCGTCCCGCTGCGCATCGGCGCCGGCCTGCACACCCGGATCGACGCGTACGCGCGCGAGCACGGCGCCACCAGCCACATGGTGCTCCAGGCCGCGCTCGCCGGACTGCTCACCCGGCTGGGCGCGGGCACCGACATCCCCATCGGCTGCCCCACCGCCGCCCGCCCCGACAGCGCCCTCGACGACCTCGTCGGCTTCTTCGTCAACCCGGTCGTGCTGCGCACCGACACCTCCGGCGACCCCTCCTTCACCGAACTGCTCGCCCGGGTCCGCGCTGCCGCCCTGGGCGCCTACGCCCACCAGGACGTGCCCTTCGACCGGGTCGTGGAACGGCTCCAGCCCGAACGCTCCGCCGCCCGCCACCCCCTGTTCCAAGTGGTCCTCTCCTACCAGGACTTCGAGGCCCGCGCCGCCCTGCGCGGACTGCACGTACGGCCCGAGCCCGTCGACTTCGGCGTCGCCAAGTTCGACCTCACGTTCAACCTCGTCGAGCACCGCACCGACACCGGGGGCTTCGCCGGCATCGACGGCGACCTCGAGTACGACGTCGCGCTCTACGACCGCGACACCGCCGAGTCGGTCGTACGCCGCCTGCTCGTCCTGCTGGACGCGGCCGTCACCGCCCCCGAGGCACCCGTCGGCGGCCACGAGCTGCTCGACGCGGCGGAGCGCGCGCTGCTCGACGGCTGGAACGACACCGCACGGCCCGTGCCGCCCGGCGGCCTCGCCGAGCAGTTCGCCGCACAGGCCGCCCGCACCCCCGACGCCGTCGCCGTCGTCGGCGACGACGGCCGCGAACTCACCTACGCCGAACTCGACCGCAGGTCCGGCCGGCTCGCCCGGCGGCTCGCGGACGCGGGCGTGGGCCGCGAGTCGGCCGTCGCCGTCCTCCAGCAGCGCTCCGCCGACCTCGTCGTCTCCCTGCTCGCCGTGGTCCGCGCGGGCGGCTTCTACGTACCGCTCAACACCCGCTACCCGGCCTCCCGGATGCGGCTGATCACCGCGGACGTCGGCGCCCGGGTGCTGCTGACCGACCGGGTCACCGACGCCGAGCACGACTGCGCCTCCTGGGCGGGCGACGCCGAGGTGCTCGTCGTCGACGCGCTCCCCGACGACGGCGACGTACTCCCCGTGGTCCCCGTCCACCCGCACCAGCTCGCCTACGTCATGTACACCTCGGGGTCGACCGGGAACCCGAAGGGCGTCGCCATCACCCACGGCGACGTCGCCGCGCTCGCCGCCGACCGCTGCTGGCGCACCGGCCACCAGCGCCGGGTGCTGCTGCACTCCCCGTACTCCTTCGACACCTCCCAGTACGAGCTGTGGGTGCCGCTGCTGTCCGGCGGCGCGGTCGTCGTCGCACCGCCCGGGGACCTCGACACCCGCGCCCTGGAACGGGCGATCGTCGACGGCGGCGTCACCGGCATGTGGCTCACCTCCGGCCTGTTCAACCTGCTGGCCGAGGAGTCCCCGCACTGCTTCACCGGCGTGCGCGAGGTGTGGACGGGCGGCGACGTCGTCTCCCCGGCCGCCGTCAGCCGGGTCCTCGCCGCCTCCCCGGACACGATGGTCGTCGACGGGTACGGGCCCACCGAGGCCACCACCTTCGCCACCCACCACTTCATGCGGGCGCCCTGGCAGCAGGAGACGACCGTCCCCATCGGCACCCCGCTCGACAACACCACCTGCCACGTCCTCGACGACCGGCTCCGGCCCGTCCCGCCCGGCGTCACCGGCGAGCTGTACATCGGCGGTGCCGGGCTGGCCCGCGGCTACCTCAAGCGCCCCGACGCCACCGCGGAACGGTTCGTCGCCGACCCGTTCGCCCCCGTCCCCGGCGCCCGCATGTACCGCACCGGCGACCTCGTCCGGCGCCGCCCCGACGGCGTCCTGGAGTTCCTCGGCCGGGCCGACCACCAGGTCAAGGTGCGCGGTTTCCGCATCGAGCTCGGCGAGATCGAGTCCGTGCTCGGCGCCCACCCGCACGTCGCCCAGTGCGCCGTCCTGGTGCGCGAGGACCGGCCCGGCGACAAGCGGCTCGTCGCCTACGTGGTGCCCGCGCCCGGCGCCGGGGCCGACGCCGCCGTGCTGCGCCCGCACATCGCGGCGGCGCTGCCCGACTACATGGTGCCCGCCGCGTTCGTCGGGCTGGACGCCCTGCCGCTCACCCCCAACGGGAAGCTGGACCGGCGCGCCCTGCCCGTCCCGGACTTCGGCGCGTCCGACGCGGCCGGCCGGGCCCCGCGCACCCCGCGCGAGGAACTCCTCGCGGTGCTGTTCGGCGAGGTCCTCGGCGCCGAGGGCGTCTCCATCGACGACAGCTTCTTCGACCGCGGCGGCGACAGCATCATGGTCATCCAGCTCGTCGGCAAGGCGCGCCGCGCCGGGCTCTCCCTGAACGCCGCGCAGATCTTCGAGCACAAGACGGTCGCCGCGCTCGCCACCGTCGCCGAGTCCCTCGACCAGGCACCCGAGCCCGCCGGGCAGGGCGCCCTGGACACGGAGGCGACCGGCGAGGTGCCGCTCACCCCGATCATGCACTGGCTGCGCGAACGCGGCGGCCCCGTCGAGGCGTTCAGCCAGTCGATGGTCGTCCCGGTCCCGCCGGACCTCGGCCTCGAACGGCTCACCGCCGCGATCCGCACCCTCCTCGACCACCACGACGTGCTGCGCGCGGTGTTCACCCGCGAGGACACCGGCACCGGCTGGTCGATGCGCGTCGGCGCCCCCGGCACCGTCCGCGCCGAGGACTGGGTGCGCCGCGTCGACGCCGCCGGACTCGACGACGCGGGGCTGCGCGCCCTGGCCGCCGAGCAGGCCGCCGCCGCCCGCGACCGCCTCGACCCCTTCGCCGGACGCTGCGGCCAGGCCGTCTGGCTCGACGCCGGCCCGGACCGGCCCGGCCGGCTGCTCCTGACCCTGCACCACCTGGTCGTCGACGGCGTCTCCTGGCGCATCCTGCTGCCCGACCTGAAGACCGCCTGGGAGGCCACCGAACCCGGCGCCACCGGCGCCCCCCTGCCGGTCGGCACCTCCTTCCGCGCCTGGGCCCGCCACCTGGAGGCCGAGGCGGCCCGCCCCGAGCGCGCGGCCGAACTGGAGCTGTGGACCCGCACCCTGGCCGGCGGCGGTGCCCCCGTGACCGCCGAGCCGCTCGACCCCGCCCGGGACACGGCGGCCACCGCCCGCGGCATCAGCCTCGACCTCGACACCGGCACCACGAACGCCCTGCTGACCACCGTCACCGCCGCCTTCCACGGCCGGGTCGACGACGTGCTGCTCACCGCGTTCGCGCTCGCCGTCGCCGACTGGCGCCGGCGCCGCGGCCTCGGCGACAGCGACGCCGTCCTCATCGACCTGGAGGGCCACGGCCGCGAAGGCGGCGACAGCGGCGCCGACCTCTCCCGCACCGTCGGCTGGTTCACCAGCATGTACCCCGTACGGATCGCGCCCGGACCGCTCGACCGCGCCGACGCGCTGGCCGGCGGACCCGCGGCCGGACAGGCCGTCAAACGCGTCAAGGAACAGCTGCGGGAGATCCCCGACGGCGGCATCGGCCACGGCCTGCTGCGCCACCTCGACGCCCGCACCGGCCGCAGCCTCGCCGCGCTCGCCCCGCACGGCACCCCCGCGATCGGGTTCAACTACCTGGGCCGCTTCCCCGCCGCCGACGGCAGCCTGTGGACCGCCGCCCCCGACGCCGACCTGATCGGCGACGGCACCGACCCCACCCTGCCCCTCGCGCACGCCGTCGAGGTCAACGCGCACACCCGGGACGAGAGTTCCGGCCCCCGTCTGCAGGCCGTCTGGACCTGGGCGGGCCGGCTCCTCGACGAGGCCGCCGTCCGCGACCTCGCCGAGAGCTGGTTCCACGCCCTGGAGGCCCTCGTCACCCACACCACGCGCCCCGACGCGGGCGGTATCACTCCCTCCGACCTGTCCCTGGTCTCGCTCAGTCAGGACCAGATCGACCAGCTCGAAGCCGCCTGGAAGGTAGCCCGATGACGCAGTCCGGACTCGCCGACGTCCTGCCCCTGTCCCCGCTCCAGGAAGGACTCCTCTTCCAGGTCGCCTACGGCGCCGAGACCGAGGGCACGGACGTCTACACCGTCCAGATGGTCTTCGAGCTGCGCGGCCCCCTCGTCGAGGAGGACCTGAAGGCGGCCGTGCACGGACTGCTGCGCCGCCACCCGAACCTGCGGGCCGGCTTCTGGCAGCAGAACGTCGAGCGGCCCGTGCAGTTCGTGCCCCACGAGGTGCCGCTGCCCTGGCGCACCCGCGACCTCACCGGGCTCGGCGACGAGGAACGCGAGCGCGCCGTCGCCGCGTACGTCGCCGACGACCGCGCCGAGCGCTTCGACCCGGGCACCCCGCCGCTCATCCGGTTCGGTCTGCTCGCGCTCGGCCCGGACCACCACAAACTCGTGCTCACCACGCACCACCTGCTCCTCGACGGCTGGTCGATGCCGCTGCTCGTGAAGGAACTCTTCACGCTGTACGGCAGCGCGGGCGACGACGCCGGCCTGCCGCCCGTCACCCCGTACCGCGCCTACCTGGGCTGGCTCGCCGGCCGCGACGACGACGCGGCCCGCGCCGCCTGGCGCACCGCCCTCGCGGACCTCGACGGGCCCAGCCTGGTCGCGGACGCCGGATCCGGCCGGGGCGCCGCCGCGGCGGCGCTGCCCGGGCAGATCTGGCACGAGACCGACGCCCCGACCACCCAGCGCCTCACCACCCTCGCCCGCTCCCTCGGCCTCACCCTCAACACCCTGGTCCAGGGCGTGTGGGCGCTGCTCCTCGGCGCCGAACTGGGCCGCGACGACGTCGTGTTCGGCGCCACCGTCGCCCACCGGCCGCCGGAGATACCCGGCATCGAGTCCACCATCGGCATGTTCATCAACACCCTGCCCGTCCGGGTGCGGATCCGCCCCGCCGAGACCCTCGGCGAGCTGCTCGGCCGGGTCCAGCGGGAGCAGGCCGCGCTCATCGAGCACCGCCACCTCTCCCTCACCGACGTCCAGGCCGCCGCCGGGACCGGTGAACTCTTCGACACCGTCGTCGTGTTCGAGAACTATCCGCTCGACCCGGCCGTCCTGCGCGCCGAGTCCCGCGGCCTGCGCCTGGCCGGCTTCGAGGTCGGCGACGCCACCCACTACCCGCTCAGCCTCCTCGCCATCCCCGGCGAGACCCTCCGCTTCCGCCTCGACCACCGCTCCGACGTCCTCGACGAGAGCGGCGCCCGGGAGCTGCTGCGCCGCCTCGACACGGTGCTCGCCGCCGTCGCCGAGCACGGCGCCGACCGGCCCGTCGGCCGCCTCGCCCTGCTGCCCTCCGACGTGGAGCACCGCGTCGTCGAGGAGTTCAACGCGAGCGGCGACCCGGACGCGGGCCACACCCTGCCCGCCCTCTTCGAGGAGCAGGCCGCCCGCACCCCCGACACCGCGGCCCTCGCCGTGGGCCCCGACACGCTCACCTACGCGGAGCTGAACGCGCGGGCGAACCGGCTGGCGCGGTATCTGGTGGAGCGGGGTGTGGGCCCGGAGAGCGTGGTCGCTCTGCGCATGCCGCGTTCGCTGGATCTGTATGTGGCGCTGCTGGCGGTGCTGAAGGCGGGTGGCGCGTATCTGCCGGTGGACGTGTCGTATCCGGCGGAGCGGATCGCGTTCATGCTGGAGGACGCGGCTCCGGCCTTGGTCCTGGAGGCGATGCCGTCGGGTCTTGAGGGGTACGCGGACGGGGATCTGACGGACGGTGAGCGGGCGTCGGCGCTGCTGCCGCAGCATCCGGCGTACGTCATCTACACGTCCGGCTCCACCGGTACGCCCAAGGCCGTCGTCATGCCCGGCGGAGCGTTCGCCAACCTGCTCGCCTGGCACGCCCGCGAGATGCCCGGCCCGGCCGGGACCCCCGTCGCCCAGTTCACCACCATCGGCTTCGACGTCGCCGCCCAGGAGATCCTCGGCACCCTGCTGCACGGCAAGACCCTCGTCGTGCCGCCCGAGGACGTGCGGCGCAGCGGGGAGCAGTTCACCGCCTGGCTCGACGCGCACGAGATCGCCGAGCTCTACGCCCCGAACCTCGTCGTCGAGGCCGTCGCCGAGGCAGCCGCGGAGTCCGGCCGCACCTTGCCCGCGCTGCGCCACATCGCCCAGGCCGGCGAGGCCCTGACCCTCGGCCCCGGCGTGCGCGCGTTCGTCGCCGCCGTCCCCGGGCGCCGTCTGCACAACCACTACGGGCCCGCCGAGACCCACGTGATGACGGGCACCGCCCTGCCCGAGAGCCCCGCCGACTGGCCGGAGAGCGCTCCCGTCGGCGCCCCGGTCACCGGCGCCCGCGCCTACGTCCTGGACAGCGCGCTGCGCCCGGTCGCCCCCGGCGCCGTCGGTGAGCTCTACCTCGCGGGCGCGGGCCTCTCGCGCGGCTACCTGAACCGGCCCGCGCAGAGCGCGGAGCGCTTCGTCGCCGACCCGTACGGCGCCCCCGGCACCCGCATGTACCGCACCGGCGACCTCGGCCGCTGGAACGCCGAAGGACAACTGGAGTTCGCCGGACGGGCCGACCACCAGGTCAAGATCCGCGGCTTCCGCATCGAGCCCGGCGAGGTCGAGGCGGCCCTCACCGCCCTGCCCGCCGTCGCCCGCGCGGCCGTGCTCGCCCGCGAGGACCGGCCCGGCGACAAACGCCTCGTCGCGTACGTCGTCCCCGCCCAGGGCCCCGTCGACCCCGCAGCCCTGCGCACCGAACTGGCCCGCGGCCTGCCCGAGTTCATGGTCCCGGCCGCAGTCGTCGCCCTCGACGCGCTGCCGCTCACCCCCAACGGCAAGCTCGACCGGGCCGCGCTGCCCGCGCCCCGGACGACCACCGTCCGTCGCTCCCCGCGCTCCCCGCGCGAGGAGATCCTCTGCGACCTGTTCGCGACCGTCCTGAAGGTCCCGCGGCCCGGCATCGACGACAACTTCTTCGACCTCGGCGGCCACTCCCTGCTCGCCACCCGGCTCATCAGCCGGGTCCGCACCGTCCTCGGCGCCGAGATCAGCCTGCGCGACCTGTTCGAGGCGCCGACCGTCGCCGGACTCGCCGAGCGGCTCGACGGCGCCGCCGGAGCCCGCCCCGCCCTGGAGCCCGCGGCCCGTCCGGGCCGGCTGCCGCTCTCGTACGCCCAGCGCCGGCTGTGGTTCCTCGGGCGGCTCGACGGCCCCAACAGCACGTACACCATCCCGCTCGCCCTCCGGCTGCGCGGCGACGTCGACCGGGCCGCGCTGCGCGCCGCGCTCGCCGACCTGACCGCCCGCCACGAGACGCTGCGCACCCGCTACCCGAGCCACGCGGGTGAGCCCTACCAGGAGATCCTGCCGGCCGTCGACGCCGTGCCCGCGCTCGGCGTGGAGCCCGCCGAGGAGGCGACGCTCGCCGAGCGGCTCGCGCAGGAGGCAGCCCGGCCCTACGACCTGACCCGCGAACTGCCCCTGCGTGCCACCCTGTTCGAGCTCGGCGAGCAGGAGCACGTCCTGCTCCTGCTGCTGCACCACATCGCGGGCGACGGCTGGTCCCTCGCGCCCCTGGCCCGCGACCTCGGCCGCGCCTACGCCGCCCGGAGCGCGGGCGGCGCCCCCGACTGGGCGCCGCTGCCCGTGCAGTACGCCGACTACACGCTGTGGCAGCGCGACCTGCTCGGCGACGAGAACGACGACCAGTCCCTGCACGGCGCCCAGCTCGCGCACTGGCGCGAGGCCCTCAAGGGCTCGCCCGCGCACCTTGAGCTGCCCACCGACCACGCGCGGCCCGCCGTCGCGAGCCACCGCGGCGAGACCGTGCCGTTCCGGATCCCGGCCGCCCTGCACGAGAAGCTCACCGCCCTGGCCAAGGCCGGGGACTGCTCCCTGTTCATGGTGCTGCAGGCCGCGTTCGCCGCCCTGCTCACCCGGCACGGGGCCGGCACCGACATCCCGGTCGGCAGCCCGATCGCGGGCCGCACCGACGACGCCCTCGACGACCTCGTCGGCTTCTTCGTGAACACCCTCGTGCTGCGCACCGACACCTCCGGCGACCCCACCTTCGCCGAACTCCTGGAGCGGGTGAAGCAGTTCGACCTCGCCGCCTACACCCACCAGGACCTGCCCTTCGAGAAGCTCGTCGAGGAGGTCAACCCCGAGCGGTCCCTCGCCCGCAACCCGCTCTTCCAGGTCGTCCTCGCGCTCCAGTCCATGCCCGCCGCCGACCTCGCCCTGCCCGGCCTGACCGTCGCGCCCGAACCCGTCCGCGTCGGCTTCGCCAAGTTCGACCTGGGTCTCGCCGTCGTCGAGGAGCACACCGCGGACGGCACCCGGGCGGGCATCCGCGGCGACTGGGAGTTCAGCACCGAACTCTTCGAGCGCACCACCGTGGAGGCCCTCGGCGAGCGCCTGGTCCGGCTCCTGGAGGCCGTCGCCGACGACCCGAAGCGCACCATCGGCTCCGTCGACCTGCTGGGCGCCGCCGAGCGCCACCGGCTGCTCGTCGGCCTCAACACGGCGGCGGACGCCCCCGGACCGGCCCCGGCGACCACCCTCACCGCCCTCTTCGAGGAGCAGGCCGCCCGCACCCCCGACGCCACCGCCCTGGTCATGGGCGACCGCACGCTCACGTACGCCCAGGTCGACGCGCGCGCCAACCGGCTCGCCCGCCGGCTCGTCGCCCAGGGCGCGGGACCCGAGCGGATCGTCGGCCTGCGCCTGCCCCGCTCCCTGGACCTGATCACCGCGCTGCTCGCCGTGTGGAAGAGCGGCGCCGCCTACCTGCCCATCGACCCGGACTATCCGGCCGACCGCATCGCGCACATGTGCGCCGACGCCCGCCCGGCCCTCGTCCTGGACGCCCTGCCGCAGGACCTGGGCGCCCATCCCGACACCCCGCTCACCGACGCGGACCGCACGGCGCCGCTGCGCCCGGAGCACCCCGCGTACGTCATCTACACCTCCGGCTCCACCGGGCTGCCCAAGGGCGTCGTCGTGCCCCACGGCACCGCGGCCGCGACCCTGCCCGCACAGTTCGCCGGGTTCGGCCTCGGCCCGGGAAGCCGCGTCCTCAACTTCGCGTCCATCAGCTTCGACGCCGCGCTGTGGGAGCTGACGGCCGCGCTCCTGTCGGGCGCCGGGCTCGTCCTCGCCGCCGCCGACGACCTGCTGCCGGGCCCGGGCCTCGCCCGGCTCGTGCGCGACCAGGGCGTCACCCTGATCGCCCTGCCGCCCAGCGCCCTGCCCGCGCTGCCCGACGACGCGCTGCCGCCCGGCACCGACCTGATCGTCGCCGGTGACGTCACGGCCCCCGACCAGACGGCCCGCTTCGCCCCCGGCCGGCGCATGGTCAACGCGTACGGACTCACCGAGACGACCGTGTGCGCCACCATGAGCGAGCCCCTCGCCGGCGCCGTCGTGCCCCCGATCGGGCGCCCCGTGCCCGGCGCCCGCGTGTACGTCCTGGACGAGCGGCTGCGTCCCGTGCCGCCCGGCGTCACCGGCGAGATGTACGTCGCCGGCACCGGGCTCGCCCGCGGCTACCTCGGCCGCCCCGAGCTGACCGCCGCCCGGTTCGTGCCCGACCCGTACGCGCTGCTGTTCGGCGAGACGGGCGCCCGCATGTACCGCACCGGCGATCTGGCGCGCCTGCGCGCCGACGGCACCCTGGAGTTCGCGGGCCGCGCCGACCAGCAGCTCAAGATCCGCGGCTTCCGCGTCGAACCCGGCGAGATCGAGGCGGCGCTCACCGCGCACCCCGCCGTCGCCACCGCCGCCGTCGTCGCCCGCGAGGACGGCCTCGCCGGCACCGGCAAGCGCCTCGTGGCCTACGTCGTGCGCGACCCGCACGGCACCGAGCGGGACACCGCCCGCGGCGCCGACCAGATCGACATGTGGCAGGAGACGTACGAGCAGCTCTACGAGGCCGAGCCCGGCCGCGCGTTCGGCGAGGACTTCTCCGGCTGGAACAGCAGCTACACCGGCGCCGAGATCCCCCTGGCCGAGATGCGCGAATGGCGCGCGGCCACCGTCGACCGCGTCCTCGCCCTGCGGCCGCGCCGGGTCCTGGAGATCGGCTGCGGCACCGGCCTGATCCTCTCCCAGGTGGCCCCGCACGTGAGCGAGTACTGGGGCACCGACCTGTCCGCGAGCGTCGTCGACCAGCTCCGTGCCCGCCTGGAGACCCGGCCCGACCTGGCCGGGAAGGTCACCGTGCGCGCGGGCGCCGCGCACGAGACGCAGGGCCTGCCCGAGGGCCGCTTCGACACCGTCGTCGTCAACTCCGTCGTCCAGTACTTCCCGAACGCCGACTACCTCGCCGACGTGCTGCGCGCCGCCGCCCGGCTCCTGGTCCCCGGCGGCACCGTCTTCCTCGGCGACGTCCGCAACCTGCGCACCCTGCGCACGTTCCGCACCGCCGTGGAACTGCGCCGCGCCGGCGCCTTCGCCGACCCGGCCGCCGTGCGCGCCGCCGTGGAGCAGTCCCTGACCACCGAGAAGGAACTCCTCCTCGACCCCGACTTCTTCACGGACCTCGCCGCGCGCGAGCCGCTGTTCGCCGGCGCCGACATCACCCTGCGCGTCGGCTCCCACCACAACGAGATGAGCCGCCACCGCTACGACGTCACGCTGCGCCGCGCCCCCGCCGACGGCGCCGGCCAGGACGACCGCAAGGCCGGGGGAGAGCGGACCCTCGTCTGGGGCACGGACCTCGACACCGCCGACGCGCTCGAAGAGGCGCTGCGCCACGGCGGCCCCCTCCGTATCACCGGCATCCCCAACGCCCGCCTCGTCCGCGAGAGCGCCGCCCTGCGCGCGCTCGACGGGCCGGCCGCCGCCGAGGCCGCCGGACTGCTCGACGGGCCGCTGCCCGCCGAGGCCCTCGACCCCGACACCCTCCACGCCCTCGGCGCCCGGTGCACCTGGGGCGCCCGCGACGACACCTTCGACGCGTACCGGGGCGACGGCCCGGCCCACCTGCCGCGCGGCGGCGAGGCCCGGCCGTTCGCCAACGACCCCGCCCGGGGCGGCGAGGACACCCGGCTCACCGGCGCTCTGCGCGACCTCGTCGCCGAGCGGCTGCCCGCCCACATGGCCCCCGCCGCCTACGTGATGCTCGACGCGCTGCCCCTGACGGCCAACGGAAAGCTCGACCGGGCCGCCCTGCCCGCCCCCGACCAGGGCGCCGAGGCCACCGGACAGGAGCCCCGCACCCGGCGCGAGGAGATCCTCTCCACCCTGTTCGCCGAGGTGCTCGGCCTGCCCCGCGTCGGCATCGACCGCAGCTTCTTCGACCTCGGCGGTCACTCGCTCCTCGCGACCCGGCTCCTCAGCCGCATCCGCACCGTGCTCGGCGCCGAACTCGCCGTCCGCGACCTGTTCCAGGCCCCCACCGTCGCCGCGCTCGCCGAACGCATCGACGGCGCCCAGGAGGCCCGGCCCGCCCTGACCGCCCGCACCCGCCCCGACGAGGTGCCGCTGTCCTTCGCCCAGTACCGGCTCTGGTTCCTGCACCGCATGGAGGGCCCCAGCGCCACCTACAACATCCCGATGAGCCTGCGCCTGACCGGCGACCTGGACCGGGACGCCCTGCGCGCCGCCCTCGGCGACGTCACCGCCCGCCACGAGGCGCTGCGCACCGTCTACCCCGAGCGCGGCGGCGTCCCGCGCCAGCAGATCCTCGAACCGGCCATCCCCGCCCTCGAGACCCGGACCGCCACGGCCGAAGCGCTGGAGGCCGACCTCGCCGAGGCCGCCCGCCGCGGCTTCGACCTCGCCCACGAACCGCCCCTGCGCGCCACCCTGTTCGAGCTCGGCGAGCGGGAGCACGTCCTGCTCCTGCTCATGCACCACATCGCCGGCGACGGCTGGTCCTGGCCGCCGCTCGCCCGCGACCTCACCGAGGCCTACGCCGCCCGCCGCGCCGGCCGCGCCCCCGACTTCGCGCCGCTGCCGGTCCAGTACGCCGACTACACCCTCTGGCAGCGCGAACTGCTCGGCGACGAGCACGACCCGGACAGCCGCCACGCCCGCCAGCTCGCCCACTGGGCCGAGGCCCTGAACGGGATCCCGGAGGAGCTGCGGCTGCCCACCGACCGGCCCCGCCCCGCGGTCGCCACCCACCGCGGCGACCAGGTGCCGTTCCTCATCGAACCCGCCCTGCACCAGCGGCTAGCCGCGCTCGCCGGCGAACGCCGGGCCAGCCTGTTCATGGTGCTCCAGGCCGCGTTCGCGACCCTGCTCACCCGGCACGGGGCCGGCACCGACATCCCGGTCGGCAGCCCGATCGCGGGCCGCACCGACGACGCCCTCGACGACCTCGTCGGCTTCTTCGTCAACACCCTCGTGCTGCGCACCGACACCTCCGGCGACCCCACCTTCGCCGAACTCGTCGACCGCGTACGGGAGACGGACCTCGCGGCCTACGCCAACCAGGACGTGCCCTTCGAGAAGCTCGTGGAACGGCTGCGCCCCGAGCGCTCCCTGTCCCGGCACCCGCTCTTCCAGGTCATGCTCGCCTTCCAGAACAGCGGCGAGGCCCGCCTCACCCTGCCCGGCCTCTCCGCCGAGGCACTGGCCGTCGGCGTCGGCGTCGCCAAGTTCGACCTGCACCTGAGCATGGTCGAACTGCGCGCGGGCGACGGCGCGCCCGGCGGCGTCCGCGCCGCCCTGGAGTACAGCACCGACCTGTTCGAGCGGAGCACCGCCCAGGCCCTCGTCGACCGGCTGCTGCGCCTCCTCGAAGCCGTCGCGGACGACCCCGGCGCCCGCGTGAACCGCATCGAACTCCTCGACCCCGCCGAACGCCGGCGGGTCCTCGAGGACTGGAACGAGACCGAGGCGACGGAGCGGCCCGAGGACGCGCGCGTCCCGGAGCTCTTCGAACGCCAGGTGACGCGGACGCCGGACGCCGTGGCACTGGTGCACGACGACGCGTCGCTGACGTACGCGGAGCTGAACGCGCGGGCGAACCGGCTGGCGCGGTATCTGGTGGAGCGGGGTGTGGGCCCGGAGAGCGTGGTCGCTCTGCGCATGCCGCGTTCGCTGGATCTGTATGTGGCGCTGCTGGCGGTGCTGAAGGCGGGTGGCGCGTATCTGCCGGTGGACGTGTCGTATCCGGCGGAGCGGATCGCGTTCATGCTGCAGGACGCGGCTCCGGCGCTGGTTCTGGAGGCGATGCCGGCGGGTCTTGAGGGGTACGCGGACGGGAATCTGACCGATGGTGAGCGGGCGTCGGCGCTGCTGCCGCAGCATCCGGCGTACGTCATCTACACGTCCGGCTCCACCGGCACGCCCAAGGCCGTCGTCATGCCCGGCAGCGGCCTCGAGAACCTGCTGACCTGGCACGCCCGCCGCTTCCCCGGCGCGGCCGGTGTGCGCACCGCCCAGTTCACCGCCATCGGCTTCGACTTCTCCGTCCAGGAGATCCTCTCCCCGCTGGTCATGGGCAAGGCCCTGGTCGTGCCGTCCGAGGACGTGCGGCACAGCGCCGAACTCCTCGCCGCCTGGCTCGACGAGCAGGAGGTGTCCGAGCTCTTCGCGCCGAACCTCGTCGTCGAGGCCGTCGCCGAGGCCGCCGCCGAGGCGGGCCGCACCCTGCCCCGGCTCACCGACATCCTCCAGGGCGGCGAGGCCCTCACCCCCAGCGCCCGCGTCCGCGACCTCGCCCACGCGCTCCCCGGCCGGCGCCTGCACAACGTGTACGGCCCCGCCGAGACGCACGCCGTCACCACCCACACCCTGCCCGCCGACCCGGCCGACTGGCCGGCCTCCGCGCCGATCGGACGCCCCGTCGACCACGACCGCGTCTACGTCCTCGACAGCGCCCTGCGCCCCGTGCCGCCGGGCGTCACCGGCGAGCTGTACCTCGCGGGCGCGGGCGTCGCCCGCGGCTACCTGGGGCAGCCCGCCCAGACCGCCGCGCGGTTCGTCGCCGACCCGTTCGGCGCCCCCGGCACCCGTATGTACCGCACCGGCGACCTCGGCCGCTGGAACGCCGACGGCCTGCTGGAGTTCGCCGGACGCGTCGACCACCAGGTCAAGATCCGCGGCTTCCGCGTGGAGCCCGCCGAGGTCGAGGCGGAGCTCACCGCCCACCCGGGCGTCGTCCGCGCCGCCGCCGTCCCGCACGGCGATCGCCTCGTCGCCTACGTCGTCACCCGCGACGGCGTCGACCTCGCCGAGGTCCGCGCCCGCCTCGCCGCGAAGCTGCCCGACTTCATGGTGCCCTCCGCCTGGATCGCCCTGGACGAGCTGCCGCTCACCCCGAACGGCAAGCTGGACCGCGCGGCACTGCCAGCCCCGGACGCCCCCGACGCGGCCGGCCGCGCCCCGCGCGACCCGCGCGAGGAGGTCCTGTGCGGCCTGTTCGCCGAGGTCCTCGGCGCCGAACGGGTCGGCATCGACGACAACTTCTTCGACCTCGGCGGACACTCCCTGCTCGCCACCCGGCTGCTCAGCCGCGTCCGTACCGTCCTGGGCGCCGAGATCTCGCTGCGCGACCTGTTCGAAGGGCCCACCGTGGCGCGGCTCGCCGAGGCCGTGGCCGCGGCCGAGCACGGCCGGAGCCGTCCCGCCCTCGTGTCCAGGCCCCGGCCGGACACCCTGCCCCTGTCGCCCGCCCAGCGGCGGCTGTGGTTCCTGGGTCGGCTCACCGGCGGCGACCCCGGCTACAACATGCCGGTGGGCCTGCGCCTGACCGGCACCCTGGACGCGGAAGCCCTCGAAGCGGCCCTCGCCGACGTGACGGCCCGCCACGAGACCCTGCGCACCGTCTTCCCCGAGCAGGAGGACGGCGGCCCCCGCCAGCACATCCTCGCCCCGGACGAGGCCCGCCCCGTCCTGCACCTGCGCGACACCACCGAGGACGGGCTCGCCGCCGAACTCGCCGCCGCCGCACGGCACTCCTTCGACCTCACCACCGACCTGCCCCTGCGGACCGTCCTGTTCCGCATCGGCGAGCGGGAGCACGTCCTGCTCCTGCTGCTGCACCACATCGCCGGCGACGGCTGGTCCCTCGCCCCGCTCACCCGCGACCTGGTCACCGCCTACGACGCCCGCCGGGCCGGCCGCGCCCCCGAGTTCGCGCCGCTGCCCGTGCAGTACGCCGACTACACGCTGTGGCAGCGCGAGGTGCTCGGCGACGCGACGGACCCGGCCAGCACCGTCGCCCGGCAGAGCGCCTACTGGAAGGAAGCCCTGGCCGACCTGCCCGACGAGCTGCAACTGCCCGCCGACCGGCCCCGCCCGGCCGTCCCCGCACACCGCGGCGAAGCCGTCTTCCGCACCCTCGACCCCGCCCTGCACCGGCAACTGCTCGACCTGGCCCGCACCGGCGGCGCCAGCCTCTTCATGGTGCTCCAGGCCGCCCTGTCCGCGGTCCTCACCCGGCACGGCGCGGGCACCGACATCCCGGTCGGCAGTCCGATCGCGGGCCGTACCGACGACGCCCTCGACGATCTCGTCGGCTTCTTCGTCAACACCCTCGTGCTGCGCACCGACACCTCCGGCGACCCCAGCTTCCGTGAACTCCTCGACCGCGTCCGCGAGTTCGACCTCGCCGCGTACGCCAACCAGGACATGCCCTTCGACAAGCTCGTGGAGGAGCTCAGTCCCGGACGCTCCCTGTCCCGCCACCCGCTCTTCCAGGTGCTGCTGGCTCTCCAGAACACCCCGGAAGCCCTCCTGGAACTGCCCGGCCTCACCGTGCGGCCCGAGGTGGTCGCCCTCGGCGCCGCCAAGTTCGACCTGACGTTCAACCTGGCCGAACGGCACACGGACGGCGAGCCCCAGGGCATCGACGCCGTGCTCGAGTACAGCACCGACCTGTTCGACGCGGCGACCGCCGAGGCGCTCACCGACCGCCTGATCTCCTTCCTGCGCTACGTCTCCACCGACCCCGACATGAGCATCACCGACGTGCCCGTCCTGGGCGCGGGGGAGCGCAGCCTGGTCCTCACCGGCTGGAACGACACGGCACACCGCCCCGGCCGGGAGGCCGCCGACGCCTCACTGCCGCGCCGCGTCGCGGAGCGCGCCGCCGCGGCACCGGACGCCGTCGCCGTCACCGAACCCGGCGGCACGACCCTCACCTACGCCGCCCTGGACGCCCGCGCCAACGCGCTGGCGCACCGCCTCGTCGCCGAGGGCGTCCGCCCGGGAACACCCGTGGCCGTCCTCCAGGAACGCTCCGCGCACCTCGTCGTCACCACACTCGCCGTCCTCAAGGCGGGCGGCGCCTACGTGCCGCTGCACACCGGCTACCCCGAGGACCGGATGCGGCACGTGCTGTCCGACACCGGCGCGACCCTGCTCCTCACCGACGACACGCACGCCGCGACCGCCGCACGCCTGGGCGTCCGCACCCTCACCCCGGACGACGGGCCGGGTGCCGTGCGCGCCG
This sequence comes from Streptomyces xanthii, assembly GCF_014621695.1. Taxonomy (GTDB): domain Bacteria; phylum Actinomycetota; class Actinomycetes; order Streptomycetales; family Streptomycetaceae; genus Streptomyces; species Streptomyces xanthii. The sequence goes on from NZ_CP061282.1 coordinate 177,163, forward strand.
ATGCCCCCGAAGTCTCCGTGCTGCCCGACCAGTTGGCGTACATCATGTACACCTCGGGCTCCACCGGCGTGCCCAAGGGCATCGGCATCACCCACGGCGACGCCATCGCCCTCGCCGTGGACCGCTGCTGGGAGACCACCGCCGACTCCCGCGTCCTCATGCACAGCCCCTACGCCTTCGACATCTCCACCTACGAACTGTGGAGCCCCCTTCTGGCCGGTGGCCGCATCGTCGTCGCGCCGCCCGGCAACATCGACGCGCACGCCCTGCGCGGCGTCCTGGCCGAGCAGGGCGTCACGTCGCTGCTGCTGACCGCCGGGCTGCTCGGTGTCGTCGCCGACGAGGCCCCCGAGGTCTTCGCGGGCGTCAAGGACGTGTGGACGGGCGGCGACGTCGTGTCGCCCACCGCCGTGCGCCGCGTCCTCGAAGCCTGCCCCGGCACCACCGTCAAGGTCCTGTACGGGCCGACCGAGATCACCCTCGGCTGCACCTGGCACCGCTTCACCGAGGCCGGACAGGTCCCGGCCGCCGTGCCCATCGGCCGCCCCCTGGACGAGACCCGCGCCTACGTGCTGGACGAGCGCCTGCGGCCCGTGCCGCCCGGCGTCCCCGGTGAGCTGTACATCGCCGGCGCCGGCCTCGCCCGCGGCTACCTCGACCAGCCGGCCCGCACCGCCGAGCGGTTCACCGCCGACCCGTACGCCGAACTCTTCGGCGACGTCGGCGGACGCATGTACCGCACCGGCGACATCGCCCGGCGCGGCACCCGCGGCCTCCTGGAGTTCCTCGGCCGGGCCGACCAGCAGGTCAAGATCCGCGGCTTCCGCGTCGAACCCGGCGAGATCGAGACCGCCCTGGCCACCCACCCCGCCGTCACCCGCGCCGCCGTCGTCGCCCGCCCCGGCCCCGGCGGGGACAAGGCCCTCGTCGCCTACCTCGTCGGCGAGGACGTGCCCACCGGCGAACTCCGCGCCGAACTGGAGCAGTCGCTGCCCGACTACATGGTCCCGGCCGTCTTCGTGCCCATGTCCTCCCTGCCGGTCACCCCCAACGGCAAGCTCGACCGCGCCGCCCTGCCCGAACCCGTGTGGGGCGGCGGCACCGGACGGCTGCCGCGCGGTCCGCGCGAGGAACTGCTGTGCCGGCTGTTCGCCGAGGTCCTCGGCGCCGAACGGGTCGGCATCGACGACAACTTCTTCGAACTCGGCGGCCACTCCATGCTCGCCACCCGCCTCGCCGGACGCGTCCGCGCCGAACTCGGCGGCGACATCGGCGTACGCACCCTCTTCGAAGCCCCCACCGTCGCCGCGCTCGCCGCGCGCATCGACGGCGAACCGGGCGGCCGGCAGGACCCGTTCGGCGTCGTGCTGCCCCTGCGCGCGGGCGGCGGCGGCACCCCGCTGTTCTGCGTCCACCCGGCCGGCGGCTTCGGCTGGATCTACTCCGGACTGCTGCGCCACATCGACCGCGAGCAGCCCCTGTACGCGCTCCAGGCCCGCGGCCTGAGCCAGGAGGAGCCGCTGCCCGCCGACATCGACGCCATGGCCCGCGACTACGCCGACCAGATCCGCAAGACCGTCCCCGAGGGCCCCTACGAGCTCCTCGGCTGGTCCTTCGGCGGCCTCGTCGCCCACGCCGTCGCCACCCGGCTCCAGGAAGAGGGCGCCGAGGTCAGCCTCCTCGCCGTCCTCGACGGCTACCCCGACGCCTACGACGGCACCGAGCACGAGGTCGGCGAGGAACAGGTCCTCGCGATCCTGCTCAACGCCGCGGGAGTCGACCGCGCCGAGGCCTTCGGCGACGCACCCCTGGAACGCGCCGCCGTCCTCGAACGGCTCGGCGAGACCGGCAGCGCGCTCGCCCACCTCGACGACGCCTCGGTCACCCGCATGGTCACCGTCTTCCTCAACAACACGCGGCTCATCGCCGACTTCCGGCCCGCCCGGTTCGACGGCGACCTGGTGTTCTTCGGCGCCACCGTCGGCCGCACCGACCCCGCGCTCACCCCCGGCAACTGGAGCCCCTACGTGTCCGGCCGGGTCGAGGAGCACCACCTGGACACCGACCACGCCGGCCTCGCCCGGCCCGAGGCCCTTGGCCGGATCGCACGCACCCTGGCGGACCGCCGCGCCCCGCGGGCCGGCCACTGAACGATCGGAGACACACCGTGCGCACACCCACGCTCGCCGCCCCGACCCAGTCGACCACCTCCGCGGGAACCGCCGTGCTCCTGCACACGGAACCCGGCCGCCCCCCTGCCCTCACCGGCGACCTCGACCGCGACCGGGGCCCCGTCGGCGACCACCTGGAGTCCACCGCGCGCCTGATCGAGGCCCTGCCGCCGCGCGTCGCCCGCAGCGCGGCCCAGCAGCGGGACGCGGCCGCCCTGCACGCCGTGGCGGACGCCCTGCGCCGACGGTTCCTCGCCGCCCACGCCGAGGGCGTCTACGCGGAACTCACCGACGGCCTCACCCGCCACCCGCGCCTGGACGAACTGACCTCCCTCGCCGCCGCCCGCTTCCCCGGCCTCGTCCCCACCGCCGCCCAACTCGCCGACGACGCACGGCACATGCAGCGCAACAAGGAAGGCTGGGAGGTCGCCCTCGGCACCTTCTTCCAGGCCGTCCTCAACGCACCGACGGCGGGCAACCACCTGCTGCGCTCCATGCTCCGCCCCACCGAGCGGGCCCGCGCCGCCCTCCTAGACTTCCAGCTCACCGGCCGCGCCGACCTCGGCATCGCCACCGTCACCCGCCAGGACGGCATCGCCCACCTGGAGCTGTGCAACGACGAGTTCCTCAACGCCGAGGACGACGCCGCCGTCGAGGCCCTGGAGACCGGCACCGACCTGGTGCTGCTCGACCCGGCCAGCCACGTCGGCGTGCTGCGCGGCGCCCCCCAGTCCCACCCCGCCCACGCGGGCCGGCGCGTCTTCAGCGCCGGCATCAACCTCACGCAGCTCTACCACGGCGACATCACGCTCCTCGGCTTCCTGCTGCGCCGGGAGGCCGGCTACATCGCCAAGTTCGTGCGCGGCCTGTGCCTGGACGACACGGCGGGGGAGGGCTGGTGGCCCGACGCCGACAAGCCGTGGGTGGCGGCCGTCGACGCCTTCGCCATCGGCGGCGGCATGCAGATCCTGCCCACCATGGACCGGGTCGTCGCCGCCGACGACGCCTGGTTCAGCCTGCCGGCCATGGAGGAGGGCCTGGTCCCCGGCCTCGCCAACATGCGGCTGCTGCACTCGACCGGCTCGCGGCTCTCGCGGCGCCTCGTCTTCTGGGGCCACAAGCTGCGCGCCACCGACCCCGAGGCCTCGCTGTTCGTCGACGAGACCGTGCCCGCGGACGCCATGGACACCGCGGTCCGCGCGGCGGCCGAACACCTCGACCACCCCGCCGTCGGCGCCAACCGGCGCATGCTCACCATGGTCGAGGAGCCCCTCGACCTGTTCCGCCGCTACCTCGCCCAGTACGCCTACGAGCAGTCCCGCCAGCTGCACAGCCCCGCACTGATCACCACTCTCGAGCGCACCTGGATCCACCGGAACCGGAAGACGAGCGGCGGCGGTCAGCGATGACGGTGCTCGACGCGCCCGCGCCGCACGCCGCCCCGCGGGCCCCGGCCGATGCCCGTACCGCACTGCGCCTGTACCGGGCGATGGTCGTCGGCCGCGCCTTCGACCGGACCGCCACCGCGTTCACCCGGCAGGGCCGGCTCGCCGTCTACCCCTCCTCGCGCGGCCAGGAGGCCTGCCAGACCGGCTCGGTGCTCGCCCTGCGGCCCACCGACTGGATCTTCCCGACCTACCGGGAGAGCGTCGCGCTGCTGACCCGCGGCATCCCCGCCGAGGACGTCCTCACCCTCTTCCGCGGCGACCGGCACTGCGGCTACGACCCGGCCGCCCACCGCACCGCCCCCCAGTGCACCCCGCTCGCGACCCAGTGCCTGCACGCGGCCGGGCTCGCCGACGCGGCCCGGATGCGCGGCGACGACGTGGTCGCCCTCGCCTACATCGGGGACGGGGCCACCAGCGAGGGCGACTTCCACGAGGCCGTCAACTACGCGGCCGTGCGCCGCGCCCCCGTCGTGTTCTTCGTCCAGAACAACCAGTACGCGATCAGCGTCCCGATCGCCAAGCAGACCGCGGCCCGCAGCCTCGCCGACAAGGCACCCGGATACGGCGCCACCGGCGTCCAGGTCGACGGCAACGACGCCCTCGCCGTGCACGCCGCCGTCACCGAGGCGGCCCGCCGCGCCCGCGCCGGCGCGGGCCCCACCCTCATCGAGGCGATGACCTACCGCCTCGAGGCCCACACCAACGCCGACGACGACACCCGCTACCGCTCCGCCGACGAGGTGGCCGCCTGGTCCGCCAAGGATCCGGTCGCCCGCCTCGAGCGGACCCTCCTCGACGACGGGGTGCTCGACGCCGCCGCCGTCGCCGAGACCGCCGCGTCCGCCGACGCGCTGACGGCCGCCCTGCGCCGGGACTTCGCCGAGCCGCCCCGCCGCGACCCGATGGAGATGCTCCGCCACGTCTACCACCAGCCGCCGCACCACCTGCGCGAGCAGGCCGCGCTCCTGGCCGGCGCGGCCGACGAGGCCGACGGGGCCGACGGGGACGGGGCCGCCGCGGCGCGAGGAGGAGAGCACCGATGACGCCGCCCACCGTCACCCTGGCCAAGGCCCTCAACACGGCCCTGCGGCACGCGATGCGCGAGGACGACCGCACCCTCGTCCTCGGCGAGGACGTCGGCACGCTCGGCGGCGTCTTCCGCGTCACCGACGGGCTGACCGAGGAGTTCGGCGAGGAACGCTGCTTCGACACACCGCTCGCCGAGTCGGCGATCATCGGTACCGCCGTGGGCATGGCCATGTACGGCTACCGGCCCGTCGTCGAGATGCAGTTCGACGCCTTCGCCTACCCCGCCTTCGAGCAACTCGTCAGCCACGTCGCCAAGTTCCGCTCCCGCACCCGCGGCGCCCTGCCGCTGCCGCTGACCGTCCGCATCCCCTACGGCGGCGGCATCGGCGGCGTCGAGCACCACAGCGACTCGTCCGAGATCTACTACATGGCCACCCCCGGCCTCACCGTCGTCACGCCCGCCACCGTCGCCGACGCGTACTCGCTGCTGCGCCGCTCCATCGCCTCCCCCGACCCGGTCGTCTTCCTCGAACCCAAGCGCCTGTACTGGCAGAAGGACGAGGTGGCGCTGCCCGTCGACACCGGGCCGCTCGGCTGGGCCGCGATCCGCAGGCCCGGCACCGACGCCACCCTCGTCACCTACGGACCGACCCTGCCCGTGGCCCTCGCGGCCGCCGAGGCCGCCGCCGAACACGGCCGCAGCCTGGAGGTCGTCGACCTGCGCACCCTGTCCCCGTTCGACGAGGACACGGTCGCCGCCAGCGTCCGCCGCACCGGCCGCGCCGTCGTCGTCCACGAGGCCCACGGCTTCGCCGGCCCCGGCGCCGAGATCGCGGCACGCATCACCGAACGCTGCTTCTACCACCTGGAGGCGCCCGTGCGCCGCGTCACCGGCCTCGACGTGCCCTACCCCGCCCCACTGCTCGAAGGCCACTACCTGCCCGACGTCGGGCGCATCCTCGACGCCGTGGAGCGCCTGGAGTGGCCCGCGACGCCCCGGACCTCGGGGGCCGCCGCGTGAACACCGCCGCGCACTGGTACCGCTGCCCCGTGCCCCGGCCGGACGCGCGGGCCCGACTCGTCTGCTTCCCGCACGGCGGAGGCTCCGCGTCCGCCTACTGGGGCTGGCCCGGCCTGCTGCCCGACACGGTCGAGCTGCGGGCCGCCCAGTACCCCGGCCACGCCGACCGCATCGGCGAACCCGCACACACCGATCTGCACGCCCTGGCCGACGCCGCCGCCGAAGCCCTGCTCCCGCTCCTCGACCGCCCCGTCGCCCTGTACGGGCACAGCCTCGGCGCCCTCGTCGCCCACGAGACCGCGCTGCGCCTGGTGGCCGCGGGGCACGCGCCGATGCGGCTGACCGTGTCCGGCATGCCGCCGCCGCACCGCGTCCGGCCCGGCACGGTCCACCTGGGCACCGACGCCGAGCTCCTGGCCGAACTGCGCCGCCTCGAAGGCGTCCCCGACGAGGTCCTCGCCCACCCAGACCTGCTGGACCTCGTCCTGCGCACCGCCCGCGCCGACTACGCGCTCGCCGAGACCTACACCCGGCGCCCCAGGCCCGTGCCCGCCCTGCCGGTGACCGTGCACCGGGGCCTGGCCGACCCCGAACTCACCGCCGAGGAGGCGGCCGGATGGGCCCTCGCGACCACGGGGGACGTCCGCCACCGCACCTTCCGCGGCGGCCACTTCCACCTGGCCGAGGAGCCCGCGCCCGTCCTCCTCGAGCTCGTCGACGACCTCGTCAGCGACATGTCAGCCCCGCGTCGGCGGACCGGGCCAGCCTGGACGGGGACCGCTGCACACGCGGTCCCGGCACAGCCGACCCGTCCAGCACGAGCAACCGGGAGACCGTCATGAGCAACCCCTTCGAGGACGCCGAAGGCACCTACCTGGTCCTGGTCAACCACGAAGCCCAGTACTCGCTGTGGCCGTCCTTCGCCGAGGTGCCCGCCGGGTGGACCGTCGCCCTTCCGGCGACCGACCGCGAGAGCGCCCTCGCCCACATCGGCGAGCAGTGGACCGACATGCGGCCCAAGTCCCTGGCCGACGCCATGGACGGGGCCGCGGCGTGACCTCGGCCGCGCTGCTCGACTCCCCGCGGGCCGCGCCCCTGCTGGCCACCTCCGACCTCCACGCCAGCCTCACCGACCCGGCCCTGACCTCGATGACGCTGCTCAACGAGATCACCGGCGACCACCCCGACGCCGTGTCCTTCGCCGCCGGCCGGCCCTACGAGGGCCACTACCGGACCGAGGCGCTCCACCGCCATCTGCGGCGCTACACCCGCTACCTGGAGCAGGAACGCGGCCTGGACGAGGAAGGGGTGCGCCGCACCCTGTTCCAGTACGGGCCCACCAAGGGGATCATCAACGAGCTGGTGGTGCGGCAGCTCCTGACGGACGAGGCCGTCACGGCCGACCCGGAGGCGGTGGTCGTGACCACCGGCTGCCAGGAGGCCATGGTCCTGCTGCTGCGGGCCCTGCGCCGCGACGCCGACGACGTCGTGTTCGCGGCCGTGCCGACCTACGTCGGGTTCACCGGCGCGGCCCGCCTCACCGAGACCACCGTCCGCCTGGTGCCCGAGGGCGCGGACGGCCTCGACCCCGAGGAGCTGGCCCGCGCCGTCGCCCGCGCCCGAGCCGACGGCCTGCGCCCGCGCGCCTGCTACGTCATCCCCGACTTCGCCAACCCGGGCGGCTCCCGGATGTCCCTCGACGACCGCAGGCGGCTGCTGCGGGTCGCCGAGGAGACGGACATCCTGCTGATCGAGGACAACCCGTACTCGATGTTCCACGACGGCCAGGGACGGCTGCCCACCCTCAAGTCCCTCGACACCGCCGGCCGCGTCGTCTACATCGGCTCGTACGCCAAGACCGCCTACCCGGGGGCCCGGATCGGGTACGTCGTCGCGGACCAGCCCGTCGCGCAGGGCGGACTCTTCGCCGACCAGCTCGCCAAGCTCAAGAGCATGTTCACGCTCAACACCTCGGCGCTGGCCCAGGCCGCGATCGGCGGACTCCTGCTCGAGCACGACTGCAGCATGGAACGCGCCTGCGCCCGCGAGGCCGCCGTCTACCGCCGCAACCTGCGCGCGCTGCTCGACGGCCTCGCCGCCCGCTTCCCGCGCGACGGCGACAGCGGCGTGAGCTGGAACGTGCCCGCCGGCGGACTCTTCGCCGTGGTGAACGTCCCGTTCGTCGCCGACGAGCAGGCCCTGGAGGAGTCCGCCCGCCGCTTCGGCGTGCTGTGGACCCCCATGCACCACTTCTACGCCGGCACCGGAGGGCTGAACCAGCTCCGGCTCTCCTGCTCCGTGCTGACCCCGCGGGAGATCGCCGTCGGCCTGGACCGTCTCGCAGCCCTGGTCGAGGCCCGCTCGGGCCGCACCTGACGTCCGCCCCCGCAGCCCCGCCACACATCAGCCGCACGTCAGCGTCGTGTCGGCGGCGCGCACCACACTCGTGCCCGGACGGTGCGGACCACCGGGCCGAGGTGTGCCCGGAGGAACCCAAGCCTCGGAATTCCGACTCAGGAGACACCCGATGACCATGCTCCAGCCCTCAGGCGCGCAGACCGCCGAGACCGCCGGCCGCGGGGCGGACGAGGCGGGAACCGTACCCCTGACCGAGGACCAGCTCGGCCTGCTCCTCCAGCACCGGGCCGATCCGGAGAACTCGCCCTACAACGTGCCGCTCGCCGTCGACCTGCGCGGCCCCCTCGACGTCCCCGCCCTGCAGGACGCGCTCGCCCGGCTCGTCGCCCGCCACCCGCTGCTGTCCGCGCGGGTCCGCGACGACGACGGCGACGGACTGCCCCGCCTCGACCTCGACCCGGCCCGCGCCCCGCGCCTGGAACGCCGCGACGCCCCCGGCGCCGCGGACGCCGCCGACCTGCTCGCCGAGGCCCGCCGCACCCTCGACCTGGAGGGCTCGGGTGTCCTGCGCGCCGTGCTCGTCGCGCACGGGCCCGAGCACCACACCCTGCTCCTCGTCGTGCACCACGTCGTCGTCGACGGCGAGTCCACCGGCCTCCTCCTCGCCGACCTCCTCGACGCGTACGAGCACGGAGAGGTCACCGGCCCGGCCCCCACCGGCTTCGGCGCCTACGTCACCGCCCGAGCCCAGGAGGCCGCCGCGCACCCCGACGCCGACGCGGCGTACTGGCGCGAGCGGCTGGACGGAGCCGACCTCACCGTCGACTTCCCGCTCGACACCCCGGGCGCGGACACCGTGCGCGAGGCGATGGTGCCGCTCGAGCTCGACACCGGCCTGTGGGAGGAGATCACCGGCTTCTCCCGCGCGCACCGGGCCGGCGCCGCCGCCGTGCTGCTCGCCGCCTACCTCAAGGCCCTCGGCACGTACGGCCGGCAGCAGGCGCCCACCGTCGGCGTGCCGCTCGGCGCCCGCACCGACCCGCGCTTCGACCGCACCGTCGGCTACTTCGTCCGCACGCTCCTCGTGCGCGCCCCGGCCCAGGAGCCGGAGCTGACCGCCGCCGGCTTCGTCACCGGCGTGCAGACCGAACTGGCCCGCGCCGTCGATCACGCTCGCCTGCCCTTCCCGCGCATCGCCCGCCTGGCCCCCGGCGGCGCCACCGCGGACCCGTTCAACTGCACCTTCGTCATGCACAGCTGGGCCGATCCGGGCACCGCCGCCGACGAGGGCGTCGCGCTGCGCGGCGGACTGCGCGCCCGCTGGCGCCAGGACGTGCCCACCCCCGGCCTCGGCCTGCTCACCCTGGAGCTGTACGAGGGCGGCGGCACGCTGCGCGGCCGGCTCAAGTACGACGCCACGCGCATCGAGGCGGCGACCGCCGAGGCGTTCGCCGACCATGTCACCGAACTGGCCCGGCAGTTGGTGCGCCGCCCGGACGCGGCCGTCGCCGACCTCGACGGGATCGGTCCGCGCGCCCGCGCCACCCTCGACTTCCTCAACGCCACCGACCACCGACTCGACGACACCGACATCGACACGCTGATCCGCCGGGCGGCCCAGGACGACCCGGACGCCGTCGCCGTCGAGTTCGGCGAGCGCCGCTGGACCCGCCGGGAACTGGACGCCCGGATCGAGGCGTACGCCACCGGGCTGAGCGCCCGCGGCGTGCGGCCCGGGGACCGGGTCGGCGTGCTGCTGCCGCGCACCGACGAGGCCGTCGCCGCGATGCTCGGCATCCTGCGCACCGGCGCCGCCTACGTGCCGATCGACGCCGCCCACCCGGAGGCCCGGCGCCGCCACATCGTCGACAGCAGCGGCATCCGGCTCGCCGTCGTCGACCCCGAGACGGCCCAGGCCTGTCCGGCCGGACCCGAGCGGGTCCCGCTGGACGAGCTCGCCCGGCCCGGCACGGCCGACGTACGAGGCCCCCGCCCGGGCGACGCCCTGCACATCCTGTACACCTCCGGCTCCACCGGCACGCCCAAGGGCGTCCAGCTCAGCCACCGCGCCCTGGTCACCGACGTCCTCGCCGCCGTACGCCACTTCGGCATCGGGCCGGACGACGCGATGCTGCTCAAGGCCCCGTTCACCTTCGACGTCAGCGCCCACGAGATGCTCGTCGCGCTGGTGTCCGGCGCCCGGCTGATCGTGGCGCCGCCGGACGCCGAGCGCGACCCCGACGTGATGGCCGAGGCCGTCGAACGCCACGGCGTCACCCTGCTGCACGCCGTCCCCTCCCAACTGCGGCTGCTCATCGAGGCGGACGCCTTCCGGCGCAACCGGACGCTGCGTACCGTCGTGTCCACGGGCGAGACGCTGCCCAACGAACTGCGCGCCGCGTTCGAGGCCGCGCACCCGGCCCGGCTGCACAACGCGTACGGGCCGACCGAGACCTCGTACTCCACGGTCTTCTCCTGGAGCCGGGACGAGGACGCCTTCTGGACCCGGCGCGCCGACGTGCCGATCGGGGTCCCCTTCGACAACATCCGCTGCTACGTGCTCGACGAGGCCCTGCGCGAACTCCCGCCGGGGGCCCCGGGCGAGCTGTGGATCGGCGGCGGCACCGTCTCCGACGGCTACGTCGGCGACCCCGAGCGCACCGCGGAGCGCTACCGCACCCTGGACCTCGGCCCGCGCACCGAGACCGTCTACCGCACCGGCGACCTGGTCCGGCTGCTGCCCGGCGGCGCGCTCACCCATCTGGGCCGGCTCGACGACCAGGTGAAGATCAACGGCAACCGGGTCGAACTGGGCGAGGTGCGCGGCGCGTTGATGTCGCTGCGCGAGGTGCGGGACGCCACGGTCCAGGTGTCCCGGCACGCCGGCGGCAGCCTGCAGATCGTCGCCCACGTGGTGACGAGCGCCGAGGTGACGCGGGTGCGCGCGGAACTGGCCCGGCTGCTGCCGTCCCACATGGTCCCCGCCCATCTCCACCGCGTCCCCGTCATCCCCGTCCTGCCGAACGGCAAGACCGACCGGCAGGCCCTGGCCCGGCTCGCGGCCCAGGGCGACCGGCCGGCCGAGCCGGCACAGCCCGAGACGGACACCGACATCGCACGGCCCGCACAGCACGTGAAGGACGCCGAGATCGCACAGCCCGTACAGCCCGTACAGCCCGTACAGCCCGCACAGCCCGTGACCCCCGTCGCGGCCACGGTCCCGTCCGCCCCCGCCGCGCTGCCCGCCGTGCGCGCCGTCTGGCGGGAGCTGCTGGGGGAGGCGCGGGACGACGCGCAGTTCTTCGAGGCCGGCGGCGACTCCATCCTCGCCATGCAGATGGTGTCCCGGCTGCGCCGTGAGGGCCTCACCCTGACCATGCGCGACATCTACCGGCACCCGGTCCTGGCCGCGCTCGCCGCCCACCTGGACGAGTCGGCCCCCGCACCCGCGCCGGTACCGTCCCCCGCCGCGACCACCCCGGCCACCGGCACCACCGCGCCCGCCGCGCCCCGCGGCGCCGCGTCACCGCTCGCGCCGGTGCAGTCCTGGTTCTTCCGGCACATCAGAACCGACGCCCACCAGTGGAACCAGTCGGTGCTCCTGGAGCTGAACCGGCCCGTCGACCCCACCGTGCTGCGCCTGGCCCTCCAGGCCGTCGTCGCCGCCCACCCCGCGCTCAGCGCCCGCTTCGAGGCCGGCGCCGACGGCGACCACGCGGAGGGCCGCATGATCGCCGCAGCCCCGTTCGCCGCGTACGAGCCCCGCGACGTGCTGCGCGAGTGCCAGGTGCACGACGACGCCGAACTCGACGGCGCCCTGGAGGACATCGAGGCGAGCCTCGACCCGCTCGACGGGGTGCACGTGCGGGCCCTGCTCGCGCACGACCACCGCCGGCCCGACAGCGACGGCCTGCTCCTCATCGCCGTCCACCACCTCGTCGTCGACGGCGTGTCCTGGCGCATCCTCCTGGAGGACCTGGAGCACGCGCTCACCTCCCTGTCCGACGGCGCCCTGCCCGCCCTGCCCGACGAGGCGTGCCGCTACGAGGACTGGGTCGCCTCCCTGCCCGCCGTCGCCGCCCGGCCCGGCGAGGCCGAGCACTGGCGTTCCCTCGCCGACGCCCGCGGCGCGGCGCAGAGCCTGCTGCTCACCACGCCCGCGCCCGACGAACGGGACATCCGCCGCGTCGAGTTCGCGCTCGACCCCGAGGCCACCGCCCGTCTCATCGGCCCGCTGCCCCGCCGCCTCGGCCTCCAGGTGCACCAGGTGATGACCGGCGCCTTCGCGCAGGCCCTCGCCCGCTGGCGCGGCACCCGCCAGGTGACCTTCGACGTGGAGACCCACGGCCGGCACGGCCGCGACGACCTCTTCCGCACCGTCGGCTGGTTCACCTCCATCCACCCGGTCGTGCTGGCCGCCGAACGCGCCCAGGACCCGGAGGGCTGGCTCGCCGAGGTCACGCAGGGGCTGACCGAGGTGCCGGAGGGCGGCGTCGGGTTCGGCGCGTGCCGCGAGTTCTCCGACGACCCCGCTCTGCGCACCCTCCTGCGGGCACTGCCGCCCGCCCTCGTCTGCTTCAACTACTACGGCCAGGCCGACCAGTTGAGCCCCAACGGCGGCTTCACCATGTCCGGCCGCCCCATCCCGCGCGAGCACTCCGCACGCTGCGAGCGCGTGTACGGCATCGAGGTGTACGGCATCGTCCACGGCGGCCGGCTGCGCATGGGGCTCACCTGGGTCCCGAGCCCCGCCGACGGCGTCGACGAGGCGGGCGTCGAGGCGCTCGTCGACCAGATGCGCTGGGTCCTCGCGACCCTCGCCGGCGCCGACCCGCAGGACGTGTCCGCCGCCGAGATCGCCGCCCCCGGCCGCCCCGTCGCCCCCGCCCGCAACACGCCCCGCAGCGCCGTCGAACGGGAGGAGGACGACCTGCCCCGTGCCGTCCTGCCGATCGAGGCCGAGGAGCGGGAGACGGTGCCGGTCACGCCTCAGCAGCACGGCCTGCTCCTCGACGCCCTCGCCCACCGCGGCACCGGCCGCTACGTCGAGCAGCTGTACTGGCGCTGGTACGGCGCCCTGGACACCGAGCGCTTCGCCGCCGCGTGGCGGTCCGTGTTCGAGCGCGAGACGGTCCTGCGGGCCGCCTTCGACTGGGACGAGGACCCCCGCCTCGTCCTGCACGAAGGCGTCACCCCCGAGATCGTCCGGCACCCCGCCGGCACCGTCGACTGGGACGAACTCCTCGAGCGGGACCGGGAGCGCGGCTTCGACCTGCGCGAGCCCGGCCTGCTGCGCGCCACCCTCGTCGACGACGCGGCCGCCGACGGCCCGGACGCCGACGGCGCCCCCTCGACCCGCGTCCTGATCACCTTCCACCACGTGCTCCTGGACGGCTGGAGCGTCTCCGTCCTGCTCCAGGAGTTCTACCGGGCCTACCTCGTCGGCGGCGACCTGCCCGGCAGCGAACGGCGCCCCGACATCCGCGACTACGCGCGCTGGCTGGCCGAGCAGGACACCGCGCCCGCCCGGGAGTTCTGGTCGGCGGCCGTCCCGTCGGCCGCCCCGGCCGTGCGGCCCGCCCTGCCCGGCCCCGCGACCGAGGAGCACGGCTGGGGCCGCGCCGAGGTCCGCATCGAGCGGTCCGAGGCCGACCGGCTGCGCGCCTGGGCCGCGGCCCGCGCCGCGACCGAGTCCAGCGCCCTCCAGGCCGTGTGGGCCCTGCTCCTGTACCGCGCCTCCGGAGCGGACGGCGTCGCCCCGGTCGGCTTCGGCGTCACCGTGTCCGGCCGCGGCATCCCCCTCGACTCGATCGAGCGGCTGCCCGGACTGCTCATGAACTCGCTCCCCATGACCATCCAGGTCGACCCCGCCCACACCGTGCCGCGGCTGCTGACCGAACTGCGCGACCAGGCCCTCGACATGGCCGCCTACGAATGGGTGTCGACCGGACAGATCCACGAGTGGAGCGGGCGCCGGGCCGACGAGAAGCTCGTCGAGAGCCTCATCGTCTTCGAGAACTACCCGCGCTCCTCCGACGACCTGGAGGCGGCCCTCGCCGCGCACGACATCCGCGTCGAGCTCCCCGAGGCCGCCGGATCCCAGACCGCGTTCCCCGTCACCCTGCTCGCCCACCGCGACGTGGACGGCAGCCTCGTCCTCACCGCCGTGCACGACCGCGGCCGGATCGCGGACCGGGACGCCGGCCGCCTCGTCGCCCAGTGCGCCCGCCTGCTGCGCGAGCTGCCGGACACCGCCGACGACGCGACCACGGTCGGGGACATCGTCGCCGGCCTGGACGCCGCCGACCTGCCCCGCATGGCCGAGCGCGCCGAACCGGGCACCGACGAGGCCGGCGGCGCGCACGTCACCTGGCCCGAAGGACCCAGCACCCGCCTGGTGAAGGAAGCCTGGGAGGCCGTCTTCGGCAGCGAACCCCTCGACGCCGGAGCGCACTTCTTCGAAGCCGGCGGCCACTCGCTCCTCGCGATGCGGCTGCTGCGCGAGATCAACACCCGATCCGGACGCACCCTGCGTCTCGACGAACTCCTCGCCCACCCCAGGGCGGGACAGATCGCCGGGCTGCTCGGCCGGGACCCCGGAGACGACGACGCCACTTCCCCCCGCGGCGTCCTCGTCCCCCTGCGTCCCGCCGGGCAGCCCGGTGCCACCACCGTCTACCTCGTCCACCCGCCGGGCGGCCAGGTCGCCTGCTACGCGCAGCTCGCCCACTGCTACGAGGGCCCCGAGGCGCTCGTCGGCATCCGCGACCCGCGCGTCGACGAACCCGAGCCGCGCCACCTCACCGCCGAGCAGCTCGCCGACCACTACGTCGAGGCCCTGCGCCCCGCGCTCGACGCGGGCGAGCGGATCGTCCTGGGCGGCTTCTCCGGCGGCGGCGTCATCGCCTACGAGATGGCCCGGCTGATCACCGCCGAGGGCGGCCGGCCCCCGCTGGTCCTCCTCGTCGACGCGGGCGCGCCCGACGGCGAACTCACCGACGCCGACGCCGAGGGATCCTTCGCCAACCAGCTGCGGGCCGTCGCCGAGGGCCGCACCCCCGCACCGGACGCCGAGGGCCCCGGCGCACGCCCGGCCGGAGCGACCGCCGGCGCGGACGCCGACCCGCTCGCCGAACCGGACGGCTCCGCCTCCTACCTGAGCGAGATCGCCCAGATCGCCGACTGGATGCGCGGCGACGGCGGCGGCGACCCGGTCGCCCTCATGCGCGACAGCGTCGAGGCCGTCCAGCGCTACCGCCCCCGGCCCTACGACGGCCCCGCGACCGTGCTGCGCGCGGGCGACACCGGCTTCGGCAAGGGCACCGAGTACGACGAGAGCGACCGCTTCCACGCACGGCCCGGCCTCGGCTGGGAGGACCACGTCGAAGACCTGTCCATCCGGGTCGTACCGGGCAACCACGTGACGATGCTGACCGGCGACAACGTCCGCCGCCTGGCCCGCATCCTCGCCTCCGCCGTCCGCCGCTGACGCCGCGCGCACCGAACCCAGGGAGAGCACCGAACATGACCACGCCCCGCCGGCGCATCACGCTCGCCGGCATCATCGACGGCCCCGGCGGCCACGTCGCCGCCTGGCGCCACCCGTCGACCCAGGCGGACGCCCAGCTCGACTTCGAGTTCCACAAGAAGAACGCGCAGACCCTCGAACGCGGCCTGTTCGACGCCGTGTTCATCGCCGACATCGTCGCCGTGTGGGGCACCCGCCTGGACTCGCTGTGCCGCACCTCGCGCACCGAGCACTTCGAACCGCTGACCCTGCTCGCCGCCTACGCCGCGGCCACCGAGCACATCGGCCTGTGCGCCACCGCGACGACCACGTACAACGAACCGGCCCACATCGCGCGCCGCTTCGCCTCTCTCGACCACCTCAGCGGCGGCCGCGCCGGCTGGAACGTCGTCACCTCCGCCGCCCCCTGGGAGTCCGCGAACTTCGGCTTCCCCGAGCACCTGGAGCACGGCAAGCGCTACGAGCGGGCCCAGGAGTTCATCGAGGTCGTCAAGGCGCTCTGGGACAGCGAGGGCCGCCCGATCGACCACCACGGCGCGCACTTCGACGAGAGCGGACCGCTCGACGTCGCCCGCCCGCCGCAGGGCCGGCCCGTCATCATCCAGGCCGGGTCCTCGCCCGTGGGCCGCGAGTTCGCCGCCCGCCACGCCGAGGTGATCTTCACCCGGCACAACACGCTCCCCGACGCCCAGGCCTTCTACTCCGACCTCAAGGAACGCGTCGCCGCCCAGGGCCGCGACCCCGAGAAGGTCCTCGTGTGGCCCACCCTCGCGCCGATCGTCGCCGCCACCGAGACCGAGGCGAAGCAGCGGCTCCAGGAGCTTCAGGACCTCACCCACGACCACGTGGCGCTGCGCACCCTCCAGGACTTCCTCGGCGACGACGTCGACCTCAGCACCTACCCGATCGACGGCCCCGTGCCCGACATCCCGTACACCAACCAGTCCCAGTCGACGACCGAGCGGCTCATCGGCCTCGCCCGCGCCGAGAACCTTTCGATCCGCGGCCTCGCCCTGCGGCTCATGGGCGACATCGTCGTCGGCACGCCGGAGCAGCTCGCCGACCACATGGAGAGCTGGTTCACCGGCCGCGGCGCCGATGGCTTCAACATCGACTTCCCGTACCTGCCGGGCTCCGCCGACGACTTCGTCGACCACGTCGTGCCCGAACTCCAGCGCCGCGGCCTGTACCGCACCTCCTACGAGGGCGGCACGCTGCGCGAGAACCTCGGCCTCGACACCCCCGCGCCGGCCCGCGCCACCGACGTCCCCGCAGGAGCCACCGCATGAGCGCCCCGATTCTCGCCGGCCGGATCGACACGCACGCCGACGGCGCCACGTTCGACACGCTCACCGCTGTCGCCCGCGCCGCGGAGGCCGCCGGCTTCGACGCCCTGATCCTCGACGACTCGACGCGGCCCGCCGCCGGGCCCGGCCGCTTCGAGGCCACGACGCTCGCCGCGGCGCTCGCCGCCCGCACCGAGCGCATCGGCCTGATCGTCTCCGCGCTCCCCGCCGACCAGGCGCCCTACCACGTGGCCCGCATCGTCGCCTCCCTCGACCACCTCGGCCGGGGCCGCACCGGCTGGCTCGCCGGCACCGGCGACCCCGAGGGCCGGACCGCCGAACTGATCGACGTCGCCCGCGGGCTGTGGGACAGCTTCGACGACGACGCCTACGTCCACGACCGCGCCGACGGCCTGTACTGGCGCCTCGACGCGATGCACCGCCTCGACCACCAGGGTCGCCACTACGACGTCGCCGGCCCCCTCAACGTGGCCCGCCCGCCGCAGGGCCACCCCGTCGTCGCCGTGTCCGGGCCCGCCCTGGCCGCGCACGCCGACCTCGTCCTGCTCGACGACCCGGCCGACGTGCCCGGCGTCCGCGACCGGGCCCCCGGCGCCAAGATCCTGCTGACCACGCCCGCCGGCGCCGGGGACCTCCTCGCCGCCTCGGGCGCCGACGGTCTCGTCGTCGACCTGCGCGACGCCCGCGACCCGGAACGCGTCACGGCCGCCGGAGTCTCCGGCCGCCCGCACGCGCCGACCCTGCGCGCCCGGCTCGGACTGCACCGCCCCGCCGGCCGGTACGCCGACGCCGCCGTCACCGCCACGGCCTGACACTCCGTCCGCCCTGCCCTTTGGAGAACCATGTCCTCTCGCCTGTTCACCTCGGAGTCCGTCACCGAGGGCCACCCCGACAAGATCGCCGACCAGATCAGCGACACGATCCTGGACGCCCTGCTGCGCGAGGACCCCGCCTCCCGCGTCGCCGTCGAGACCCTGATCACCACCGGCCAGGTCCACATCGCCGGCGAGGTCACGACGAAGGCCTACGCGCCGATCGCCCAGCTCGTGCGCGACACGATCCTGGACATCGGCTACGACTCCTCGGCCAAGGGCTTCGACGGCGCGTCCTGCGGCGTCTCCGTCTCCATCGGCGCCCAGTCGCCCGACATCGCACAGGGCGTCGACACGGCGTACGAGAAGCGCGTCGAGGGCGACGACGACGAGCTGGACCAGCAGGGCGCCGGCGACCAGGGCCTGATGTTCGGCTACGCGACCAACGAGACGCCGAACCTGATGCCGCTCCCGATCGAGCTGGCCCACCGGCTCTCGCGCCGGCTGACGGAGGTCCGCAAGGACGGCACGCTCCCGTACCTGCGCCCCGACGGCAAGACCCAGGTCACCATCGAGTACCGCGGCAGCCGCCCGGTCCGTCTCGACACCGTCGTCGTCTCCTCCCAGCACGCGCCCGACATCGACCTGGGCTCGCTGCTCACCCCGGACATCCAGGAGCACGTCGTCGAGCACGTCCTGGCCCGGCTCGCCGAGGACGGCATCAAGCTCGAGACCGACGACTACCGCCTGCTGGTCAACCCGACCGGCCGCTTCGAGATCGGCGGCCCGATGGGCGACGCCGGCCTCACCGGCCGCAAGATCATCATCGACACCTACGGCGGCTACGCCCGCCACGGCGGCGGCGCCTTCTCCGGCAAGGACCCGTCCAAGGTCGACCGCTCGGCCGCCTACGCGATGCGCTGGGTCGCCAAGAACGTCGTCGCCGCCGGCCTCGCCGAGCGCTGCGAGGTCCAGGTCGCGTACGCGATCGGCAAGGCCGAGCCCGTCGGCCTCTTCGTCGAGACCTTCGGCACCGGCCGCGTCTCCCAGGACCGTATCGAGCAGGCCGTCCGCGAGGTCTTCGACCTGCGCCCGGCCGCGATCATCCGCGACCTCGACCTGCTCCGTCCGATCTACGCCCGGACGGCCGCCTACGGACACTTCGGCCGCGAACTGCCCGACTTCACCTGGGAGCGGACCGACCGCGCCCAGCAGCTCAAGCTGGCCGTCGGTGTCTGACCGGGGCGCTCGGCCCGACGGGAGTGCTCGCGTGCGCACAGCGGTGACCGGATCGATCGCCACCGACCATCTGACGGTCTTCCCCGGCCGGTTCGCGGACCAGCTGATCCCCGATCAGCTGGACCACGTCTCCCTGTCGTTCCTCGTCGACAGCCTCGACGTGCGACGGGGCGGCGTTGCCGCCAACATCGCCTTCGGCCTCGGCGGCCTCGGTCTGAGCCCGCTGCTGGTCGGCGCCGTCGGCGCCGACTTCGGCGAGTACGAGGTGTGGCTCAAGGAGCACGGCGTGGACACCGGCGGTGTCCACGTGTCGGCCGAACGGCAGACCGCCCGCTTCATGTGCACCACGGACCGCGACGCCAACCAGATCGCCTCCTTCTACACCGGGGCGATGGCGGAGGCCCGCGAGATCGACCTCACCCGGCTGCCCGTACCCGCCGCCGAACTCGACCTGGTCGTCGTCGCGCCCAACGACCCGGACGCGATGCTCCGGCACACCCGCCAGTGCCGCGAACTCGGCCTCGCCTTCGCGGCCGACCCCTCCCAGCAACTGGCCCGGCTCGACGGCCCGCAGACCCGGCAGCTGGTGTCCGGGGCACGCTGGCTGTTCACCAACGAGTACGAGGCCGCGCTGCTGTGCGAGCGGACCGGATGGACCCGCGACGAGGTCCTGGATCACGTCGGCACCTGGGTCACCACCCTCGGCGAACGCGGCGTGCGCATCGAGGCAGAGGGCCGCCCCGCGCTGACCGTGCCGGCCGTCCCCGACGTCCCGGTCACCGACCCGACCGGCGTCGGCGACGCGTTCCGGGCCGGTTTCCTCGGCGCCGTCTCCCGCAGCCTGCCGATCGAGACCGCCGCCCGCCTCGGCTGCGCCGTGGCCGCCCTCGCCCTCGCGGCCGTGGGCTCCCAGACCTACCGCGCGGACGGCGCCGCACTTCTCGGCACGGTGACCCGGACCTACGGGGCCGCCGCGGCCGGACCGCTCACCGACTGGCTCGGAGACCTGTCATGACGCCCGCATCCGATCCCCGAGCCCGCGTGGCCGCCCTCAGGGACGCCCTCGCCACCCGTGTCGTGGTGGCGGACGGCGCCATGGGGACGATGTTGCAGGCGCAGGACCCTTCGTTGGACGACTTCCAGCAGTTGGAAGGCTGCAACGAGATCCTCAACGTCACGCGCCCGGACATCGTGCGTTCGGTGCACGAGGAGTACTTCGCGGTCGGTGTGGACTGTGTGGAGACGAACACGTTCGGTTCGAACCACACGGCGTCGAGCGAGTACGACATCGCGGACCGGATCGTGGAGCTGTCCGAGGCGGGCGCGCGGATCGCGCGTGAGGTCGCGGACGAGTTCGCGGCGAAGGACGGCCGGCAGCGGTGGGTGCTGGGCTCGATCGGTCCGGGCACGAAGCTGCCGTCGCTGGGTCACATCGACTACGCGACGATCCGTGACGGCTATCAGCAGAACGCCGAGGGCCTGCTCGCCGGCGGCGCCGACGCCCTGATCGTCGAGACCACCCAGGACCTCCTCCAGACGAAGTCCAGCCTGATCGGTGCCCGGCGGGCGATGGACGCCCTGGGTGTGTCCGTGCCGCTGATCTGCTCGCTGGCGTTCGAGACGACCGGTGTGATGCTGCTGGGCTCGGAGATCGGCGCCGCGCTGACCTCCCTCGAACCGCTGGGCATCGATCTGATCGGCCTGAACTGTTCGACGGGTCCGGCGGAGATGAGCGAGCACCTGCGCTATCTCGCCCAGCACTCCACGACGCCGTTGATGTGCATGCCGAACGCGGGTCTGCCGATCCTGACCAAGGACGGCGCGCACTTCCCGCTGACCCCGGTGGAGATGGCGGACGCGCAGGAGAACTTCGTCAACAGCTTCGGCCTGTCGCTGGTGGGCGGTTGCTGCGGTTCGACTCCTGAGCATTTGCGTCAGGTCGTGGAGCGCGTAAGGGAGATGACGCCGCCCGAGCGTGCTCCGCAGCCCGAGCCAGGCGCCTCCTCTCTCTATCAGACGGTGCCGTTCCGGCAGGACACGGCGTACATGGCGATCGGTGAGCGGACGAACGCGAACGGGTCGAAGAAGTTCCGTGAGGCCATGCTGGAGGGCCGTTGGGACGACTGTGTGGAGATGGCGCGCGACCAGATCCGTGAGGGCGCGCACATGCTCGACCTGTGTGTGGACTACGTGGGCCGTGACGGTGTCGCGGACATGGAGGAGCTGGCCGGCCGCTTCGCGACGGCATCCACCCTCCCGATCGTGCTGGACTCGACCGAGGTCGACGTCATCCAGGCAGGTCTGGAGAAGCTCGGCGGGCGTGCGGTCATCAACTCGGTGAACTACGAGGACGGTGACGGTCCGGAGTCGCGCTTCGCGAAGGTCACCCGGCTCGCGAAGGAGCACGGCGCGGCGCTGATCGCGCTGACCATCGACGAGGAGGGCCAGGCCCGCACCATCGAGAACAAGGTCGCCATCGCCGAGCGGCTCATCGAGGACCTGACCGGGAACTGGGGCATCCGCGAGGCCGACATCCTCATCGACTGCCTCACCTTCACCATCTGCACGGGCCAGGAGGAGTCGCGCGGCGACGGCATCGCCACGATCGAGGCGATCCGCGAGCTGAAGAAGCGTCACCCGGACGTGCAGACCACCCTCGGCCTGTCCAACATCTCCTTCGGCCTCAACCCGGCCGCCCGCATCCTGCTCAACTCGGTCTTCCTCGACGAGTGCGTGAAGGCGGGGCTGGACTCGGCGATCGTGCACGCCTCCAAGATCCTGCCGATCGCCCGCTTCGACGACGAGCAGGTCAAGGTAGCGCTCGATCTGATCCACGACCGGCGTGCAGAGGGTTATGACCCGTTGCAGCGGCTGATGGAGCTGTTCGAGGGCGCCACCACCAAGTCCCTCAAGGCCGGCAAGGCCGAGGAACTGGCGGCGCTCCCGCTGGACGACCGCTTGAAGCGCCGCATCATCGACGGCGAGAAGAACGGGCTCGAAGCCGACCTCGACGAAGCCCTGGCGGACACCCCGGCCCTCGACATCGTCAACAACACCCTGCTCGACGGCATGAAGACGGTGGGCGAACTGTTCGGCTCGGGGCAGATGCAGTTGCCGTTCGTGCTGCAGTCGGCCGAGGTGATGAAGAACGCGGTGGCCTATCTGGAGCCGCACATGGAGAAGTCGGATGCTGAGGGCAAGGGCACGATCGTGCTGGCCACGGTGCGTGGCGACGTCCACGACATCGGCAAGAACCTCGTCGACATCATCCTGTCGAACAACGGCTACAACGTCGTCAACCTGGGCATCAAGCAGCCCGTCTCCGCGATTCTGGACGCGGCCGAGGAGCACAAGGCCGATGTGATCGGCATGTCGGGGCTCCTGGTCAAGTCGACCGTGATCATGAAGGAGAACCTCCAGGAGCTCAACCAGCGCAAGCTGGCCGCCGACTACCCCGTCATCCTCGGCGGCGCGGCCCTGACCCGCGCCTACGTGGAGCAGGACCTGCACGAGATCTACGAGGGCGAGGTCCGCTACGCCCGGGACGCGTTCGAGGGCCTGCGTCTGATGGACGCTCTGATCGCGGTCAAACGCGGTGTCCCCGGGGCCACGCTGCCCGAGCTCAAGCAGCGCCGGGTGCCGAAGAGGGAGCTGCGGCTGGAGGAGCCTGTGAGCGTCGGGCGTTCCGACGTCGCCGTCGACAACCCGGTCCCGCAGCCGCCGTTCTGGGGCACCCGCGTCATCAAGGGCATCCCGCTCAAGGACTACGCCTCCTGGCTCGACGAGGCCGCCCTGTTCAAGGGGCAGTGGGGACTCAAGGGCGACACCATCGAGCGCGAGGGCCGGCCCCGGCTGCGGATGTGGCTGGACCGGCTGCGCACCGAGAACCTCCTGGAAGCGGCCGTCGTGCACGGCTACTTCCCGTGCGTGTCCAAGGGCGACGACCTGATCATCCTCGACGAGTTCGGCAACGAGCGGACCCGCTTCACCTTCCCGCGCCAGAGCCGCGGCCGCCGTCTGTGCCTCGCGGACTTCTTCCGTCCGGAGGAGTCGGGCGAGACGGACGTCGTCGGCCTCCAGGTGGTCACCATGGGCTCGAAGATCGGCGAGGCCACGGCCGAGCTGTTCGCCTCCGACTCCTACCGCGACTACCTCGAACTGCACGGCCTGTCCGTCCAGTTGGCCGAGGCCCTCGCCGAGTACTGGCACGCCCGCGTCCGCTCCGAGCTGGGCATCGCCGGAGCTGATCCCACGGCGCTCGACGGCATGTTCCGCACCGAGTACCAGGGCTGCCGCTACTCCCTCGGGTATCCGGCCTGCCCGGACCTGGAGGACCGGGCCAAGATCGCGGACCTGCTCCGGCCCGAGCGGATCGGGGTCGTCCTCTCCGAGGAGTTCCAGCTCCACCCCGAGCAGTCCACGGACGCCCTCGTCCTGCACCACCCCGAAGCGAGCTACTTCAACGCCGGAGGACGCCCGTGAGCACCCTGCGCGACACCCTGGCGCGCGGCACCCGGACCTTCTCCTTCGAGTTCTTCCCGCCGAAGACCGCCAAGGGCGAACAGACCCTGTGGCAGGCCGTGCGCCGCATCGAGGCGCTGGCCCCCGACTTCGTGTCCGTCACCTACGGGGCCGGCGGCTCCTCCCGGGACCGGACGATCGACGTCACCGAGCGCCTCGCGACCGAGACGACCCTGCGCCCGGTCGCCCACCTGACCGCCGTCGGACACTCGGTGGCCGAGCTGCGGCACATCATCGGCCGGTACGCGGACGCCGGGGTGCGGGACGTGCTGGTGCTGCGGGGCGATCCGCCCGGTGAC
Source organism: Streptomyces xanthii (assembly GCF_014621695.1). Taxonomy (GTDB): domain Bacteria; phylum Actinomycetota; class Actinomycetes; order Streptomycetales; family Streptomycetaceae; genus Streptomyces; species Streptomyces xanthii. The sequence goes on from NZ_CP061282.1 coordinate 200,896, forward strand.
CCCAAGGGGCCCTGGACGCGGCACCCCGAGGGCCTCAACCACGCCTGGCAGCTTGTCGAACTCGTCCGCTCGCTGGGCGACTTCAGCATCGGCGTCGCCGCGTTCCCGGAGAAGCACCCGCGCTCGGCGGACTGGGACAGCGACATCCGCCACTTCGTCGCCAAGTGCCGGGCCGGCGCCGACTACGCGATCACGCAGATGTTCTTCGACGTGGAGGACTATCTGCGGCTGCGCGACCGGGTCGTGGCCGCCGGCTGCGACGTGCCGATCATCCCGGAGATCATGCCGGCCACCGACGTCCGGCAGATCCGCCGTTTCGCCGAGCTCTCCGACGCCGCGTTCCCCGAGGACCTGGCCCACCGTCTCGAAGCCGCCCGGGACCGGCCCGACGTCGCTCACGAGATCGGCGTCCACCACGCGACCCTCATGGCGGACCGGCTGCTCGCCGAAGGCGCGCCCGGCCTGCACTACATCACGCTCAACAAGTCCACGGCTGCCCTGGACATCCACCGCAACGTACTGAGCTCGAGGAGCCTCCATGTCAGCTGAGTTCACCGACTTCAAGGTCGCCGACCTCTCCCTCGCGGCGTTCGGCCGCAAGGAGATCACCCTCGCCGAGCACGAGATGCCCGGCCTGATGTCGATCCGCAAGGAGTACGCGCAGGCCCAGCCCCTGGCCGGCGCCCGGATCACCGGCTCCCTGCACATGACGGTCCAGACGGCCGTCCTCATCGAGACCCTGGTCGCCCTCGGCGCCGAGGTCCGCTGGGTCTCCTGCAACATCTACTCCACCCAGGACCACGCCGCCGCCGCGATCGCCGCCGCCGGCATCCCGGTCTTCGCCTGGAAGGGCGAGACGCTCGAGGAGTACTGGTGGTGCACCGAGCAGGCCCTGACCTGGCCCGGCCACGCGGGTCCGAACATGATCCTGGACGACGGTGGTGACGCCACCCTGCTCCTCCACAAGGGCGTCGAGTACCAGAAGACCGGTGAGCTGCCCGAGGCGTCCAACGACGAACTCGCCGTAGTGCGAGCCCTGTTGGAGAACAGCTCCCTGGACTGGACCCAGCTCGCCTCGGAGATCCGCGGCGTGACCGAGGAGACCACGACGGGTGTCCACCGTCTGTACGAGATGCACCGTGACGGCACTCTGCTGTTCCCGGCGATCAACGTGAACGACGCGGTGACGAAGTCGAAGTTCGACAACAAGTACGGCTGCCGTCACTCGCTGATCGACGGCATCAACCGTGCCACGGACGTCCTCATCGGTGGCAAGACGGCTGTCGTGTGCGGTTACGGCGATGTGGGCAAGGGCTGCGCGGAGTCGCTGCGCGGCCAGGGCGCGCGGGTGATCATCACGGAGATCGACCCGATCTGCGCGCTGCAGGCGGCGATGGACGGCTACCAGGTCACGACGCTGGACGAGGTCGTCGACAAGGCGGACATCTTCGTCACCACGACCGGCAACAAGGACATCATCATGGCCGCCGACATGGCCAAGATGAAGCACCAGGCGATCGTCGGGAACATCGGTCACTTCGACAACGAGATCGACATGGCCGGTCTCGCGAAGACCCCCGGGATCGTGAAGGACGAGGTCAAGCCGCAGGTCCACACCTGGACCTACCCCGACGGCAAGGTCCTCATCGTGCTGTCCGAGGGCCGCCTGCTGAACCTGGGCAACGCCACCGGCCACCCGTCCTTCGTGATGTCGAACTCGTTCGCGGACCAGACGCTGGCCCAGATCGAGCTGTTCACCAAGCCCGAGGAGTACCCGACCGACGTCTACGTGCTGCCCAAGCACCTCGACGAGAAGGTCGCCCGCCTCCACCTCGACTCCCTCGGCGTCAAGCTCACCCAGCTGCGCCCGGAGCAGGCCTCGTACATCGGCGTCGAGGTCGAAGGCCCGTACAAGCCCGACCACTACCGCTACTGAGCACCGACCGACTGATCGGACACGCCAGTGGGGCCGCCCGGAAGGGCGGCCCCACTGTTGCGTTGCGGTGTGTCTCAGTGCGACCGGCGGCGCAGCAGCGACGCGGCCACCAGGGCCAGCGCCGCGAAGCCCGCACCCGCGAGGAAGCCGCCTTGCATGCCGCCGCGGGCGGAGACCGTCACCAGGGTGGCCAGGCCGATCGAACCACCCACCGACTGAAGGCAGTTGAGCACGCTGGACGCCGCCCCCGCCTCGCCGTCGCGCAGCTTCGACGTGGCGATCAGCGTCGGCGGCAGCACACACGCGGCCATGCCGGCGCCCAGCAGGACCAGAGCCGGCAGCACACCGGTCGCGTACGGGGCCGAGGAGTCCAGGGTCGCGAGCCACAGGTTGCCGAGGACGAGCAGCGTCGCACCGGCCGCCATCAGGCGCTTCGGCCCGAAGCGGCGCTCCAGGCCTACCGCGGCCAGGGCCGTCGTCGCCATGGTCACCGGCAGCGGCAGCAGCGCGCACGCGGTCGCGAGGGCGGACCAGCCGTGCTCGCCCTGCAGAAACTGGTTGAGGAAGAAGTACGTGCCGATGAGCGCGCCGGGGATCGCCAGCGTCGCCAGATAGGCAGGCAGCCGCTCGCGGTCCGTGAACAGCCGCGGCAGCACGATCGGCTGCTCCGCCCGCCGCTCGATCACCGCGAACACGGCGAACAGCGCCACCGCCGCCGCGAGACAGCCCACCACCGCGGGATCGCCCCACGGCCGCTCGGCGGCCTGCCCGAGCCCGTACACCAGCGCTCCGGCGCCCAGCGCGGACACCAGCGCACCGGCCAGGTCGAAGCGGCCCGGGTTCGGCGCCGTCTCGCGCAGCACGAACGGGCCGAGGAGCAGGATCGCCAGGCCCAGCGGAACGTCCAGGTACAGCACCCACCGCCACGAGCCGAGGGAGGTCAGCGCGCCCGCGAGGAGCAGCCCGCCCGCCGTGGAGACGGCGCCGGTCGCCGTGCACACGGCGATCGCCCGCTTGCGGGCCGGGCCCGGCGCGAACATGGACAGGACCAGCGCGAGGCCGCTCGGCGCCGCGAGCGCCGCGCCGGCTCCCTGGGCCACCCGGACCGCGACGAGGAACTCGCCGGAGGTCGCCGCCCCGCGCAGCAGGGCGGCCGCGGTGAACAGGCCGACGCCCGCGAGGAACACCTTGCGGCGGCCCAGGATGTCCCCGGCCCGGCCGCCGAGCAGCAGCAGACCGCCGAACGTGAGCAGGTAGGCGGTGACGATCCAGGACGTGGCGACGGGGGACAGGCCCAGTTCGGCGCGGAGTCCGGGCAGGGCGATGTTCACGATCGGGTCGTCGAGCTGGATCATCGCGTTGCATCCGGCGATCACGGCGAGCGCGAGACCCGGGCGGGCCGGGCGGCGGGTGCCGGGCGGTGCCGGTGCGGCCCCGGCCGGCGGGGGCGCCGGCGCTTCGGTGGTCTGCGCGGACATGGGGCCTCCTCGGCTCCGGGGGACAGGGTCTGTTCCGGCACCGTCCCAGGGGCGACTCAGCCTCGGCTCAAGCCCCGCTCGAAGCGGGCCGCAGAGCCTGTCCATCGGGGGAGGGGGAAACAGCGGGGGCCGACCAGTGCAGGAGGACCGCCCATGGCACACCTCGAACACCGGGGACCGGCTGTGCCGCCGGTGCCGTTGACACCACACACACTCTCCTATACGCTGTATAGCGATCCTGTTGTCGTCGATCGGAGTAGGACGTTGCTCGTCTGAGGTCCTGAGGCACCGCCGCGTCATGCCACCCGCGCCTTCCCGCGCCGGTGCGCCGACGCATCGTGTGCGACCTCGGCGCTGCGAGCCGTCCCCCGTACGACCTTCTGCCGCGCGGTCCCGACCGGACCGCCGGACCGGGACCCTCCTCACGTCGTCGCACCCGCGGTGTCTCGAACGCGTTGCACCCCCACCGTTCGCACCGAGCAACCGCGAGGCCCCATGACCACCACTCACCCCGACTTCTCCGCGCCCTCGATCGCCGTCGCGGGCCTGCACTACGGCTGGCCGGACGGCACCCCCGTGTTCGACGGGCTCCAGGTCGCCTTCGCCCCCGGACGCACCGGCCTCATCGGCCTCAACGGGTCAGGAAAGTCCACCCTGCTGAAGCTCATCGCCGGGGAGCTGACCCCGGCCAGTGGCACCGTGCGCGTGTCCGGCGAGATCGGCTACCTGCCGCAGAACGTCACCCTCGACACCTCCCTGCGTGTCGACGACGCCCTCGGCATCGCCGCCACCCGCCGCGCCCTGCACGCCATCGAGGCCGGCGACCCGAGCGAGGAGCACTTCACCGCGGTCGGCGACGACTGGGACGTCGAGGAGCGCGCCACCGCGACCCTCTCCCAGCTCGGCCTCGGCCACATCGGACTGGACCGCACCGTCGGCGAGGTCTCCGGCGGCGAGTCGGTGCTGCTGCGGCTCGCCGCGCTGCTCCTGCGCCGCCCCGACGTCCTCCTCCTCGACGAACCCACCAACAACCTCGACCTGCACGCCCGCCGCCGCCTCTACACCGCCGTCGAAGGCTGGTCCAAGGTGATGGTCGTCGTCAGTCACGACCGTGAACTCCTCGACCGCGTCGACCAGATCGCCGATCTGCGCGGCGGCGAGGTCACCTGGTACGGCGGGAACTTCTCCGCCTACGAGGAGGCCCTCGCCGCCGAACAGGAGGCGGCCGAACGCATGGTGCGCGTCGCCGAGTCCGACCTGAAGAAGCAGAAGCGCGAACTGGCCGACGCCCACGTGAAACTGGCCCGCCGCAAGCGATACGGCCAGAAGATGTGGGACACCAAGCGCGAGCCCAAGGTCGTCATGGGCGAACGCAAACGGCAGGCCCAGGTCGCCGCCGGCAAGCACCGCATCATGCACGAGGAGAAACTCGCCGAGGCCAAGGAACGCCTCGACGAAGCCGTGGAAGCGGTCCGCGACGACGACGAGATCCACATCGACCTGCCCAGCACCGCGGTCCCCCAGGGCCGCACCGTGCTCACCCTGCGCGACCTGGAACTGGCCTACGGGGCGCGCGTGGACGGCGAGTTCGAGCTGCGCGGACCCGAGCGGATCGCGCTGGTCGGACGCAACGGCGCGGGCAAGACGACCCTGCTGCGCACCATCACCGGGGAACTGGCCCCGGTGGCGGGCGAGGCCACCGCCCACGTGCCGCTGCGTTTCTTGCCACAGCGGCTCGACGTGCTCGACGAGGAGGCGAGCGTCGCCGACAACGTGGCCCGGTTCGCCCCGCACGCCACCAACAACCGGATCCGCTCACGCCTCGCCCGGTTCCTCTTCCGCGGCGCCAAGGCCGACCAGCAGGCCGGGACGCTCTCCGGGGGCGAACGCTTCCGGGCCGCCCTCGCCGCGCTCATGCTCGCCGAGCCCGCCCCGCAGCTCCTCATGCTGGACGAGCCGACGAACAACCTCGACATGGCCAGCATCCGCCAGCTCACCACCGCCCTGGCGTCCTACGAGGGCGCCCTGGTCGTGGCCAGCCACGACCTGACCTTCCTGGACTCCATCGGCATCACCCGCTGGATCCTCCTGGACGGCGAGCTGCGCGAGACCGACCCCGAGGAGGTGCGGGCGATCCGGTGAGCCCGCGAGCGGGGCCCACCGGACCGGCGGCGGGTCAGGGCGTCATGCGGACGACCTGACCCGTCTCCAGCGCCACGTGCACCGCCCCGTCCGGTGCCACGGCCACTCCGTGCGGTTCGGCGCCGGGGCCCGGGAGTTCGTATTCCTCGACGCACCCGTCGGGCGTGACGGAGCCGACCCGGCCGGTCGCCCACTCGGTGAACCAGCACAGACCCCGGCCGGGATCGGCGGTCACGGCGTGCGGCCGGCAGGCGCGGTCCGGGAGCGGGAACTCCCGGACCGTGCCGTCGGTCGCCATCCGCCCCACCTGGCCCGCGCCGATCTCCACGAACCACAGCGCTCCGTCCGCCCCGGCCGTGATCCCGACCGGCGCCGCCTGCGCGGTCGGCAGGGCGTGGACCGTGACGTCCCCGCCGAGCCCGATCCGGCCGATCGCGTCCACCCGGTTGAGCGTGAACCACAGGGCGTCGTCCGGGCCGGCCGTGATGAACGAGGGGAACGCGCCCGACAACGGCAGCTCGAACCAGCCCACCTCACCGTCCACCGTGATCCGGCCGATCCGGTCGGTGTTCATCTCGGTGAACCACAAGGCGCCGTCCGCGCCCGCCGCGATCCCGAACGGCCCGCTGTCCGGCGACCCGCCCGCGTAGGAAGTGGACCGGCCGTCCACGGTGATCCGCCCGACGCGCCCGTCCCGGGCCCGGGTGAACCACAGCGCGCCGTCCGGGCCCGCGGTGATGACCGACGGGCCGCACGACTCCGAATCGAGGGCGTGCCGCTCGATCCCGCCCGACTCCGTCAGACGCGCGATGCCCCCGCAGTGCACGAGCGTGCACCACAGGGCGCCGTCCGGGCCGGTGGTGAGGGAGTAGGGGCCGGACGCACGCGAGGGTCCGCGACATGCACCTGCTCGAAGACGACACCGGACCGGGACATGGGTGGCTCCTTGCCTGAGGGGTGGGGGGATGAGGAGGAGTGGTGGTGCGGGCGGCTCAGACCTGGACGGCCTGGACCGCCGACGTCGACACGGTCAGCTGTCTGCCCCGCCAGCGCTCGCGCAGCAGCCGGTCGTGGCTGACCACGACGAGCGCGCCGTCGAAGCCGAGCAGCGCCGCCTCCAGCTCCTCCACCAGCGCGGGGGAGAGGTGGTTGGTCGGCTCGTCCAGGAGCAGGACGTCCCAGGGCCGGGTCACCAGCCGGGCCAGCGCGAGCCGCTGCCGCTGCCCGGTGGACAGCCCCCGCACCTGCACCGAGAGCTGCTCCGCGTCGAACAGGCCCAGGGAGAGCAGCAGTTCACGGTGCTCCTCGGCCGGCCCCGTACGGCCGCGCGCGAACGCGGCCAGGAGCGTCTCCCCGGGCCGGCCCGGCTCCGGCTCCTGCGGCAGATGGCCCACCCGCCCCTGGCGGGTGACCGTGCCGGTGTCCGGGGCGAGGCGCCCGGCCAGGACGTCCAGAAGCGTGCTCTTGCCCGCCCCGTTCGGCCCCGTGATCAGCAGCTTCTCCCCGGCTTCGAGCGTGAGGCCGATCCGGCCCAGACGCCCCTCCACGCCGACACCGGCCGCGTCGAGCGCACAGCCGCGCACCTGCCCGGACCGCATCACGGGCGCGAAGTGCAGCGGCTCGGGCGGCGGCGGCACCGGACTCTCGAGCAGTCGGCGCAGCTTCTCCTCGGCCTGCCGCACCCGGCCGGCCAGCGACTGCTGCACCCGTCCGGCCGCCCGGTCGTAGGCCATCTTGTTGCCGTCCTTCATGGCCCGCCCCGGCGCCACCCGGCGGGCGGTCGTCGCGGCCGCCTCGCGCAGCCCGGCCACGTCCGTCTCCCACTGCGCGTGCGCCTGAGCCCAGCGCTCGCGGGCTGCCGCCTTCTCCGTGAGATAGCCCGCGTAGCCGTTGCCGTAGCGGACGACGGTGCGGCGGTCGGCGTCCACCTCGAGCAGCGTCGTCGTCACCCGCTCCAGGAACATGCGGTCGTGCGAGACCGCGACCGTCGTGCCGCGGCGGGTGCGCAGATGCTCCTCCAGCCAGAGCAGCGCGCCCTCGTCGAGATGGTTGGTGGGTTCGTCGAGCAGCAGCACCTCGGGGCCCGCCGCCAGCACGGCCGCGAGCCGCAGCCGCACCTGCTCGCCGCCCGACAGGCTCCCCACGCCGCGCCCGCGCTCCAGCAGGCCGAGGCCCAGACCGTGCAGGGCGCGCTCCACGCGGGCGTCCGCCTCGTAGCCGCCCCGCAGTTCGAATGCCGTCGACAGCTCCCCGTACTCGGCCAGGACACTCTCGTCGCCGTCGGCCATCGCGGCCTCGAGGCGGCGCATCCGCTCCTCGACGGCGCGCAGATCGCCCAGAGCGCGGTCGATCACGTCCTGGACGGTGAGCTCCGCGGGGAGCCGCTCGGACTGCGCCAGATGACCGACACCGCCGTCCGCGTGGACGACGACCTCGCCCTGGTCGCACTTCTCGACCCCGGCCAGCAGCCGCAGCAGGGTGCTCTTTCCCGAACCGTTCTCCCCGACGATCCCGACCCGCTCGCCCACCGGGAGCGAGCACGTGACGTCGTCGAGGACGACCCGGCCGTCGAAGGCCTTGGTGACGGAACGGACGCTGATCTGCGTGGGCATGCCCCTCCACGGATACGACTACGGATGAGTTGAGACGCTTGCACGCGGTCGTTGCCGCGAGCAACCGGAGCGTCACATACCGGCCATCACGGGCGGACGGCCGGCACCGGCCGTCGTCACCCCCGCGAACAGGTCGTCCTCCGGCAGGGCGACCGGCACCAGCGACCGCGCCAGGGTGTAGTCCTCGGTCGGCCACACCTCCTGCTGCAGCGGCGTCGGCACCGCGAACCACACCCCGTCCGGATCCACCTGCGACACATGTGCCCGCAGGGCCCGGTCCCGCACGGGGAACCAGGCGGCGCACGGCACCCGCGTGGTGATGTCCGGCCGGCGCACCGGCTCGCAGGGCAGCGGCGCGTACGGCGCCGTGCTGCCGCGCCGCAGCAGCGCACGGTGCAGCGCCGCGCTGCGCTCCGGGTGCGAACCGTGGTTGTAGTACAGCTTCAGCGGCTGCCACGGCGGACCCGCCCCCGGATGCGCACCGCCGTCACCGGCCGCCTCGAACGCGGCCACCGCGATCCGGTGCGCCATCACGTGATCGGGATGCGGATAGCCGCCGTCCTCGTCGTACGTCGTCACGACGTGCGGCCGGAACCGGCGGATCAGCCGCACCAGACGCCCCGTCGCCGCGCCCGGATCGGCCCGGGCGAAGCAGCCGGCCGGCAGCGGCTCGCCGTGCTCCGGCAGCCCGGAGTCCCGGTAGCCGAGCCAGGTCTGGCGCACCCCGAGGATGCGCCGGGCGCGCGCCATCTCGCGGGCGCGGACCGTCGCCATGTCCACCGGTCCGGGCGGCCGCGGACAGGACGGGTTGAGGAAGGAACCCCGCTCACCGCCCGTGCACGTGACCACCAGCACGTCGACCCCCTCGGCCGCGTAGCGCGCCGTCGTCGCCGCGCCCTTGCTGGATTCGTCGTCGGGGTGCGCGTGCACCGCCATCAGCCGTGGCCGGGCGGCGACCCGCGCGAGAGCTCCGGACATCCGTACTCCTCCCTGGGCCTGCGGTCCTGGACGTCCCCCGGGCGACGCTAGGAACGACGCCTCGAGCGCCCCTCGAGAACGCCCGGAGCGCACCGCGAGAACCGCTGCAGAATCCGGGCCGGGAGCGCACGGATGCGTAGGGTCCGCGGCAGTGCGGGGACCGGCGGACGGGCCCCGTGGCGGACCCGAGGGGGAAACATGAGCGGCACGTCCGTGCGCCTGTTCTGTCTGCCGTACTGCGGTGCCTCGGCGGGCGTCTATCTGCCCTGGCGCGACCGGCTCGCGCCGCACCTGACCGTCACACCCCTCGAACTGCCGGGCCGGGGCTCCCGGCTGGGCAAGGACCCGTGCTCCGGCATGGAGACGCTGCTGCACGACCTGGTGCCCACGGTGGCCCGCCTGTGCGACCGCCCGTTCGCCCTCTTCGGCCACGGGCTCGGTGCCCTGCTGGCCTACGAGATCGCGGCGCGCCTCGAATGGGACCACGAACTCGTCGCCGAACGCCTCTACGTGTCCGGCCAGGCGGCCCCGCACCTGCCGGTCCGCCAGGACCCGCTCACCGGCCTGCCCGACGACGCGTTCCTGGCCGCGGCCGCCCGCCACCCCGGCGTCCACCCCGCGGTCCTGGGCGACCCGGCCCTGGCCCGGCTCCAACTGCCGGTGCTCCGCGCGGACTTCGCGCTCGCCGAGTCGTACGAGGAAGGACTCGACAACAGCGTGCACGCCCCGCTCACCGCGACGGCCGGCCTCGACGACCCGACGGTGCTCGGCGACGAGCTGAGCGCCTGGCGGGCCTACACACACCGTTCCTTCCGCGTCCGCCGCTTCGCCGGCGGCCACTTCCACTGGCGCACCCGCGAACAGCCGCTGCTCGACATGTTCGTCGAGGACCTGTCGCGCAGGAACGACGCGAACCACCGCTTCCCGGTCGCGGAACGGACCTTCTGAAGCCGCGTGAGAGCATGACGCCCCCGAACAGACCGACGCGAAGGCCGGCATGACGACTGATCAGATCCACATCGCGTTCCTGCGCGCCGTCAACGTGGGCAGCCGCAAGGTCGAGATGGCCCGGCTGCGCGAGGTGCTCACCGGGCTCGGCCTCGGCTCCGTACGCACCTACATCGCGAGCGGGAACGCCTTCTTCACCAGCGCGGACAGCGACCCCGAGCGCCTCGTCGCCCTCATCGAGCGGGCCCTCGAGGACGCCTTCGGGTTCGAGATCCCCACGATCCTGCGCACGGCGGATCAACTGCGCGCGGAACTGGCGGCGGCGCCGTTCGGCAAAACCCCACCGGCCGCGGACGAGCGCTTCTCCATGCTCTACGGATCGGCGCCCCTGACCGGCACCGACCTCCCCGTCCGTTCCCCCAAGGGCGACTGGGAGGTCCTCGGCACGCACGGCGGCACGGCGTTCGTACGCTGGCGGCTGCTGGGCGGCCGGCCCGTCAACCCCGCCCCCGTCATCGAGAAGATGTTCGGGGTACGGGCGACGGGCCGGTTCTTCCACACCTCGCAGAAGATCCTGGCCGCCGCCGAGAAGAACTGACCCCCGGGATCCCGCCCTACGGGAACTCGACCGTCAGGTCGAGCGTGCCGTGGCCGAGCGAGCCCTCGCCGCTCACGCCCGCCAGCTCGCCCGTGCCGGAGCCGGGCACGATGCCCGCCCACGTCACCGGCTCACCGCTGCCGACCTGCGTCGCCCGGTGCTCGAGCACGAACGTGCCCGTGCGCCCGCCCATCGTGCCGGTGACCCGCTCCTGCGCCACGTACGCGGCACCGCCGGGGCCCTGGGTCGTCGCCATGTGACCGGTGGCGGTGCCGAGCACATCGCCTTCCGTGTACGTCTTGGCGAGCTCGACGCGGGCCGTGACCGGACCGCCGTCGACCTTCTCGTCGTCCACGCCGTCCCACACGTCGACCACGAACGTGGCCTGAATCCGTAGCTGAGTCATGGGCGGGAGTATCCCGGCGCGACCTTCCCTCCGATGCTCCCGATTGAGCAGGCAGCCGGCGCGCGGGTCGCTAGCGTGACGCCGCGTCACGGCGGGAACCCCGAGGAGGCGGTCGACAGTGAGCACCGAAGTGGAAGCGACGGCGGGCGAGCACCCCCAGGCGGCACCGGCCGCCTACCCCTTCACCGGCGGGGAGGGGCTCGAGCTCTCGTACTCGTACATGAAGCTCATCGAGGACGGCGCGCCGATCCGCGTCCAGCTGCCGTTCGGCGAGCCCGCCTGGCTCGTCACCCGGTACGAGGACGCCCGCTTCGTCCTGACCGACCGGCGTTTCTCCCGCAACGAGGCCACCCGGCGCGACGAGCCGCGCATGACCCCCCGGCCCGTGCCCGAGTCGATCCTGACGATGGACGCGCCGGACCACACGCGGCTGCGCACCCTGGTGTCCAAGGCGTTCACCCCGCGCCGCATCGAGGGCAAGCGCGCCTGGATCGGCGAACTGGCCGCCGGACTCGTCGAGGACATGAAGGCCGCGGGCCCGACCGCCGAACTCGTCGGCTCCTACGCGCTCGCCATCCCGGTCACCGTGATCTGCGAACTGCTCGGCGTGCCCGCCGAGGACCGCGCGCAGCTGCGCGCCTGGTGCGACGCCGCGCTGTCCACGAACGAGCTGACCGACGAAGAGTGCGTGCAGAGCTTCATGGATCTGCAGAAGTACTTCGAGGACCTGATCGCGCAGCGCCGCGAGACGCCCCGCGACGACCTCACCAGCGCCCTCATCGAGGCCCGCGACGCCCACGACCGGCTGGACGAGCAGGAGCTCATCGGGCTGTGCATCGCGACGCTCATCGGCGGCTTCGAGACCACCGCCAGCGAGATCTCCAACTTCGTCCACGTGCTCCAGCAGCGCCGCGAGCTGTGGACGCGCCTGTGCGAGAACCCCGACTCGATCCAGGTCGCCGTCGAGGAACTGCTGCGCTTCGTGCCCTTCGCCGCCAACGGCATCTCCCCGCGCTACGCCCTGGAGGACCTCACCGTCGGCGAGACCCTGGTCCGGGCCGGCGAACCGGTCGTCGTGGACACGAGCATCGTCAACCGCGACGAGAGCGTCTTCGAGAACGGCCACGAGGTCGTCCTCGACCGCGCCGACAACCGGCACATGGTCTTCGGCCACGGCGCCCACCACTGCCTGGGCGCGCACCTGGCCCGCGTCGAGCTCCAGGAGGCGCTGAAGGCGCTCGTCATCGGTATGCCGGGGCTGCGCCTGAACGGCGAGATCACCTGGAAGTCGGACATGATCATCCGCGCTCCGAAGACGCTGCCCGTCACCTGGTGACCGGGGGCCGCCCCCACCGGGGCGGATCCGCCGCCGAACGTGTGCTGTTTTGAGCATCGCGTTCGCGGGCCCCCTCCCTACCGTGGCCCCGGCCGAGTCTGCCCGGACGGCGGCTGTGACACGAGGATCAGGAGAGTTATGACCACCAGCACCGCGGACGGCAGGCCGACCGCCGAGGACAGTTCCGCCCAGGGCCCCCGCTCCCTGGTCGTCAGACTGATCCTCGTCACCCTGCTGATGGCCGAACTGCTCATCCAGGTCGACCAGACCATCGTCAACGTGGCCCTGCCCTTCATCCAGCGCGACCTCGACTTCACCGAGTCGGGCCTGCCGTGGGTCGTCAACGCCTACGGCCTCCTGTACGGCGGACTGCTGCCGCTGGGCGGCCGGATCGGCGACCTGTTCGGCCGGCGCCGCGTCCTGGTCACCGGTGTCACGATCTTCACCGTGGCCTCCGTCGTGTGCGGCTTCAGCACCGACCCGACCGTCATGGTGATCGCCCGTGCCGTGCAGGGCCTGGGCGGCGCGCTGACCGCGCCGGTCGTCCTCTCGCTGATCATCACCTCGTTCGCCGAGGGCCCCGAGCGGCAGCGGGCGTTCGCCCTGTGGGGCAGCACGCAGGCGGCGGGCGCCTTGTTCGGTCTCCTCGTCGGCGGCCTGCTGACCTCCGGCCCCGGCTGGGAGTTCAGCTTCTTCGCCGCCGTCCCGATCGGCGCGCTCGTCGTCGTCCTGGCCATGACGACGCTCAAGGAGAGCCGCGCCGAACAGCGGCCCAGCCTGGACGTGGCGGGCGCGGTCACCATCACGGCCGCCCTGCTGATGACGGTCTTCGTCTTCCTCGACACCCAGCGTCCGTGGACCTCCCCGCTGCGCGGCGGCCTGCTGGTCCTCGCCGCCGTGCTCCTCGGGGTCTTCCTGCTCGTCGAGCGGCGCCAGGCCCACCCGTTCCTGCCCCTGCACGTGTTCCGCCGCCGCAACACCAGCGGAGCCCTCGGCATCATGATGATCTTCGGTGCCACGCAGATGAGCTACTTCTTCTTCGTCACCCTCTACCTCCAGGAGATCCTCGGGTTCTCCGCACTGCAGACCGGCCTCGCCTACCTGCCGCTGATCGCCACCCTGCTGGTGTTCGCGCAGATCTGCATGAAGACCGTGGCCCGCGTCGGACTGACCCGGATGCTGATGACCGGCCTGTTCTGCCTCGGGCTCGGCATGGGCTGGCTGGGCCTGGCCGCGTCGTCGACGAGCTTCGTCGCCACCGTCCTCGGCCCCACGATCATCTCCGGCATCGGCCTCGGCCTGACGATGATGCCGGCCGGCACCATCGCCACCAGCGGCGTCGACCCGGCCGACGCGGGCGCCGTCTCCGGCCTGTTCAACACCGCGATCCTGGTCGGCGGCTCGCTGGGCCTGGCCGTCCTCACCACCGTCACCCAGGCCGTCGGCGGCCTCGACGGCACGCACGGCTACACCGTCGCGTTCCTGTGCAGCGCGGGCCTGGCCGCGGCCGCGATCCTCATCGCCGCCCTCGTCGTCCGCGTCCCCGCACCCGCCGAAGCCGACGCCGCCTGACCCACCCCGCCCAGGAACACCACGCGCACACCGGGCCGTCGTCCACACGGACACGGCCCGGCCCGCGCGGCTGCCCCGTCCACCGGGAAGGAACCCCATGGCCGACACACTCCTCGAACTGCCCGACGACTTCAGCCGCGTCCTCGCGATCGTCGCCCACCCCGACGACATCGAGTTCGGCGCCGGGCCCGCCGTGGCCGCCTGGACCGCGCGGGGGATCGAGGTGGCCTACCTCCTCGTCACCCGCGGCGAGGCGGGCATCGACGGCCTCGACCCGGCCGAGTGCGGGCCGGTGCGCGAGGCCGAACAGCGCAAGGCCGCCGCCGAACTCGGCGTCCAGCAGGTCGACTTCCTCGACGGGTACACCGACGGCACCGTCACCTACGGGCCCGGACTGCGCCGCGACCTGGCCCGCGCCGTCCGCCGCCACCGCCCCGAGCTCATCGTGACGTTCAACCACCACGACACCTGGGCCTCCGGCGCGTGGAACACCCCCGACCACCGCGACGTCGGCCGCGCCGCCCTCGACTCCGTCGCCGACGCCGCCAACCGCTGGATCTTCCCCGAACTCCTCGACGAGGGCCTCGAGCCGTGGCGGGCCGGCAAGGTGGCCGTCGCCGGATCGCCGCGCCCCACCCACGCCGTCGCCGTCGACGACGCCGCCCGCGACCGCGCCGTGCGCTCGCTCGCCGCCCACGACCGCTACCTGCGCTCGCTGAGCGACGACGAGCCCGCCGAGCGCGCCCGGTTCATCCTCGACCACCTGCTCGCCGCCACCGCCCCCCGCTTCGGGGGCCGAGGCGGCGTCTCCTTCCAGATAGGCGGGTGACCCCGCGATGGCGGAACGTGCCTTCTCCTACCTGACCGACCAACTGCGCTCCCACGCCCGGCTGCACCCGGACCGCACCGCCCTCGTCGTCGACGGCCGGCCCGACCTCCGCTACGGGGAGTGGGACCGCCGCTCGGAGGACCTCGCCCGCGGACTGCTCGCCGCCGGCACCGCCCGCGGCACCCGCATCGGGATCTTCTTCGGCGACATGGACTGGGCCGGCTACGCCGTCGCCTACCTCGGCGTCCTGAAAGCCGGCGGCACCGTGCTGCACCTGCCGGTCCGCCTGCCCGCCGACGAACTCGAGCGCCGCGCCCGGCAGTGCGGCATGACCGGCGTCATCCACGGCCGAACCGCCCCGCCCGCCGCCCCGTCCGTCACCTGGACCGACACCGTCGACGCCCTCTCCGTCGCGGGCCACACCCCCGTCGACCTCGTCCACGCCCCCGACGACGCCGCCGAGATCGTCTACTCCTCCGGCACCACCGGACTCGCCCGCGGCGTGATCGTCCCGCACCAGAACCTGGCCACCGCCGGCGGCCCCCGCTCCGTCATGGCGCACGACGAGCCCACCCCGATGGTCGCCTCCGTGCACCTGGGCATCACCGCCAGCGCGACCACCGTCTCCATGGTGCTCAACGCCACCCCGACCACCCTCGTCCTCGCCCCGCCCGGCGACGCCGACCGGCTGTGCGCCCTCATCGAGCAGCACGCGGCGAGCACCGTCATGATGACCCCGCACCTCGCGGTCGCCATGACCCGCGACGGCGCCCTGCACCGCCACGACCTGACCTCCGTCACCACCGTGGCCACCGCCTCCGCCTTCCTGCACCCGCCGCTGGCCCGCGCCCTGCTCACCGCGATGCCCAAGGCCCGCGTCATCGGCGCCTACTCCGCCAGCCAGGCCAAACCCGCCGTCACCATCGGCACCTTCGACCCCGAACGCCCCCTGTCCGTCGGCCGGCCCGCCCCCGGCACCCACGTCCTGATCACCGACCGGCACGGCGCGGCCCTGCCCGCCGGACAGGTCGGCCGGATCTGGCTGCGCGCCGACGGAGCGCCCCCGCGCGACCGCCTGGACGCCGGCCCCGAGGCGGACGGCGTGCCCGAGGGCGGCTGGTGCGACACCGGCGACCTCGGCCACGTCGACGACGACGGCGAGCTGTACCTCTTCGACCGCGAGACCGACGCCGTGCCCACCGCGCACGGCCTCGTCTCCTCGCTGCGCGTCGAGTCCGTCCTCTACGACCACGAGGCCGTCGCCGACGTCGCCGTCGTCGCCACCGGCACCGACGGCGTGGCCGCGGCCGTCGTCCCCGTCGCCGGTCAGGCCGCCCCCGATCCGGACCGGCTGTGCGCGGCCCTGGCCGACCGTGCGGCCGGCACCCTCGCCCCGCACGAGATCCCCACCCGGGTCCTGCTCGTCGACGAACTGCCCCGCAACGACCTCGGCAAGGTCGTCAAGCGCCTCATCAGGGACCGCTTCCGGGCCCCCTCCGCCGCGCACCGCCCCGATCCGACAGGAGCCCCCGCATGAGCACCGAGACCGAGACCGAGACTGCGATCCACCCGCTGTTCGCGGAGATGATCCGCTGCACCGCCGAACGCGACCTCGACGGACTCGTCGACCTCTACCACCCCGACGCCGAATGGGTCCGCTTCACCGGCCCCGTGCGCGGCCACGACAACATCCGCGAACTGCTGCGCCGCTACTGGGAGCTCGACCTCCAGCACGTCGAGATGAACGAGTTCATCCAGACCGACGACACCGTCATGATGCGCGGCACCATGACCTGCCGCGGCGAGACCGTCGTCACCTTCGGCGTCTACGTCCTGCGCGACGGCAAGATCTGGCGCCAGTGCGGCGCCGACGAGGGCGGCACCCGCGACTGGTGGGCCTGAGCCGTGAGATCCCCAGCCCACCCACCCCAGACCCAGGAGCCCTCCGCCATGTCACGCCCCGACGGCGTCGCCCGCCGCCGAGTCCTGCAGTGGAGCGCCGCCGCGGCGACCGTCGCCGCCGGCTCCGCGGCCCTGACCGGCTGCGCCGGTCAGACCGGCGGGACCCGCACCGTCGCCGGATCCGGCAAGGCACTGCGCGTCGGCGCCTCCGACGCCACCGGCACCATCGGCCTCGACCCCCGCCACGCCGGGTTCGGCGCCAGCTACATCGCCCTGTACCACCTGTACGACCAGCTCATGTACCTCAAGGGCAGCCGCTACGAACTCGGCCTGGCCGAGTCCGTCGAGCCGAGCGCCGACGCCGCCGAGTGGACCGTGCGGATCCACCGGCACGCCGTGTTCCACGACGGTTCGCCGGTGCGCGCCGCGGACGTGGCCTACTCCCTGCGGACCCTGGCCACCCCGCCGTCCACGCGCGCCAACAACTTCGCCGACCTGGACCTCGACCGCCTCAAGGTCGTCGACCAGTACACCCTGAAGGTGGGGCTCAAGCGGCCCCGCGGCGACTTCAGGGAAGGCATCCTCGCCGTGTTCTCCCCGGTCTTCCCCGAGGGCACCCGCGACAAGGACTTCGCCCGCGGCGTCGGCTCCGGCCCGTACCGGCTCGAGGAGCAGGACGGCAAGAACCTCCGGCTCGCCGTCAACGACAAGTACTGGAACGGCACTTCGCACTTCCGGCGCATCGACCTCTCCCTGATCGCCGACCCCGCCGCCCGCCTCGCCGCCCTCAAGAGCGGCCAGATCGACTACGCCTTCGGCATCACGGCCACCGGCGCCAAGGCCGAGCGCGCCAACCGGGCGATCAGCGTGCGGCGCGGCCACACCGCCAACTCCAACGCCCTGTCGTTCGCCATGAACGAGCGGCTCGCCCCCTTCGACGACCCGGACGTGCGCCGCGCCGTGCGGCTGGCCGCCGACCGCGACGCGCTCGTGCAGAAGGTCCTGCTCGGCCTCGGCACCCCCGGCGAGGACCTCGTCGGCAAGGGGCTGCCCGGCTACGCGGGCCGCGCCCGCACCCGCGACGTGGCCGAGGCGAAGCGGCTGTTCGCCCGTGCCGGGGTCGACACCCTGGAACTGCGGGCGGCGGACACCGTGCCCGGCTTCACCGCCGCGGCCCGGCTGCTCGGCCAGCAGCTCAAGGAGGCCGGCGTCGACCTCGACGTGCGGACCGTGCCCGCCGACACGTACTACGCGGACCTCAAGGGCCTGTCCCGCGCCCCCTTCCAGACCTTCTACTACGCCAACCGGCCCGCCGCCGTGCACCTGTCCGCGACCACCACCAAGGGCGCGTTCTTCAACGTGACCGGGCTCGGGGAGCGGCACTTCAAGCGGCTCGCGGCCGCGCAGGCCACCGTCGACGACGGCCGGCGCGAGGCCGCGTTCGCCGCCATCCAGCGCGACCTGTCCGCCACCGGCGGCGACCTGCTGTGGGGATTCCAGGAACAGCTCGACGCCTCCGTACCCGGACTGACCGGCGTCTGGTCCAGCCAGTCCACCCCCGTGTTCACACGGGCCAGGACGGCGTGAGAACCGCCGTCCGACTCGCCGCCCTCGCCGGGCGGCGCCTCGCGGGCGCGCTGGCCACCTTGCTGGCCGGCTCGTTCGTCCTGTTCGCCGCCGCCGAGGTGCTGCCGGGCGACGCCGCCGCGGCGGCGCTCGGCGGCTCGGCGAGCCCCGCCGACGTCGCCCGCCTGCACGCCGAACTCGGCCTGGACCGGCCCCTGCCGGTCCGCTACGCCGACTGGATCGGCTCCGCGCTCTCCGGCGACCTGGGCCACAGCCTCGTCGACCGGCGCCCCGTCAGCCAGATCATCGCCGGGCCGCTCGCCGACACCCTGCTGCTCGCCGGCGTGTGCGCCGCCCTCACCGTCGTCCTCGCCCTCGCCATCGGGCTCGCCGCCGGACTGCGCCCCGGAAGCCTCCTCGACCGGATCCTCTCCGGCACCTCGGTCGCCCTGGTCTCCGTCCCCCAGTTCGTCACCGCGGGCCTGCTCACGCTGGTCCTCGCCTCCTGGCTCGGCGTCCTTCCGGCCGTGTCCCTGGTCCCCTTCGGCGAACCCCTCCTCGCCCACCCCGAGGCCCTCGTCCTGCCGGTGACCGCGCTGACCCTGTTCTCCGCGGCCTGGGCCGGCCGGCTGGTCCGCGCCGCCGTCGCGGACGCCGCCGCCACCCCGCACGTCGAAGCCGCCCGCCTCGCCGGACTCGCCCCCGCCCGCGTCGTCCTGCGCCACCTGCTGCCCACCGCCGCGGGACCCTGCGCCCAGGTCTTCGGCTGGCTCACCGGCACCCTCGTCGGCGGCACCGCCGTCGTCGAACAGGTCTTCAACTACCCGGGCCTGTCCAACGAACTGGTCGCCGCGGTCGAACACCACGACGCCGCCGTCCTCGAAGGCATCGGCCTCCTCATGGCTGCGGCCGTGGTCACCGGCCTCCTCCTCGCGGACCTCCTGACCGCGGCAGCCGACCCCCGCACCCGGACCGCCACATGAACACACCCGCCACCACGGCCCCGGCCGGTCCCGTCGCCCCGCACCGCAGCCGGTGGAGGGGCCTGCCGTGGCTCCTGCCCGTCGCCGCGATCGTCCTGTTCGCCCTGCTCGGACCCTGGTTCGCCCCGCACGACCCGGCGCACATCGCCGCCGCCCCCTACAGCCAGGGCGCCGGCCTGGCGCTCGGATCGGACGGGGAAGGACGGGACGTGTGGTCGCGGTTCCTGGCCGGAGGGCGGCCCCTGGTCCTCGTACCGCTGCTGGCCACCGTCGTGACCACCCTGCTCGGCACCACGACCGGGGTGCTCGCCGGATACCTCGGCGGCTGGTTCGACGCCGCCGTCTCCCGGCTCGACACCCTGCTGCTCGCCCTGCCGCCCGCGCTCGTCCTGCTGGTGCTGCTGCACGGCTGGGGCTACCGCACCCTCACCCTGGTCACCGCCGTCGCCCTCACCGGCGTCCCCTTCGTCTCCCGCGTCGCCCGCGCCGCCACCCTCCAGATCGTCCACTCCGGATACGTCGACCAGGCCGTGGCCCTCGGCGACGGGCCGGCCGCGGTGATGGTCCGCGAGATCGTGCCGGGCGTCGTGCGCCCCGTGCTCGCCGACGCGGGCACCCGGCTCGCCCTCGCCATCGCCCTCACCGCCTCCGCCGGGTTCCTCGGCTTCGGCCCCGACACCCCCGACTGGGGCTCCATGATCAGCGAGAACATGGAGGGCGTGACCCTGGCGCCCTGGGGCGTGGCGGCACCGGCCCTCGGCCTCGCCGTGCTCACCGTCTCCGTCAACCTCGCCCTCGACCGGGCGATCACGAGGTTCGCCCCATGACCGCACTCTTCGACGCCCCCGACCAGTCCGCCGGCCCCGCACCGCGGCAGCCCGACGGCGGAGCCGACCCGGTCCGCGTCACCGGACTGACCGTCACCGGCCCCCAGGGACAACGCGTCCTCGACGACGTCTCCCTGACCCTGCGGGCCGGCGAACGCCTCGGCGTCGTCGGCGAGTCCGGCTCCGGCAAGACCACCCTCGCGCTCGCCCTCCTCGGCGCACTGCGCCCCGGCCTGCGCGCCACCTCCGGCACCCTGAGCGTCACCGGCCAGGACCCGCTCGCCCTGCGCGGCCGCGCCCTGCGCCGGCTGCGGCGCCGCGTGGCCTGCCTCCCGCAGGACCCGGCCGCGGCGCTCACCCCCACGATGCGGGTGGCCGCCCAAGTGACCGAGCTGGCCGCACACCGCACCCCGCAGGACGCCGCCCGCACCCTGCGCGGTGTGGGACTGCCCGACGACCCCGCCTTCCTGCGCCGCTACCCGCACGAACTGTCCGGCGGACAGCAGCAGCGCCTCGCCCTCGGCCGCGTCCTCGCCGCCGAACCCGACGTGCTCGTCCTCGACGAACCGACGACCGGACTCGACCTGCTCACCCAGCGCCTCGTCCTCGACGAGGTCGCCCGCCTGACCGAACGCCGCCGACTCACCCTGCTGTTCATCACCCACGACCTGGCCGCCGCCGCCCGCCTCACCGACCGGATCGCCGTGCTGCGGGCCGGCCGGCTCGTCGAGGAAGGCCCCCTGACCGAGGTGCTCGGCCGGCCCCGCGCGCCCTACACCCGCGAACTCGTGCGCGCCGTCCCGGACATCGCCGAGGCCCACACCCGGCCGCCCCGCCCCGAGAGCGAGACGGAACCGGTCCTGCGCGTCACCGGCCTCACCGCGGGACACGGCCGCGGCGCCCACCGGGTCACCACGGCCCACGACGTGTCCCTGCACGTCGCCCCCGGCGAGTGCGTGGCCCTCCTCGGCGGGTCCGGCGCCGGAAAGACCACCCTCGCCCGCTGCGTCACCGGCCACCACACCCCCGACACCGGCACCGTCGCACTCGACGGCGCCCCCGTCCCCGGCCCGCTGCGCGCCCGCACCCTCGACCAGCGCCGCCTCGTCCAGCTCGTCGCCCAGGACGCGAGCGGCTCCCTCAACCCGCGCCGCACCGTCGGCGCGACGATCGCCCGCCCCCTGCGCGTGCTGCGCGGGATGGACCGGAAGGCCGCCGCCGACGAGACCCGGCGCCTGCTGCGCCTGGTCGGACTCGACGAACAGTGCGCCGCCCGGCTGCCCGGCACCCTCTCCGGCGGCCAGCGGCAGCGGGTCGCCATCGCACGCGCCCTGGCCCCCCGGCCCAGGCTGCTGCTGTGCGACGAGGTCACCTCCAGCCTCGACGTCCGCATCCAGGCCGACATCCTCGCCCTGCTCGACGACCTGCGCACCCGCCTCGGCCTCGGCCTGCTGCTGATCAGCCACGACCTGGGCGTGATCGCCCGCATGGCCGACCGGGTCCTCGTCCTGGACGGCGGGACGGTCCGCGAGCAGGGCCCTGTTGCGGAGGTGTTCACCGCGCCCCGGCACGCCTGGACCAAGGAACTTCTGGCCGCAGTCCCCTCGATGAGCGCGTACACGGCACAGCGGGCGCCCCGGGACCCCGGGACGCCCGCCGGGCGTGCGTGAGCCGGACCGGGTGGGCCCGGCCCCGTCTCAGGACGCCAGCCGGTGCTCCGCCTCCTTGCGCAGCTGGAGGCGGTCCGTCTTCCCGTTCGCGTTGAGCGGCGGGTCGGGCAGCGCCCACAGATGCGCCGGGAGCATGTACGGGGGCAGCCGGCGCGCCAGGTCGCGGGCCGCGTCCGTCAGGAGGCCGGTCCCCTCGTCGGTCACGACGAACGCCACCAGCACCGGGCTCGCCGCCCCGGGCACGGCCAGGACCACCGCCTCGCGGCCCGGCAGGCAGGCCCGTACGGCCGCCTCCACCTCGGACAGCTCCACCCGGTAGCCGTTGATCTTGACCTGGCCGTCGCCGCGGCCCAGATGGACCAGCGTGCCGCCGGGGCCGCGGCGCACCCGGTCACCGGTGCGGTACCAGCGCAGGCCCTCGTGGTCCAGGAAACGGTCCGTGTCGTTGGCCGGGTCGAGATACCCGTCGAACATCTGCGGCCCGGTGACGCACAGTTCGCCCGTGTCCCCGCCGACGCGCCCGTCCTCGAACAGCACGTACCGCAGGCCCGCGTTGGGCGCGCCGATCGGCACGTTGCCCGTACCGGACGCGGGCGACCAGCGGAAACCCGTGCAGGCGATGGTGAGTTCGGTGGGGCCGTAGAGGTTGTCGACGGACGAGGCGGGCGCGGCGGCACTCCAGGCGGCCGCGACGTCCTCGGGCAGCGGCTCACCGCAGAACACGGTGTGGCGCACGGACGGCAGCCGGCCCGGCGTCAGTAGCCCGTGCCCCCGCAGCGCGGCGGCCAGGCTGGGCGTCGACGTCCACACCGTGATGCCGTGGGCGCGGACCGAACGCGCGGGGTCGAGCGCCTGCAGCCGGTTGAGGACCGTCAGACACGCGCCGCTCGCCCACGCGCACCACACCTCGAACATCGACAGGTCGAAGGTCAGCTCGTAGACCTGCCCGAAGACGTCGTCCGGCCCGAAGTCGTAGCGCGGCAGCACGGACGTCAGGAACGCCGAGACGTTGCCGTGCCGGATCGGCACGCCCTTGGGGCGGCCGGTGGAACCCGAGGTGAACAGGATGTACGCGAGGGAGTCGGGGCCCTCGGCGGGCGCCCGGTCGCCGTCCGGGTCCGGCACCAGCACAGGGGTCGCCGGCGCCGGCGCCGTCCACGTGTCGCGGCGCGGCGCGAGCACCACGAGCGGCTCGGCGGCCGCCGCGACGGAGTCGAGCTGGGCGGCGCCCGCACCGTCGACGATCAGCGCGTCGAGCCCCGCCTCGGCGGCGATGCCCCGGTTGCGGTCCACCGGGTACTCCGGGTTGAGCGGTACGGCCGTGCAGCCCGCGTACAGCGCGGCCAGGAAGCCGAGCAGGCTCTCCTCGCTCTTGGTGGCCAGCACCCCGACCCGGCGCGGCGCACGCGCCCCGCCGTGCAGGGCGGCCGCCCAGCGCCGCGCGACGCGGTCCGCCTCCGTGTAGGTCCAGGTGCGGTCGCCGATCCGCAGCGCGACGCCCGCCGGATTGCGGGCCAGACCGTCCAGGAACCAGTGGTGCAGCAGCTTGTCGCCGCTCATCGGCCGGTGCCGGAGAGCGAGCTGACGAGCGCCCAGACCGTGCCGGGCGTGGTGAAGTTGGCGGGGGTCACCGCGTTGTCGGGCAGCTGCCCGTAGACGTCCTCGATGGCCGTGATCAGGCCCACCGTCGCCATCGAGTCGAGCCCGAAGGCGGCGAGCGGCAGGTCCTCCGTGAGGGGCGCGCCGGCGTCCAGGCCGGGCAGACGGTCCCTGAGCAGAGTCTCGAACTTCTGGTCCCACATGGGGGTGTCACCTCGTGAGGGTCGTCGGGGCGGGGCCCCGGTCAGGCGCAGCGGCTCTCCAGATAGGCGGCGAGCCGGCGCCGGTCGATGATCAGGTGGGAGTCCGGGGTGACGTCGATCAGGCCCCGGTCGCGGAACCCCTTCAGGAAGTGCCCCACGCGCGAGCGGGTGGTGCCGACCATGCCGGCCAGCTCCTCGTGCGTGATGCGCTCGGCGATGTGCGGCCGCCGCCCGTTGCCCCGGCCGAGCTTGCGGGCGAGGTCCAGCAGGATCTCGCCCAGGCGCTGCTCGCTGTCGACGGTCACCAGATGAGTGATCGACTGCTGCTGCTCGGCCAGGCGCCGGGTGAGGTGACTGATGAAGTCGTCGACCATCCCGGCCGCCGTGATCGAGGACAGGAAGTGTTCGTAGGACATGCGGTGCACGACGCTGTCGCGCATCGCGATGGCGGACTCCTCGCGGATGCCGCCGAGCGAGCACAGCTCGCCGAAGATCTCCCCGGGGGTGTGGAGGCGCAGCAGGCACTCCTTGCCCGAGCGGGAGAACATCACGGTCTTGATCTGACCGCTCTCCAAGAAGTAGACGTTGCGGTCCTGCCCGCCGCTGCTGTACGCGCTCTGGTTGCGTCGCACCACGCAAGCCGTCGTGTGCGGGGACTGCGCGCGCACGAAGTCACGCAGCCGGATGTCGAATCCGGTCGGAGCGGTGACATCCAGCAGATTCATCTGGCCTCCCGGTGCAGTCGGCACGTGACAATCACATTGCGACTTTATGAAAGGGCCTTCGAAGAACACTCGAGAGCGGATCCACACCCGACAGCGCCGTGCGCAGCGCCGTCATCAGGTCCTCCGGAGCCCCCTTGAGATAGAAGTGGTCGCCGGGGAACACCCGCAGCCGGAAGTCGCCGCTGGTCACCTCGCGCCAGCGCGCCACCGCATGGGGGTCGGCGAGCGGATCCGCCGCCCCGGTGAAGGCGAAGACCGGGCAGGTCAGCGCGGGTCCTGGCAGGCGGGTCGGCCGGTACGTCTCGTTGATCTCGTGGTCGGCCCGCAGCGGCGGCAGGAAGTGCCGCACCAGCTCCCGCTGGCGCAGCAGCTCGGGCGGGGTGCCGCCGAGGCGCGACACCTCGGTGAGGAACGCGTCCTCCGGCAGGTTGTGCACCGGCGGCCGGGTGTCGGGGACGAACGGCCCGCGCCGCCCCGACACGAGCAGCGCCGAAGGCGGCCTCGAGCCCCGCTCGAGCAGGGCCCTGGCGGTCTCGTAGGCCACGATCGAGCCGAGACTGTGGCCGAACAGGACGTACGGCCGGTCGAGTTGCCCGGCGAGCTCGGCGGTGAGCTCCTCCACCAGCGGCCCCATCCGGGTGTGCGAGGCCTGCCGGGAGCGGCGCTCGCGGCCGGGCAGCACGACCGGCCGCACATCGACCCCGGGACCCAGCGCCTCGCGCCAGGGGTGGAAGAACGAGCTGCCGCCGCCCGCGTGGGCGAAGCAGAACAGTCGCAGGCCGCCGCCGTCGGACGCGGTGCGCGCGTCCTCGGTCCCGGCGGCCGTCCAGGTCACGGACACCGTCAACTCCTCGTCGCTCGGCAGGGGGTGGGCGCGCCGACGCCCCGGGTCAGCGCCACGCGTACTGCCGGTGGTAGTCGCGGACCCCGGTGAAGGTGAGGATCTCCGGGCGGTCGCCGGCCCGGGCCAGCAGCGGCTCCCACGGCTCGGGGTCCACGGTCCGGTTCTCCACCGGCACCAGGCACTCCAGGTTGTGCTCCAGGACCGCCAGGTACTCCTCGAACGTGATCCGGGCGCGGGCCTCCAGATGCTTGCCGATGCCCAGTTCGGCGACGGCCGCGGCCGACTGCTCGTCGACGATGCCGCTGAAGAACTCCGAGGAACAGCCCGACCCGTACGAGAACAGGCCCACCCGGCGCGGACTCGTCACGACGCCAGAGTCCAGGAGGCTGGCCAGCGCCAGGTACACCGAGCCCGAGCACAGGTTGCCGACCGTGCCCGGGTAGACCAGCGACGGGGCGACCCGGCGCGCGAAGTCGGCGTCGACCGTCGCGCCGGCCGCGCCCTGCTCACGCATCATCTTGCGGTGCCCGGCCCGGACCAGACCGGCGAACGGGGTGTGCATGACGAGATGGTCGAAGTCGCGGGTGAAGTCGACATCGGTGACGCGCGAGGCGTAGTCGGCGTACGAGTTCTTGAGACAGTCCAGGTACGCGAACAGGGAGCGGTCGACGTCCGCGATGTCGAAGCGCGGCGACGGGCGCGCCGAGTCGAGCGTCTCGTAGCTGTAGTTGCCGAACGCGCCGAGGTCCATGGTCAGCACGCGGGGCCGGTCGCTGAGCAGGACGGCCGCCGCGCCGTGCCCGGCCGCGGGCTCGGAGTACTCCGCCTTCTCGTCCACGACGGCCACGTCCGTGGCGATCACCAGGGCCTTGGCGCCGGGGGAGATCCCGGAGGCGAGATAGCCCAGCGCCGTCTGCACCGCGGCGGTCGCGCCGAAGCAGGCCTGCTTGACCTCCAGGAGCCGGCAGTGCCGGTTCAGGCCCAGGTGCTTGTGGACGTAGGAGGTGAGCGACTTGCTGTAGTCGACGCCCGACTCGGTGGACGTCACCACCAGTTCGATGCGGTCCCGCTCCTCGGGCGTCAGCGCGTCCACGATCGGCCGGGCCGCGTTGACGGCGTTGGTGACCGGGTCCTCGATCGGCAGGCCGATGGAGCGCTCGGACATCATGAGGTTGTCGATGCGGTCCGGGTCCAGGCCGCGCCCGGCGAACAGGTCCGCGGCGCTGAGCCGGGCCAGCCCGCACCACACGTTCAGCGCCTCGATGCCGTACGCCCCCGGGGTGTCGGTCGTGCTCATCGCGGGGCTCCGCTCAGGAAGTCGACGAGGGAGTCGATGTCGGGCAGGTCGCTGAAGGCGGACATCGGGGCGTCCACCCCGGTGCGGTCCAGGAGCGCGGCGATGATCTCGACCCGGTCCACGGAGTCGGCGCCCAGATCCTTCAGGTGGCGGGAGCCGCCGATGAGGTCGCGGTCCACGCCGGGCAGGATCTCCGTGACGACCTCCTTCACCAGCTCGGCGGTGTGCGCCCGCACGTCGATCGGTGCCTGGGTCATGCGTGCCCCTTCGGGTCGTGGGAGCCGTGCAGGTCGTGCACGGTGTGCAGGGTGCTGACGGCGATGACGCGGCCGTTGTCGCGGTCGCGGATCACGACGTCGACGATCTCCTCGCCGGGCGTCGTGGTGCTGGTCCGGGCGTGCGCGCCGAGGACCAGGACCGAGTCCAGGTCGGCGTTGCCGAGGTAGCAGACCTGCTGGTCGACGACGACGCGGCGCAGGAACGCCCGGTCGGAGCGGCCGAGCCGGCGCCACAGCGCGAGCGCCGCCTCGTCGATCATGGAGAAGTAGGAGGCGAAGTAGAGGAGGCCGACGCCGTTGACGTCGCGGACGACGTCGACCGGGTGCTCGATCTCGACGGTCGTGTCCAGCGGCGTGAATCCCGGCTCGTCCGGGGCCCGGAAGGTGTGCGCGCCGCGGGCCTCGCGGTACACGGCGCGCGGCGAGTACGCGGCGGGCAGCGCGGGCAGCCCGTCGTTGCGGAAGTCCGGCGGCGAGGACTTGACCAGGCCCTGGTTGCTGTCCGGGGCGGAGCGCGTCACCCAGCGGTTGAAGTTCTCCACGTACAGGGTGCCGCCGCGCGGCCGCTCGTAGAACTCCGCCAGGTCGAGCGGGCGGTCCGCGCCGGGGGTGCCGGCCCGGTCGACGCGGTGCAGGGTGAGGACCGACTCGGTGCCCTGGTCGTAGCAGCCCGAGGTCACCGTGAGGCGGTCGCCGAAGGTGAGGGAACGCGGGTGCAGCGTGCGGTCGCCGCGCACCCGGAAGTAGTAGAACGCCAGATAGGTGGGGTTGCCGGAGGCGTCGCGGGCGGAGAAGACGTCCGTGCCGCACTGCGCGGTGACGGTCTCCCAGGTCCAGTCGCCGAGCTGGCCGGGGAACAGGGAGCCGGGGCCGCACATGCCGGGCCGCACGGTGACGGTCCGGGTGATGCCGTGTCCCGTGTCCGTGGCGGTCGTGGCGGTCGAGGTGATGGTCATGCCGGGTGCTCCTCCAGGAAGGCGGACAGGACGGCGTTGAACTCGTCGGAGCTCGACAGGCTCGGGAAGTGCCCGGCGTCGTGCACCTCGTGGAAGCGGGCGTCCGGGATGGCGCCGTGCAGCAGGTGGGCCGTCTTCTGCGGGATGACGGTGTCGTGCCGGCCCTGCACGATCAGGGTGGGCACCGCGATGTCGCCGAGGCGGCCGAGCAGGTCCGGTGCGGCGGCGAAGACGTCCAGGTAGCGCAGGCCGGTCTGCGGGTCCATGCTCTCGCAGCGCAGCAGGAGCTGTTCGTAGCGGCCGCGTTCCCGGTCCAGGCGGGCCGAACCGCTGTGCTCCTGCACCCGGTCGAAGTCCTCGCGGGCGACCAGCGCCAGCCGGTTGACCTCCCCGTCGCGGTTGCCGAGCTTGTACGAGCTGCCGATCAGGGTCAGCGACGCCGTGGCCTCGGGGTGGCGCAGGGCGAAGGTCTGGGCGGTGATGCCGCCGAACGAGGCGCCCGCCACGTGGACGGGGCCGTCGACGCCGAGGCGCCGCAGCGTGCGCAGGCACAGGTCCGCGATGCCCTCGTAGCCGAGCTCCTCGCAGGCGGTGGTCGAGCCCACGCCCGGGTGGTGGACCACGACGACGTGGTAGCGGTCGCTGAGCGCCGCGAACTGGGGACCGAACAGGCCGGCGCCGATGTTGAACGGCAGCATCAGCAGCAGCGTCGGACCGGTGCCGGCGGTGAACACCTCGACGTCGCCGCCGCCCTCGCCTGCGGCCAGGGGCAGCAACTGCCGCCGGACGCCCGGGTGGTGCTCACGCAGGACCGTCCAGTTGTCGTTGCCGGCGGTGTGGCCCTCGCTCATCGCCTCGCGGATGTCGTCGGGCACCCGGTCGGCCGGGTGGTACGAGGCGAGGGCGGCGGGGCCGTCGCCGGGCACCGCCACCAGGTCCGGGATGTGCCGCGGCGCGGAGAACAGGGCGGTCAGCCGCGCGGTGAGCGTGTCGGCCGCGGCCGCGTCCAGGCCCACCGGAAGCGCGAGCCGCACCAGGGACGAGGTGCCGGTGGTGCCGTCCAGGTGGGCGGCGGCGCGGATCCCCGTGTGCAGGTACAGCCAGGCCAGGAAGGCGGGCACCGGGTGCTCGTGGCCGTCGAGTTCGGGCAGCCGGGCGGTGTCCAGGAGGACGCAGTGCGTCGCCTCGTCGGTGACGACCGGAGCGCCCGCCCCGGCCAGCGCGCGGCGCAGCGCGGCCACGCGCCGCACCCGCTCGCCCGTCTCGCGCACCGCCCACGCGGTGTCCTCCAGCGCCTCGGCCGCCAGCGCGCGCACCGAGCGGCCCGCCTCGGGGCCGCGCAGAGCGATCCGCTCCCGCAGGTGGTGCGCGACGGTCGGGTCGTCGGTGGCGACGATGCCGCCGCAGTCCACGCCGAAGTCCTTGGAGAGGCTGATGGTGACGCTGTCGGCGAGGGAGAACATCTCGCGGGTCACGTCGAGCGGGTCGCGGTCCTGCTGCCCCGGCTCGTGCGCGGCCAC
Source organism: Streptomyces xanthii (assembly GCF_014621695.1). Classification (GTDB taxonomy): domain Bacteria; phylum Actinomycetota; class Actinomycetes; order Streptomycetales; family Streptomycetaceae; genus Streptomyces; species Streptomyces xanthii. The sequence continues at coordinate 230,101 of NZ_CP061282.1, forward strand.
GAGCGCCGCGTTCTCCAGGATCCGGGTGGCGTCGAGGACGAGCTGCACCCCGTGCCGGTCGGCGGCCTCCCGGACCCCCGTCAGGTTGTGCAGGCTGAGCGCGGCGCCGCCCCGGGCGTTGTTGCTGACCTCCAAGCAGAGGAAGGCGACCTTGCCGGCGCGCTCGCGCAGCAGGGTGTCGAGCCGGCCGAGGTCGAGGTCGCCGCGGAAGACCGGTCCCGATCCGGCGGCGCGGGGCGCCTCGACGGGGGTGAGGCCGTGGTCGAGGTGGCTGAAGTACCAGGTCGGGAAGAGGGAGTTGTGCAGGACGACGCCCTGCTGCGGCCAGGCCCGGCACAGGGCCGCCTCCGCCGCGCGCCCGGACGTGGTCGCCACGACGCAGGAGAACGGCAGCAGGTCGAGGCCCTCGAGGGTCTGGCCCACGGCCCGGCCGGCCGCACGGGCGTGCAGCTCGGCGGTGCGGGCGTGCACGAAGGGGCGGTCGAGCTCGGCCCAGGAGTCGGTGACGAGGTCGAACTCGATGTCGGAGGACGGCAGGTGCAGCGGGTTCCAGCCGTGGCGCGACAGCTGCTCCTCGCGCGGCCGGGTGGCGGCGGGAGCGGTCACGGACGCGGCGGGGACGGCTGCGGGTACGGGCGCCGGCGCCGGGGCGGCCTGCGGCGCGGGGACCGCGGAGACCGGAGCGACCGGAGCGACGGGGGCGATGGGAGCGGTGGGAGCGGCGCCGCCCACGTCCGGGTCGGCGATCATCAGGATCAGCCGTGAGACGTCCGTGCGCTCCGTGTCCGCCGGCTGGCACAGGTACAGCGGCAGGTTCCTGGTGCGGAACTTGTTCTTGAAGCGGAGGTTGCCGTCACCGGTGAAGATGCCGCGCGAGCGCAGGTCGGTGAGGGCGGCCTCGGCCTCGGGCGCCGCGTTCGGCGACTCGCAGACCTTGGCGCCGAAGCTGCCGCCGAAGCTGAAGACGGTGCAGCCTTCCCGGGCCGTCTGCCGGATGATCTGCACGACGGTGTGGTCGAGGGCGCCCATCGGGGCGTCCTCCGGGTAGAACTCCAGGTCCAGCAGATAGCCGTCCTCGGACGGGATCTTGGTGACGATGACCGCGGCGACCATCCGGTCGTCCAGGTACGTCAGGAACATCCGGTGCCGCTCGGCGAGGATGCCCCGGCCGATCTCCTCGCGGACCGTGGACACGTACGGGTTGACCATGTCCTTGGCGGCGGCCCAACGGTCGATCAGGACGGTGATCTCCTGGTCGGTGCGCGGGTCGGAGCCGACGGTGTACTCCTCGGTCCGGCAGGTGCCCGCCTTCTCGAACTTGCGGACCGCGTAGCGCAGCCGCTGCATCGGGCCGCCCTCCAGGCTGAAGTCCGAGATGTCCTCCAGGCGTTGCAGGGCGCCGAACGGCGTGGCCGTGAACCGGACTCCGTCGACCTCCTCGAGGCGGATCAGCGAGACGATGTTCGCGCCCAGGCCGTGGGCCTGCCCGTAGCGGACGAACTCCGTGGCCAGCGCGGGCATGTCCGCCGACGGGCCGACGTAGCTCCAGGTGAGCATCGCGTCGTCGCGGATCGAGAAGTTGAAGTACGAGGTGCGGTCCGCGCCCAGGAAGATCAGCGGGGCGATGTCGCGGCCGGGGAGGCCGCCCTCGCGCCCGTACGCGGCCTCCAGGCCGGCGACCGTCTCGGCGATCGCGGGCTGCTCGCGCAGCGCGCTCTTCTCGACGACCAGGGCGCCGCCCGTGTACGGCTCCCGGGCCGTGGCGGTGCTCCTGGCCGGGGTGGCCGGGGTGGCCGGGCCGGCGTCCGGATGCGTCGCGGCCAGGTGCGCGGCGAGCGCGCCGAGGGTCGGGTGGTCGAACAGCAGCGTCTTGCGCAGGGCGCCGAAGACCCGCTCCAGCGCGGCGACGACGCGCAGCATGTCGAAGGACCCGAAGCCGTTGTCGACGAAGGACAGCGCGTCGTCGAGGTCCCGGCCGAGCTCCTGCCGCACGACGTCGCGGACGAGGTCCGCCATGCGCTCGGGAGCGGACGGGGTGTCGGTACCGGTGGTCTCCGGTGCCGGTGCCGGTGCCGCTGCCGGTGCGGCAGCGGTGGGAGCGGCGGGAGCGGACACGGGGCCGCACAGGGGCGCGACGAACGAGGTGAGCTTGTCGACGGTGTCGTAGTTGTAGAGCTCGGCGGCCTTGAGGTCCAGGCCGAACCGGTCGTTGACGGTGCGGATGAGGTCCATGCGATAGATGGAGTCGAGCCCCAGCTCACCGAACGGGGTGTCGTTCTCGACCTCCTCCGGAGGCGTGCCCAGGATCGTCGACAACTCGCCGCGCAGCAGGGCCACGAGGGTCGCGGCGACGTCCGGAGCGGCCGCGACGGTCTCCCGCGTCTCCGGGCCCGGCTGCACCGGGATACGGACCGGGGCCGGGGCGGGCGCGGTCGGCGGAGCGGCGACGGGGGCCGGAGCGGGAGTGACCGGAGCGGGAGTGACCGGAGCGGGAGTGACAGGTGCGGGAGTGACGGGTACGGGTGCGGCCGGCGCGGTGTCCGCCGTACGGCCCGGAGCCGCGAGCCGGATCCGGGGGCCCCGGCGCGTCGGGGGTGTGTCGCTGCGGGCTGTCATGGCGGTCTCCTTGCCGGCGCCGGGACGGGACAGGGGGGTACGGGGCGTACGGGGTCGGGGGCGGGACACTGCGGCGTCCGCGCTCAGCACGGGCACGGGCTGCGGCTCGGGCTCCCGCACGGACACGAGCACGGGCTCCGGTTCCCGCACGGGCGCGGGAACCGGCGCGGCCTTCGGCTCCGGCGCGGGAACCGGCGCGTTCTCCGGCTCCCGCTCGGGCGCGGGGGCCGGCGTGGACTCCGGCTCGGGCTCCGGGGCGCGGAACCAGTGCCGGGTGCGGGCGAACGGGGCGGTGGGCAGCGGGATCCGGCCCGGTGACGACGGCCACCACGCGTGCCACGGCACGGCCGCGCCCTCGCACCAGAGCTTGGCCAGCAGCGCGGGATCCTCGTCGCCGCGCACCGCGGGGACGTCGCGCCGGGCCGTGTCGGCGGCGGCGTGGGCGGGGAGCTCGCCCGCCGCGTACGTCTCCAGGGCCTGGATCAGCTCCGCCCGGTCACGCACCCGCACGGCGAAGCGGTACCGGTGCTCGGTGCGCCCCGTCTGCAAGGTGTACGCGACCCGGGCCAGGTCGGCCTCGGGCGTACGGGCCAACTGCCCGGCCAGGCGCCCGGCGTAGGCGCGCAGGTCGTCCGGGTCGCCCGCCGACAGCGGCACCGTGTGCGGCGCGAAGTCCTGCACGGGGGAGACGGGACGCGGCGGACGGTCCTCCAGCACGATGTGGGCGTTGGAGCCGCCGAACCCGAACGAGCTGATCCCGGCGCGCAGCACCCGGCGCCCGTCCGAGGTCAGTGCGGGCTCCCACGTCCGGTGCCGGTCGACGACGCTGAACGGAGTGCCGTCCAGGCGCAGATACGGGTTCAGGTTCCGCAGGTGCAGGCTGGCGGGCAGCTCCCGGTGGCGCATGCTCTGCACCACCTTGACGATGCCCGCGATACCGGCGGCCGTCTCCAGATGGCCGATGTTCGTCTTCACCGCGCCCACGGCGATCCGGCCGCTGTCCGGCACGGCCTCGCCGCGCTCCTCGTGCAGCGTCGCGAACGCCTTCTTCAGCCCCTCGATCTCGACGGGGTCGCCGAGCCGGGTGCCGGTGCCGTGCGCCTCGATGTACGTGATGGTGTCCGGCTCCACGCCCGCCGCGCGCACGGCGGCGGCGACGACACGGGCCTGGGACTCCGGGTTCGGGGCGGTCAGCGAGTTGCTGCGGCCGCCGTGATTGACGGCGGTGCCCTTGACGACGGCGTAGATGTGGTCGCCGTCCGCCTCGGCCCGCTCCAGCGGCTTCAGCAGGACCGCGCCGACGCCCTCACCGCGTACGTACCCGTCGGCCTCGGCGTCGAAGGTCTTGCAGCGGCCGTCGGCACTGAGCATCCCCGACTGGCTGAAGGACTCCAGGAGCCCCGGCGTCAGGATCACGTTGACGCCGCCGGCGACGGCCAGTTCGCACTCGCCGTCCTGGATGGCGCGCAGCGCGCGGTGGATGGCGACCAGGGAGCTGGAGCACGCCGTGTCGACGGCCTCGCTCGGGCCGTGCAGATCGAGCAGGTACGAGACCCGGTTGGCCAGCACCGAGTGCGCGATGCCGGTCGCCGTGTGGGCCTGGACCGCGACGCCGCTCTCCTTGAGCAGGTCGTCGTAGTCGTGCGTGGCGACGCCGACGAAGAGTCCGCACGCGCTGCCCGCGAGGTCGGCCGGCCGGTAGCCCGCGTCCTCGAAGACGTGCCAGGCGCTCTGCAGGAAGAGCCGCTGCTGCGGGTCCATCAGGGCGGCCTCGTTGGGCGAGATGCCGAAGAGGCGCGCGTCGAAGGTGTCGACGGAGTCGAGGAAGCCGCCGCGCAGGTCGCGGGTGGCGGCCTTGGCGCGGATCGCGGTGCGGTCCTCGGGGACCGGCCGCACCAGGTCGGTGCCGGCCGCGAGGTGCGCCCAGAACGCGTCGGCGTCCTCCGAGCCGGGGAACACCCCCGAGATGCCGATGACGGCGATCTCCGACCGGGCGGGTGCCGCCGGTGCCGGTGCCGGTGCCGGGGCGTCGGAGGTCCCGGCGGCCGGCTCGCGGCCGGCTTCGACGACCCTCACGGGCTCGGGCTCGGGCTCGGGCTCGGGCTCGGGTTCCAGGACCGGCTCCGGCGCGGACCGCTCCCGGTCCTCCGGGCCGGCGGCGGGTGCGTAGTGGGCCGAGAGTTCCGGCGCGTGATGCTCGGTCAGGTACGCGGCGAACGAGGTCAGGTCGGGGCACTCGAAGAGAACCGTCGGCAGCAGATCGAGCCCGAACCGCTCGTTGACCTTGTTGACCAGCTCGGTCAGCGTGATCGAGTCGAAGCCGAGCTCGAGGAGTTCGGCCGTGACGTCGACCTCGGTCGGGTCCACGAGCAGGAAGCCCGAGGCGAGGACCCGCGTCTCATCCTCCACGAGCGACCGCAGCCGCTCCTCGTCCAGCGCCGGTCCCGCCGGGGCCGTGACGGCCGTGACGGCGGGCTGCGCGGAGGCCGCCGGGGCCGCCGTCTCCCGACCGGCGAGCGACTCCACCACACACAGGGCGGGCAGCTCGCAGGCCAGGCCGCGCACGAACGCCTCCAGGCCGGCCCGGGTGCTCAGCGGCACCATGTTCCAGGTCCGGGCGAACAGTTCGCGGGTCGCGTCGTCCACCGTCATCCCGCCGTCCGCCCACAGCGGCCAGCCGATCGACAGCGTGCGTCCGGAGCGCAGGCCCCGAGCGCGCTGTTCCTCGCGGTCCGCGGCGAAGGCGTTCAGGAAGGCGTTGGCGTACGCGTAGTCCGCCTGCCCGAGATTGCCCGCCTCACCGGACATCGACGAGAACAGGACGAAGAAGTCCAGCGGCTGGTCCGCCGTCGCCGCGTCCAGGTGCACGGTGCCCGTCACCTTCGGCGCGAGCACCTCCGTGAGCTCCCGAGCCGTCTTCTTGACCGCGCGGGCGTCCCGCGTCACGCCGGCCGAGTGGAGCACGCCGCGCAGCGGGCCGAACTCGGCGCCGACCGAGGCCACCAGGTCCCGCACCGACGCGGCGTCCGTCAGGTCGGCGGCCCGGAACAGCACCCGGACCCCCGCCCCGTTCAGCTCCTCGATCCGTGCCGCCGCCTCGGGGCCCGGCCGCGAGCGTCCCGCGAGCACGATCGTCGTGCCGTCGACCGCGCGCTCGGCCAGGAACCGCGCGAAGTGCAGCCCGAGCGCGCCCGCGCCGCCGGTGATCAGATAGGCGCCGTCCGCACGCGATGTGAAGTCGCACGGCCGGGCGGCCGGCGGCTCGAAGGGCTCCAGGTTCTTCTCGCTGCGGGTGCCGTCCTCGGTCAGGGCGACCTCGACGGCGCCGGGGCGCGCCGCGCGCAGCTCGTCGACGACCGCCCGCGCGCCGACGCCCTCGGCCGGGAGCTCCAGCCGGACGCCGGAGAACCTGCTGTGCTCAAGACCCAGCGTGCGCAGCGTCGCGCCCACGGCCACGTGGTGGGCGGACGCGCCCCGCGGGCCACGGCGGTGGGCGAACACGACGCGCAGCGCCGGGCGTTCGGGACGGCCGAGCACGGCCACCGCCGACCACAGGACGAACGGCAGGACCTCCTGGGCCGCACCGGTCTCCTCGTCCGCCAGATGCACGACGGCCTGCGGCAGCAGTCCCCGCTGGGCGAGATCCTCCGTCAGCCGGGTGTGCTCGGCCGGGTCGGAGCCGCGCAGCGAGTACGCGAGGTACGGACCCGACGAGTCGAGCGCGAAGGAAGGGCCGTCGGCCGCGCACACCACCGTGTGGCCCGACTCCGCCAGCTCCGCGGCCAGTTCCAGCAGACGCGGAGTCCTGGTCCCGCACAGCAGTACGGCGCCGGGGGCGTCCTCGGTGGCCGGGGGCAGCGGGGCAGGGGTCCAGACCGGGGCCAGATAGCGGGTCCGGGTCTCCGGGGCGGAGGCACCGGCGCCCGCACGCGGCGCGATCTCCAGACCGTCCACCGCCTGCAGCACCCGCCCCGAGCCGTCGGACAGCCGGATGTCGAACCGGCGCCGCCCGTTCGCCGCCCCGGCCGGGGTGACCTCACGGATGTGGGCCCAGCTGTCGGCGGGCAGTTCGGCGTGCGCCCGGACCTCCTGGATGCCCACGGGCAGGTACGACTCGTCCTGCGCGCACAGCGTCGACACCGACTGGAGCGCGCCGTCGAGCAGCGCGGGGTGCAGAACGTGCGGCGAGCCGATCTGGCGCTGCACCCGGCCCAGGCTGAGCCGGACCAGGGTCTCTCCCGCGCCGGTCCACAGACCGGCGACGGTGCGCAGCGGACGCCCGTACTCCAGACCGGCCCGCGCGAACGCGTCGTAGAACTCGCACGGGTCGGGGCGCTCGGCGCAGCGCTCCCGCAGCGCGGTCAGGTCGAGGCCGGGGTCCTGGGCGCACGGGCCCGGGGTCAGGACGCCCCGCGCGGCGACGACGGCGCCGGACGGCCCCTCGGCCATGACCCGGAACGCCTGTCCGCCGTCCGCCCCGGTGAAGCCGAGACGCACCCGCTCGGTGCCCGCGTCCAGGTCGACGGGCCGGTTCCAGCGCACGTCCGTGACCCGGAACGGCAGGCCGAGCCCCGAGTCGTCCGCGTCCGCCACCGGACAGGCCTCACGGGCCAGTTCGAGCAGCGCCACTCCGGGCACCCAGCGGCTGCCGGAGATCCGGTGGTGTGCCGCGACGGCCAGGGCGGGGTGGCTGACGGCCCGCTCGACGGTGACGTCGTCCGCACCGTCCGCCTCCGGCAGCGCCACCTCCGCGGGCCGCACCGCGACCGGCGTCGCCTCGGCGGGCCGCGCCGCGTCGTGGGGTGCGGCCGAGGGGCCCTGCGCGGGCTCCGTCGCGCCCGGGAACTCGGTCGCGGGCCGGCCCGTGACCGGCGCTTCCTGCGCCCCCTCACCGGGCTTCGCCACGCCCTGCCTCTCGGCCGCAGCCTTCTCCACGGGCTTCTCCGCGCCCGGGAGCTCCGGCGCGGCCGCGGATCCCGCGGCCTCCTGCGTCTGGTCCGCACGCCGCGCCACGTCCTGGAGCTCCGGTGCCAGATGGTCCGGGTCCGAGGTGATCCAGTGGCGGCTGCGGTGGAACGGGTACGTCGGGAACGCCGCCTTGCGCGGGCGCCGGTCCCCGTTCGCCGTGCGCCAGTCGACGCGGCCGCCGGCGACCCAGTGCGCGGCCGCCGTGTCCCACTGCCGTGCGGTCAGCGCGGCGGCGAGCTCCTCGGCGGCCGGGCCCTCGGCCGGGCCGCCCTTGCGCGCGGTGCCGAGCACGACGCCCGCGCCCGTCCCGTCCTCCCCGGCGGCGGCGAACTGCCGCAGCCGGGCCGAGAGCTGGGCGTGCGTCGTGGCGGTCACCGCGAGCCGCTCGGGCAGCTCACGGCGCCCGGTCCGGCTCGTGTGGGCCAGGTCCGCGAGCGGGACCCGGGCCCCGTCGGGGGTGTCCAGGAAGTCGGCGACCCGCTCCGCGTACGTGGCGAGGGTGCCGCGGTCCAGAGCGGAGAGCACGAACAGCTCCGGCTCCTGCGCGGCGGCCGCGCCCTCCTGCGGACCGGGGCCGGAGTACTCCTCCAGCACCATGTGCACGTTCGCTCCTCCCGCTCCGAACGAGCTGATACCGGCCCGCCGCGGCCAGCTGCGCTCCACGCCGTCCACCTCGGCGACCGGACGGTCCCAGGGCTCGGCGACGCGCTGCGGCCGGAACGGCGAACCCTCGAAGGCGATCTTCGGGTTGAGGGTGTCGAGGTGGATGGTGGGCGCCAGCGTCTTGTGCTTGAGCTGCAGCAGCACCTTCGTCACGGCGGCGATGCCGGCCGCGCCCTCCAGGTGACCGATGTTCGACTTGACCGAGCCGACGGAGCAGAAGCCCTCGTCGGTGGCGCCCGCGGCGCGGAACGCCTTGGTGAGACCGCCCAGTTCGATCGGGTCGCCGAGAGCCGTCCCGGTGCCGTGGGCCTCCACGTACGACACGGTCCGGGGATGCACCCCGGCCCGGTCCAGGGCCTGCTCCACGAGGCGGGCCTGGGCGTTCGGGTTGGGCACCGTGTAGCCGCTGACCTTGCCGCCCGCGTTGCTGAAGGCGCCCTTGACGACGCCCCAGATCGTGTCGCCGTCGGCCTCGGCCTGCGCGAGCGGCTTGAGCAGGACCGCGCCCGCGCCCTCGCCGGGCACGAACCCGTCGGCGCCCGCGTCGAAGACCCGGCAGGCGTCGCCGGCCGAGAGCATGTTGCGGGCGCACAGGGCCGCGAAGTGGGCCGGGTGCAGGATCAGGTTCGTGCCGCCGGCGATGGCCATCCGGCACTCGCCGCGCCGGATGCTCTCGCAGGCCAGCTGGATCGCGCTGAGCGCGGACGAGCAGGCGGAGTCGACGGCGAGGCTCGGCCCCTGGAGATCGAAGGTGTAGGAGACCCGGTTGGCCATCGACCAGTACGCGGAGTGGCCGGTGGCGTAGCGGCCCGAGGGCCAGTCGGTGGCCGCCGCGAGCAGCCCGTACTCGCCGTACATCAGCCCGGCGAACACACCGGTCTGCGGCTCGTGGGTGTACGGGCCGAGGTGGCCGGTCGTCTCCAGGAGCTCCCAGCAGGTCTCCAGGAACAGCCGCTCCTGCGGGTCGATGTCGGCGGCGTCGCGCGGCAGGACGCCGAAGAGCGGGGCGTCGAACATCTCGATGTCCTCGAGGAATCCGCCCCAGCGGCTGTAGCTGCGGTGCTTGGCGTTCTTGTCCGGGTCGAAGTTGCGGCGCCAGTCCCAGCGTTCGGACGGGATCTCGCGGATGCAACTGCGGCCCTCGGACAGGTTGCGCCAGAAGGCCTCCAGGTCGGGGGAGTTCGGGTAGCGGCCGACGACGCCGATGACGGCGATGTCGAGCGCGCTCGAAGCCGCGTCCGAGGGTTCCTGCGGGGCCGGAACCGGAGCCGGGGCCGGAGTCGTAGCCCGGGCCGGCGTTTCGGCGGGTGCGGAGGGCCGGGCCTCGGCCGTCACCGGCGCCGCCACGGCAGCGGTCGCCGAGGGCTCGGAGGGCGCGGCGGCCTCGCGTACCGGCGCGGCGGCCACGGGCTCCGGCGGCCCCGCCGGCTCGCCCAGTACCCGGGTGAGCGCCTCCGCGTGCTCGGCGGCCAGGTACTCCGCGAGCCGCTCGATGCTCGTGTGCTCGAACAGCAGCGTCTGCGGCAGGTCGCCCAGATCCTGCTCCAGCCGGTCGACGATGTTCAGGCTGACCAGCGAGTCGACGCCGAACGTCTCCAGCGTCGCCGCCGGGTCCAGGTCCTCGGCGCGGTACTTGAGCACCTCGGCGAACACCCCGGTGACGTAGGAGCGTACGGAGCCGGGCGACACCCCCTCGGCCGCCGCGTCCGGCACGGCACCGGCGGCGTCCTCGGCCGGCCGCTCCGCCACGACCAGCGACTGCTCGAGGTCGTCCGCGGCGACGCCGGGCAGGCCCCGGGTGCGCACGGTGCGCAGCCCCGCCGCCGCCGCGGCCTCGCGCCACTGCGCGGGCGCCAGCAGCGGCGAGTGCGGCAGCCGGCGCTCCGCGTCCTCGTACATCCACCAGCCGGTCGTCAGGCCGAAGGTGAGGGTGAGGAACTCCGAGAAGCGGGTGATCTCGTTGACGAGCACCAGGCCGCCCGGCCGCAGCAGGGTGCGGATGTGGGCCAGCGTGCGCTCCATGTCCGGGGTGGCGTGCAGGACGTGCGTGCCGAGCACGACGTCGTACGTGCCGGTCTCGACGCCCTGGGCCGCCGGGTCCTGGGAGATGTCGAGGACCTGGAAGGCCAGCATCGCGCTGTGCTCGGGGCCGAACTCCCGCTCGCCGTGGCGCAGGAAGGCGGGGGAGATGTCGGTGTAGCAGTAGTGGGCCTCGGCGTCCGCCGCGGCCAGCGCGGGGAGCACGGTCCGGGAGCTGGCCCCGGTGCCCGCGCCGATCTCCAGGATCCGGGCCGGGCGGCCCTGCTCCGCGCGGATGCGGCGGGCCGCGTCCGCGACCTCCTCGCCGAGCAGCCGGTTGTAGTGGTCGGCGATGGGCTGGCCCTTGTAGATGGGCTCGACCAGAGCCACCGACCCCTTCGGGAAGAGCACGTCCATCGGATTGCGGCGGCCGGCGAGGACCTCGCCGAGCGCCCCGAGGGTCCGCTCCAGGAGCGTGACGTGACCGCTCATCTCCGGGTAGCGGGCGGCGACTTCGGCGCCGTCCACGGGCTCGGCCGGCAGCGCGGTGGGACCGTTGAACACGAGCCCGTCCGCGTCACCGGTCACCGCGCCGCAGGAGCGCAGCACGCTCAGCGCGGCGTCGAACAGCCGGCGGTGCCGGCGCACCACGCCCAGCCGGCCGGCCAGCGCGTCGGCCGTGATCCGCTCACCGGCCGCCGGTACGCCGTCCAGGTGCGGGAACGTCCGGCACAGCAGGTCCCGGCTGAACGCCTCGACCCGGGCGAACGCCTCCTGAGCCCGGGCGAACACCGCGACGTCACCCTCGTCCGCGGCCGCAGCCGCGGTCGGGGCGGCCGCCACGGGTTCCCCGGCGGGTGCCGGGGCCGCGCCCGACCGCCCGGGGGTGAGGACGGCGGTCAGCCGCTCCTGGTGCTCGGCGAGGAAGTACGCGCCGACCTGGTCGATCGTCATGTGCTCGAACAGCAAGGTCTGCGGCAGATCGCCGAGGTCCTGCTCGAAGCGGTCGACGATGTTGAGGCTGACCAGCGAGTCGACGCCGAAGGTCTCGAACGTCGCCGAGGGGTCGAGCGCCGCGCTGTCGTACTTGAGGACCTCCGCGAACACCCCGGCGACATAGGCTCGTACGGCCTCGGCCGACGGAGCCCCGCCGGGGGCGGCGGCCGGCGTGCGGTCCGCCACGGCCTGCGGGCGCTGCGCCGGGGCCGCGGGCGCCGGGGCGGCGTCGGGCGTTCCCGCGACCCGGATGCCCATGGCGGGCAGCGCCGCGCGGTCCGCCTTCATCGCGAGCGTCTGGGGCAGCCGTCCGGAGACGACCCGGCGCAGCACCGCCATGCCCTCGGCGGGCTCGACGGAGCCGACGCCCAGGCGGGCGAACGCGGCCCTCATGCGGTCGTTGGCGACCGCGCCGACACTGCCCCAGAAGCCCCAGTTCACGACGGACACCGGGTAGTCGTGCCGCCGGTCCAGCCACTGCACGTAGGCATCCTCGAAGGTGCTGGCCGCCGCGTAGTTGGCCTGTCCGCCCGCCTCCACGAACGACACCGCGGAGGAGAAGACCAGCATGAAGTCCAGCGGCTCGGCGCCGAAGACCCGCGCGAACGCGGTCATCCCGGCGACCTTGGGCGCGAGACCGGCGAGGAAGTCCGTCTCGTCCATCTGGGCGATCGTGCGGTCCCGCAGGTCCAGGGCCGCGTGCACGGCGCCGTCAACCGTGCCGAACCGGGCGTGCACCGTCTCCAGGCCGCGCCGCAGTGCCGCCTCGTCGGCGACGTCCGCCGACACGTACAGCACCTCGCCGCCCAGAGCGGCGATCTCGGCGGCCTTCGCCCGGTGTTCGGGCCCCTCGGGGCTGCGGCCGATCCACACCAGGCGGGCCCGGGCGATCCGGGCGAGCAGGCGGCTCAGCGCGAAGCCGATCCCGCCGGCGCCGCCGACCAGGACGTAGACCCCGCCCTCGCGGAAGGGAGCCGTGCCTTGGGGCGCCTCGGTCCGCAGCGGTTCGAAGACCCGCTCCAGGCGGGTGCCGTCGCGCAGCAGCACGAGCGGCTCGGTGCCGGGCTCGGCCACGACCCGCTCGGCGGTGCGCTCCACCGCGTCGCCGGTCCCGCCCGTGGCACCCACGTCCACGCAGGAGACGCTCCAGCGCGGACACTCCGACTCGATCGCGCGGGCCAGACCGAGCACACCGGCGGCGTGCGGGCGCACCGGCTCCTGCGCGTCGGCCGGTACCGCGCCGGCCAGGACGATGCGCAGTGCGATCCGGTCCCGGCCGCGGCCCGCGTCCAGCAGCCGCTTGACCAGGCGGAACAGGTCCAGTGCGGTGCGGTCCCGTTCGGCGGGCTCGGTCGTCTCGTCCCCGGTGCGGGCGACGAAGTAGACGGTGTCCAGGGGCTGTCCGAGCACCGGGTGGTCCGCCGCGCCGTCACCGGCCAGCTCCACGGGTGTCGCGCCCGTGCGGGCCGCCAGCGCTCCGGCCAGCTCGGCGGAGTCGGCGGTGTGGACAACGGCCGTCCGTCCGGCCGGAGCCGCCTCGGCGGCGGCCGCCGGGGCGGGACGCCACACCGGGCGGTACATCATCGAGTCGACCGCGCTGTGCTGCGCCCGCAGGGTGAGGCCCTCGTAGCGCACGCAGACCCGCCCGGACCGGTCGGCGAGCCGCACCGTGTACCGCTGCGCACCGGCCCGTTCGACATGGGCGTACGCGGGGACGGCCGTCGGGTCGAGCACCTCGACGGTCTCGACGGCGAACGGGACCAGCGTCGCGTCGTTGCCGGCCTCCAGCGCGGCGATCGTCTGCTGGGCGCCGTCGAGCAGAGCCGGGTGCAGGGCGAAACCGGCCGCGTCCGAGGGGACGCGCAGCGCGCCCAGGACCTCGTCGTCGCCGAACGTGATCCGCTCCAGGACCCGGAAGGCGGGGCCGTAGGAGATGCCGCCGGCGCGGAAGTCCTCGTAGAAGCGGTCCGCGGGGACCTCGCGGGGACAGCGCGCGGCGATCTTGTCGAGGTCGAGCGTCTCGGGCGCGGGGGCGGCGCCGCCCACCGAGGCCGAACCCCGGGAGCACACCGCCGCGTCGGCGCCCGCGGTGAGCACGAAGCGGTATCCGTCGCCGTCCTCGGTGAGGGTCAGGGCCAGGTTCCCGGCGGCCTCGGCGTCGATCAGCCGCAGCCACTGCACCCCGTGCAGCCGCACCGGACCCGCCGGAGCGAGCTGCCGGGCGGCCGTCACGGCCAGGTCGAGTCCCGCCGCGCCGGGCAGCACCGGCCGGTCCCCGATCCGGTGGTCGTCGAGCACCCAGTGCGCGGCGGGCACGGACACGGGGAAGCGGGCCCCGCCCGCGTCGCCGGGAGCGCCCGAGGGCGCGCCGAGCAGCGGGTGCGGACCGGCCTCGGCCCGGTGCTCCCCCTTCGGGGCGGCGGCGGGCTCCGGCGAGGTGATCCAGTGCCGGTCACCGGCGAACGGATAGGTGGGCAGCGGCACCCGCCGCGGCCGGGCCCCGTGGGGCAGCGTCCGCCAGTCGAGGTCCGCGCCCGCGACATAGGCGGCGGCCAGCCCCTCCAGGGCGGCGACCCGCTCCGTGGCGCTCGCGGAACCGGCGCGCTCGGTCAGCGCGGCCAGAGCCCGCCCGTCCGGCGCCTGGACGGTGTCGCCCGAGGCGGCACGGAAGCAGCCCGGGGCGCTCTCGCGGGACGCCGACTGCCGCAGCTTGCGGCGCAGTTCGGGCAGGTCACGGGCGATCACGGCCGCGCGGACGGGCAGATGGGCGCGCCCGGCGCCGAGCGTGAACGCGATGTCGGCGGGGTCGACCCCGTCCAGGTCCGCGTCGGCGAGCCGCAGCAGCAGCCGGTCCAGGGCCGCCTCGTCACGCGCCGACACCACGAACAGGCGCTCACGGTCCTCCGGGGCGGGGCGGTCCTCGGGCGCGGGCGGCTGCGCGATCACGGCGTGCGCGTTGGTGCCGCTGAACCCGAAGCTGCTGACGGTGGCGACCCGCACCCCGCCGGAGCCCGGCTGCCACGGCTGCCGGTCGCGCACCACGAAGAACGGGCTGGACTCCAGCGCCGTCTTCGGGTTCGGCCGGTCGAAGGAGGGGGCGGGCGGGAGTTCGCCGTGCCGCAGCGCGAGCAGCGTCTTGAGCAGCCCGGCGATGCCGGCCGCCATCGTCGTGTGCCCGATGTTGGCCTTCACGGTGCCGATGCCGCAGTAGCCCTCGCGGTCCGTGGTGCGGCGGAACACCTCGGTCAGCGCCCGCACCTCGATCGGGTCGCCGAGCGCGGTGCCGGTGCCGTGCGCCTCCACGTAGCCGATGTCCTCGGCGACGACGCCGGCCCGCTCGTGCACGTCCGCGACGAGCGCGGCCTGCGACACGGCGCTCGGCGCGGTGATGCCGTTCGTGCGGCCGTCGCCGTTGACGCCGGTCGCCCGGATCACGCCGTGGATGTGGTCCCCGTCGGCCAGCGCCTGGTCGAGGCGCTTGAGCACGACCGCGCCCACGCCCTCACCGAGCACCGTGCCGTCGGCCGACGCGTCGAAGGGCAGACAGCGGCCGCGCGGCGACAGCATGCCGACCTTGCTGGCCCGCACGTGCAGCTGCGGCGTCACCATGAGCGCCACGCCCCCGGCCAGGGCCATCGCGCATTCGCCGCGCCGGATGCTCTCCGCGGCCAGGTGCACCGCCACCAGCGAGGACGAACAGGCCGTGTCCACCGCCATGGTGGGCCCGTCCAGGTTCAGGAAGTAGCCGATGCGGGCGGGCAGCAGCGAGCTGGTGGTGCCGAGGAACGCGTGCCCGGTGTCCGCCCGGCCCGCCTCGGTGAGCAGCGTCGAGTAGTCACCCGGAGCGCAGCCCACGAACACGCCGCAGGAGGTGCGCTCGTCGGCGCCCACCGCGTACCCGGCGTGCTCCAGCGCGGCCCAGGACTGCTCCAGGAACAGCCGCTGCTGCGGATCCATGACCTCCGCCTCGAGCGGCGAGTGGTTGAAGAACGCCGCGTCGAACCGGTCCACCTCGGGCAGCATCGCCGCCCACTTGCTGTACGTGCGGCCCGGCGCGAGACGGTCGGCGTCGAAGACCCGGCCGACGTCCCAGCGGTCCGCGGGCACCTCCGTGAAGCTGTCCCGCCCGGCCGCGATGTTCTCCCAGAAGGCGTCCAGGTCCTCGGCGCCGGGGAAGCGGCCCGACATGCCGATGACGGCGATGTCGTCCGTGGAGACCGGAGCGGCGGGTGCCGCGGGTGCCGCAGGTGCCGAGGGTGTTGCGGGTGCTTGAGGTGCTTGAGTTGCTTCGGGTGTTACGGACGTGAGGGGTGCGGGGCTGCTGCGCCACAGTGTCCTGAGATGGGCGGCGAGCCGGGGCACGGTCGGGTGGTCGAACAGGGCGACCGGGTCGAGCTCGAGGCCGAACCGCGCGCCGAGTTGCTCCACGATCTCCACGGCGCCGACCGAGTCCACGCCCATCTCGCTGAACGACAGCCGCTGGTCGACCTCGTCCCGCGCCAGGTAGAGACGCGCGCCGACGGCGTCCACGACGGCCGACACCGCCTCGTCCGCGTCGAGTTCGGGCCGTGCGACGGGGGCTGCCGGCGCGACCGGGGCGACCGGCGTGGCTCCCGGAGCGGCAGGGGCCGCGGCATCAGTGCTCGCCGCGCCCCGGTCCTCGCGGTCCTGCCGGCCCTCCTGGGCGTTCTTCCAGTCACCGATCCAGTACGAGCGCTCGTCGAGCGGGTGTGCGGGCAGCGGCACCCGGCGCGGCCGGGGACCGTCGGCGCGGCAGTCGTCCCACGCCACCGTGCCGCCGTCCGCCCAGGCGCGGGCCAGCTCGGAGAGCCGGCCGGCGCGGAACAGCTCGGCGGCATCGCGCACGGGCGCGGGCTCCGCGTCCAGCGCGACCCGCCCCGTGAACACGCCCG
Organism: Streptomyces xanthii; assembly: GCF_014621695.1. Taxonomy (GTDB): domain Bacteria; phylum Actinomycetota; class Actinomycetes; order Streptomycetales; family Streptomycetaceae; genus Streptomyces; species Streptomyces xanthii. The sequence continues at coordinate 246,276 of NZ_CP061282.1, forward strand.
CGCCCGTCTCGGCGCCGTCCAGGAACCGGCGCAGTTCCCGGCGCAGGGCGTCCGCGTCGTCGCAGACCACGGCGAGCCGGGCCGCCAGCGGGGCGCGCCCCACCCGCAGGGTGTGCGCGATGTCGGCGAGCGGCACCGCGTGCGCACCGCCTGCCGAGGCCGCCGATTCGGCGAGCTCGGCGACGGACGTCTGCGCGGACGGCGGCCCGGCGGGCAGCAGGCCCTCGGTCCGGCGGCCCAGTTCGGCCAGGGCCAGCAGGTCCAGACCCAGATCGGCCAGGCTCTCGTGCACGTCGACGGCGTCGGCCGGCACGTCGAGCAGCGCGGCCACCTCACGCGTGAGGCGGTCCCGCACCCCCTCGTCCGCACCGTCGGCCGGGCCCGACAGCCCGTCCAGGTGGCGCAGTTGACGGCGCACGACCTCGCGCAGCGTCTCCTCGTCCCTCGCGGAGAAGACGAGCAGCTGCGGTCCGGTCACGGGGGTGGCGGCGGCCGCCGGAGCGCTCTCCAGCAGCACGTGGGCGTTGGACCCGCCCGCGCCGAACGCGCTCACCCCGGCCCGCAGCACCTCGGCGCCCGGCGGCGGGGTCCACGGCTGCCGGGCGCGCTGCACAGCGAAGGGCGAGGAGGAGAAGTCGATGTGCGGGTTGGGCTGTTCACTGTGCAGCGAGGGCACCAGCTCGCGGTGCCGCATCTGGAGCAGGACCTTGGTGACGGCGGCGATGCCGGCCGCGCTCTCCAGATGCCCGATGTTCGACTTCACCGAGCCCACGGCGCAACTGCCCGCGGGCAGACCGGAATCGGCGAACGCCCGGCGCAGCCCCTCGACCTCGATCGGGTCGCCGAGCGCGGTGCCGGTCCCGTGCGCCTCGATGTAGCCGACGCTGCCGGGGTCCACCTCGGAGCGTTCCAGGGCGTCGGCGATCAGCTCCGCCTGAGCGGTCGGGCTCGGCACCGTGAAACCGCTGGTGCGGCCCGAGTGGTTGAGGAACGAGCCCTTGATCACGCCGTGGACGTGGTCGCCGTCGGCGAGCGCCGCCGACAGCGGCTTGAGCAGGACCGCGCCGACGCCCTCGCCGGGCACGTAGCCGTCGCCGTCCGCCCCGAAGGCGCGGCAGCGCCCGTCGCTCGACAGGAAGCGTCCCTCGGCGAGCTGGAGGTACTTCTGCGGGTGCGCCGCCACGTTCACACCGCCCGCGATCGCCATCGCGCACTCGCCGCGCCGGATGCTCTCGGCGGCCAGGTGCAGCGAGGTCAGCGACGACGAACAGGCCGTGTCCACGGCCATGCTGGGCCCGGACAGGTCAAGGCAGTACGAGAGCCGGTTGGCGACCGAGCAGTGCAGGGCGGTCGGGGCGACCGCGTCGGCGCCGCCGTCGGTGCACAGCTGGTAGTGGCTCCACATGACACCGGCGAACACGCCGACCCGGGTGCGGGCCAGTTCCTCGGGCCGGTACCCGGCGTTCTCCACGGCCTGCCGGCCCACTGTCAGGAACAGCCGTTCCTGCGGGTCCATCAGCTCCGCCTCGCGCCGCGAGATCCCGAACGACGCGGCGTCGAAACGGTCGACGCCGTCGAGGAAGCCGCCCCAGCGGCCGTACGTGCGCCCGGGCGCCCCGCGCTCAGGGTCGAAGTAGGCGGCGTGGTCCCAGCGCTCCGCCGGCACCTCGGTGACGCAGTCCCGGCCCTCGGCCAGATTGCGCCAGAACTCCTCCAGGTCCGCGGCCTGCGGATAGCGGCCGGCGATCCCGATGACGGCGATGTCCTCACTGTGCCCGTCGGCCACGGGCGCGCCCGACGGAGCGGTCGCGGAGCGCGGGGCGGGCAGCAGACCGGCGATGCGCTCCTGGTCGCCGTAGGTGACGACCGCGCGCGGCGCCCGCCCGGACAGCAGCCCGAACAGCGCGTCCACGCCCAGGTCCGTGGGCAGGGCGTGCAGCCCGGTGTCCCGGGCGGAGCGGCGCCGTACCTCCTCGGAGACCCGCATGCCGCCGTCGGCCCACAGCGGCCAGCCGATCGCGACGGTGGTGCCGGAGCGGTCGCTGCGGGCGGCCCGCTGCTCGGCGAAGTGCTCCATGAACGCGTTGCCGTACGCGTAGTCGGCCTGCCCCGGGTTGGCGACGGACGCCGACACCGAGGAGAACAGCGCGAAGAACTCCAGGTCGTCGCCGGCGGTCGCCTCGTCCAGGTGCACGGTCCCCGTCACCTTGGCGGCCAGCACGGCCGCGGAGCGCTCGGGGGCCTTGCGGAAGAACAGACCGTCGTCGACGCTGCCCGCGCAGTGCAGGACGCCGTCGAGACGGCCGTACGTCTCGCGCGCGCAGGCCACGGCGGCCAGCACGTCGTCGGCGTGCGCGACGTCGCCGCGCACGTACGTGACCTCGGCGCCGCGACGGCGCCACCCGGCGATCCGCTCGGTCAGCTCGTCGCCCGGCTCGCTGCGGCCCGTCAGGACGAACCGCGCCGGGCCCCGCTCCACCATCCGGTCCACGACCAGCGCGGCCAGACCGCCGCCGCCACCGGTGACCAGATAGACGCCGTTCGCGCGCCCGGCGCCGGCGGTCGCGGGCAGCGTCAGGAGCTCGTGGCGCACCACCGCGCGGGCGCCGCCGGTGCGGCGCACCTCGTGCTCGGCCGACGGGTCGCCGCACTCGGCGGCGACGAGGCCGGCCAGCTCCGCGGGGCTCCCCGCGTCGTGGCCGACCGCACGGCAGCGCAGCATGGGCGCCTCGGCGGAGAAGGTGCGGGCCAGGGCGCCCAGCGCCGCCTCCTGCGGCCGGGGCCCGGCCGCGTCGTGCGCGTGCAGGAACAGGACGGAGACCGGCCGCGTCGGGCGGGTGCCGGTGACGGCCACGGCCAGCGCCCAGCTCTCCCGGTACGCGTCCGGGACCGTGCCGGGCCCGTCGGCGCGGCCCGGGCGGGCGCAGCGCACGTACGCGGCGGGGGAGACGCCGTCGGTCGCCAGCGCCGTCGTCAGGGCGGTCAGCTGGTCGGGGACGGCGGGGTCGAGACGGTAGTGATCGGCGGCGATCCGCTGGAAGACGGAGGCACGTTCGGCCCGCACCACGCGGGCCGGTGAGACGGCGTCGCGCAGCGCGGCGGCGGTCGCCGCGTCGGCTCCGACGAGCACGATCGCGCCCGGACCGTCCGCGTCCGGCGCGGACGGGGCCTCGACCGGCAGCGGCGTCCACACCGGCCGGCGCACCGCCAACGCGGGGGCCACCTCGGCGACCTCCGCGGCCTCCGTGACACCGGCGGCCTCGACGGCGCCGGTCTTCTCCTGTGCCGAGACGGTCTCGCGCACGGGCGCGCTGCGCACCTGCGCCCCGAACTCGGCGTACAGGTGGGCGGCGAGCGAGTCGATGTCGGAGAACTCGAACAGCAGCGTCGGGTACAGCGGCGCGCAGACGTACTCCTCCAGGCGGCGGCTGATGTCCAGCATGTGCCCGGAGTCGAGGCCCAGGTCGTAGAAGCCGGTGTCGGTGCGTATCTCCCCGGCGGGCCGGCCGAGGAGTTCGCCGGCGAGCGCGCGCAGGTGGGCGCGCACGGCGTCCGCGCCGCCCGCCCCGCCGCCGCCGTTCCCGGCCCCGGGGCCGGGAACGGCGGCGGCGGGGGCCGGGTCGGGCCCGGTCGTGGCCGGGGCCTCGATGAGGCGGGTGATCAGCTCGGGGTTGCGGATGCGCTTGCAGGTCAGCTTGGTGAACGAGGCGAGGAAGCGGCCCTCGCCGTCGTACAGCAGGCAGTCGTTGTGCATGATGTCGCCCGACTGCGCGTACGTCTCGGCCCGCGGCATGTACGCGTAGGCGACGCCGGTGAGGGGGCGCGGCGCCCGGAACGACTCGATGAACACGGGGATGAACGGGTCCTGGTCCGGCGGCGGGACCTGGGCGAACGCGGCGATCGTGGAACAGTCCATCTTCGCCGGGTGCAGATGGAAGTGGCCGTCGAGGGCCGCGGCCTCCTCGTCCAGGCCCAGCTCGGCCAGGAGCTCGCCGTCGCCGTGGTAGAGCCGGCCGAAGCAGCGCATCGCCGAGCCGTGCCGGATCTCCTCGGCGCGGCACCGCGCGTACATGTCGTCGAGATCGCTCACCCGGCGGGCCGTCGTGCGCAGCCGGTCCAGGTCGATCGGTCCGGGCTCGGGCCGGTCGAGCAGCACGAGTTCGCCCCGGAAGTTCTCCCGGTACTCCGAGACCGCCGCGCCGTTCTCGCGACGGCGGCTCTCGGCCGTGATCCAGCGGCTGCCGTCCGTGGACGTGGACACCGTGACGCGGATGTCACGGTCACTGCCCTCGGTGGTGGCGATCGCCTCGTGGAACAGGACGTTGCGCAGCTCGGCCCGCGCCGTGTCGAAGCCCCGGTCGCGCAGGATGCGGAAGACGATGTCGAGGAAGGTCACCCCGGGCATGACGGACACGCCGTGCACCCGGTGGTTCTGCATGATGAAGTCGCTGTGCTCCAGCACGAGATGGCACACCAGCTCCTGGCCCGGCTGGGGCGTGGAGGACTCGTTCACCACTTCCGTCCTTCCTGCGACGCCGCGGAGTCGGCGCCGGTCGGGGTGAGGGGGGCACGACCGGGAGCGGTCGCGGGCTCCTCGAAGGTCAGGCCGAGGATGGAGGCGCCCGGGGTGGGGCGCGGGGAGGCCGGCGGGGGTGCCGTCGGCGGGGCGGGCGGCGACGGTGCGGCCGCGGACGTCACCGGCCGTGCCGTCCCCGGGACCTTCTCCGGGGCCTCCAGCCACAGCCGGCGGCGGCGGTAGACCGGCGCGGGCAGGGCCGGGCGCGGCCGGTGCGCGGCGGCCAGGGCCGGGTCGAGCTGGCTGACGACGGCGTGGGCGTTGGTGCCGCCGAGCCCGAAGGCGCTCACCCCGCCGACCCGCACCCGGCCCGGCTCCGCCGTCCACGCGTGGGCGGCACGGCTCAGGGCGAACGGGGAGGACGCGAAGTCGAAGCGGGGGTTGGGGCGTTCGCAGAACAGCGTCGGAGCGATCCGCCCGTCCCGCACGGCGAGCACCGTCTTGAGGAGCCCCGCCATGCCCGCCGCGCTCAGCAGGTGCCCGACGTTCGTCTTGACGCTGCCGATCGCGCAGAAGCCGGTGCGCGCGGTGTCCTCGCGGAACACCTCGGTCAGGGCCCGCAGCTCGATCGGGTCGCCGATCATCGTGCCCGTGCCGTGGGCCTCGATCAGACCCACCTCGTCGGGGCGCCGGCCGGCCGCCGCGAGGGCCCGGCGCACGACCTTGGCCTGCGCCGCCGGGTTCGGCGTGGTCAGGCCCATGGTGCGGCCGTCGTTGTTCACCGCGACCGCGTCGATCACGGCGTGCACCCGGTCGCCGTCGGCGAGCGCCCGCTCCAGCGGCTTGAGCAGGACGACGCCACAGCCCTCGCCCGGTACGAAGCCGTCGGCGCTCTCGTCGAAAGTGGCGCACCGCCCGTGCCGGGACAGCGCCTTGGCCGCGCTGAAGTCGAGGTAGGGCTCCTCGTCCAGGAGGATGTCGACGCCGCCGGCCAGCGCCAGCTCCGACTCCCCGTCCAGCAGGCTCCGGCAGGCCAGTTGCAGGGCCACCAGGGACGACGAACAGGCGCTGTCCACCACGAGGTTGGGGCCGTGCAGGTCGAAGTGGTGGGCGACCCGCGCGGCGATGAAGTTCTGGTCGGAGCCCATGCCCACGGCGCCGCGCCGCTCGCCGACCCGGCGGCCGTACTGCGAGAGGCGGGCCCCGGCGAAGACGCCCACGTCCCGGCCCGCGAGCTCCCGCGGCTCGTACCCGGCGTCCGCCAGACAGTCGGCGGAGCCCTCCAGGAACAGGCGTACCGCCGGGTCGAGGCAGCGCGCCTCGTCCTCGCCCATGCCGAAGGCCTCGGCGTCGAAGTCCTCGATGCCGTCCAGGAAGCCGCCCCACTTGCTGATGCTGCTGCCCGGCTCCGGCTCGGCCCGGTAGAGCGAGCCGGTGTCCCAGCGCGACGCCGGGACCTCGGTCACCGAGCACACCCCGTCCAGCAGGTTGCGCTGGAACGCGGCGGCGTCCTGGGCCCCGGGGAACCGGCAGGCGAGGCCGACGATCGCGACCTTCCCGGCCGTGTCCGCGACGGGCGCGCCCGGCACCGCCGGCGCGGGGGCCGGAGCCGTGACCGGCTGTTCGGGTGCGGCGGGCGGACCGGCCGGCACGCCGAGGGACAGCAGATGACGGCCCAGGCGATCGAGCGTGGGGTGGTCGAGCAGGATCGCCGGGTCCAGGCTCAGGCCCGTCCGCTCCTCCAGCCGCAGCAGGATCTCCCCGAGCAGGACGGACTCCACGCCCAGGTCGCCCAGGAGCGCCGTCGGGTCGAGGGCGTCCTCGGGGATCGCGAGGAGTTCGCTGAACACCGCGGCCAGCCAGGGCGGTCCGGCGACGGGTTGCGCCATGAGGGACTCCTCGGGGACGGGCGGCGGGGGCTGGACGGCCCCGGCCGGTGACGGTTCGGGTTCGGGTACGGGACCGGACACGGTGGCCGGATCCGTGCCGGCGCCCGCGTCGGCGCCGTCACGGGAGCCGAGCAGCAGCGCCGGATCGGCGGGTACGCCGGCGAGCGGCGGGCACACCGCCACCCGGGCCGGCAGCCCGGCGGGCAGGGCCAGCACCCGTTCCAGGGCGCGCAGTCCCTCCTCGTCGCCGAGCGGCCCCACGCCCACGGGCGCGCAGCCGTCGGGCCGGTCCGTGCCCATCCCGGACTCGCTCCAGGTGGGCCAGGCGACGGAGCGGAACCCCGGGCGGCCGGAGCGCGCCCGGTGGTCGGCGTAGCAGTCGAGGAAGGCGTTGGCGGCGGCGTAGTCGAGGACGCCGGCGGCGAGCCCCGGCGCGAGGGCCGACAGCGAGGAGAACAGCACGAAGAAGTCCGGGCGGTCGTCCGCGCACAGCTCGTCCAGGACCTCCAGGCCGGTCGTCTTCGGCTCCAGCACGGGCGCGAAGTCGGCGAGGTCCTTGCCGATGAACGACGGCCGGCCCACGGGAGCGCGGCCCGCGCAGTGCACGACGCCGCCGACGGGACCCAGCCGCTCGCGCACCTGGCGCAGGAAGGCGTCGGTGCGCTCCCGCTCGCTCAGCGGGCCGGAGTGCACCAGCACCTGGGCGCCCAGGGACTCCAGTTCGCCGACCAGCGCCGCCGTCTCGGCCTCGGGCGTGCCCCGGTCGAGGAGCGGCCACCGGTCGCGGGGCGGCAGCGGGCGGGCGCCGGTGAGGGCGATCCGCCGGGCGCCGCGCCGGACGAGGAGCCGGGCCACGCGGGCGCCGATGCCGCGGGTGCCGCCGGTGACGAGGTAGGTGCGGTACGGGTCGGGGCGCAGCGGCCGGTCCCCGTCGTCGGGCAGGACCACCAGGTCGGCGCGGTGCCGCACTCCGGCCCGTACGGAGACCTCGCGCGGGCCGTGCGCGGCGGCGTACTCGGCCACGATGTGCCCGGCCGCAGCCTGCGGCCCGCAGGCCTCCAGGTCCAGGTCGAGCACGGTGCCGGTGACCCGCCGGTACTCGGCGTCGAGCATCCGCACGAAGCCCGCCATCCGGGCGCCGGCGAGCGACGGGGTGCCGCCCGACGGGGCGTGCAGTCCCTCGGTCACGTGCAGCACGCGGCAGCCGCGGCCGCGCAGGGCCCGTACGGTGCGGCGCAGCAGCACGAGCCGCGCGGTCCACACGTTCGCGGGTTCGGCGCCGGTGCGGCCGAGGTCGGTGAGGTCGACGATCCCGTCCACGGCGCCGGGGCCGTCCGCCCGCAGGTCCTCGGCGAACGCGGCGGCCGTGGCCTCGTCGCCGATGGCGGGCACGCCGTCACCGGCGTCGGCGCCGGCGCGGACGAGCGTGACCCGGTCCGGGCCGAGGCGGGCGAGCAGCGCGCGGGCCACGGGCTCGCCGGGTGCGGCGAACACGCAGACGACGCGCCCCTCGATGTCCTGCGCCGGTGCGAGCGCCGGGGCGGTCCGCCAGGTGCGGCCGAACAGGGCCGTCCCCGAAGGGCTCGGCGCGGGCGCGGCACTCTGCACCCCGGGCTCGGCGACAGGGGCGGACACGGGTGCGGGTTCGGGGAGCCAGTGCCGGCCGCCGGCGAACGGGTAGGAGGGCAGCGCCACCGGGCGGCGCCGCACGGAGTGCAGTCCGGCCCAGTCGACCGCGCCGCCCGCGGCCCAGTGCCGTGCCAGGCGCAGCAGTTCCGCCTCCCGGTCCGCCGCCGGGTCGAGACCGGACAGCGGGCCCTCGGGAAGGTCGCCGCCGGGAGTGCGGGCGTGCACGCAGCCCGTCGTGTCGCCGGAGACGAACCGGTCCAGGGCGCGGCGCAGCTCCGGCACGTCGTGCGCGACCAGCGCCAGCCGCTCGCGCAGCGGTTCGCGCCCGCACTGCAGGGTGTACGCGATGTCGGCCAGGCCGGACGCGTCGCCGGTGGCGTCGCCGGACCGGTCGCCGAGCCGTTCGCTCAGCCGGGCCGCCATCGCCCGCAGCCGGTCCTCGTCGAAGGCCGACAGCACGATCAGCTGGGCCGTGCCCGCGTCCGTGTCCGCGTGGGTGTCCGTGACGGCGGGGGAGGGGACGTACTCCTCCACGACGACATGGGCGTTGGCCCCGCCCGCTCCGAAGGCGCTCAGGCCCGCGCGGCGCGGCAGTCCGGTCCCGTCCGGTCCGGTGAGCGCCTCCCACGGCCGGCTCTCACGGACCAGTTCGAAGGGCGAACCGGCCCAGTCCACGGCCGGGTTGAGCTGCTCGGCGTGCAGCGACGGCACGAGGGTGCGGTGCCGCAGCTGGAGGATCACCTTGGTCAGTCCGGCGATCCCCGCGGCCGCTTCCGCGTGCCCGATGTTGGACTTCACCGAGCCGATGGCCCGGCGCTGCCGAGCGGCCTCCGTCGCCGCTTCCGCGAACGCCCGGTTCAGGCCGTTGATCTCCACCGGGTCGCCCAGCCGGGTGCCGGTGCCGTGCGCCTCCAGGTAGCCGATGGTGGCGGGGTCGGCGCCCGCGCGGCGCAGCGCCGCGCGGACCAGATCGCCCTGGGCGACCGGGTTGGGCACCATGTAGCCGTTGGTCTTGCCGCCGTGGTTGACGGCCGTGCCCCGGATGACGGCGTGGATGCGGTCCCCGTCGGCCTCGGCCGCCGACAGCGGCTTGAGCAGCACGGCACCGACCGCTTCGGCGGGGACGAAGCCGTCGCCGCCGGCGCCGAAGCTGCGGCAGCGGTGGTCGCTGGAGGCCATCTTCAGCCGGTCCTGCTGGCGGAACTTGTGCGGATGCAGCGACAGGTTGACCCCGCCCGCGAGCGCGGCCGCGCACTCGCCGCGGCGCAGGCTCTCCACCGCCAGGTGCAGCGCCGTCAGCGACGACGAGCACATGGTGTCCACGGCCAGGCTCGGGCCGTGCAGATCCAGGAAGTACGAGACCCGGTTGGCGATGCCGGCGACCGCGGACCCGGTGTCGGCGCTCTCCCCGGTCAGTGACCGCTCGACGCCGAAGAACGGGTACTCGTTGTACATCGTGCCGACGAACACGCCCACCCGGGAGCCGAGTTGCTCGCGGATCCGGGCCCGGGTGCAGCCGGCGTCCTCCAGCGTCTCCCAGACGACCTCGAGGAACTGGCGCTCCTGGGGGTCCATGAGCTGGGCGTCGCGCGGGGTGATGCCGAAGAACAGGCTGTCGAAGCGGTCCACGCCGTCGAGGAAGCCGCCCCACATCCGGTCGACGGGCCAGCCCTCGCGGGCCCGTTCGGCGGGCAGCGGTCCGATGCTGTCGACCCCGCCCGCCAGGTTGTTCCAGAACGTGTCCAGGTCCCGGGCGCCCGGGTAGCGGCCCGCGATCCCGACGACCGCGATCGGCTCCGCCCCGGCCTCCGGGCCGGAGCGCCGCTCTGTTCGCGTCACTGATTGCGGAGCTGACTGCTGCATCGGTTGCGGGATTGTTTGTGGAGTTGTTTGCGGGCTTGTTTGCGACTCGGTGTGCGGAGCCGGAGCGTTCCCGGCGGACTGCTGCCCCGACCAGGGCCCTTCGTGGTGCGCCGCGAGGTGTTCGGCCACCCCGGCGAGGTCGGCGTACTCGAACAGGACCGTGCTGGACACGCCCTGGACGTCCCGCCGCACCCGCTCGTTGAACCGGGCCACCAGCCGGGAGCTGAGCCCGTAGTGCTCCAGCGGGACCCGTGCGTGCAGCTGGTCGGCGGCGATACCGCTCGCGTCGGCGAAGCACTCGATGACGTACTGCCGCACGTGGTCCCGGTCCTGTCCGTCCCGCGGGTCCACGGGCGCGGTGACCGGCGCGGGCACCGGCTGCGGGGCAGCGGGCTCCGGGGCAGCGGGCTCGGTCCGGGGCTGCCGGGCGGCGGGGACCGCGACCGGGTGCGGTACCGGTGCGAAGACATGGACGGGCAGCGGGACACGGCGGGCCGGCGCCGGCCACAGCCGGGCGAAGTCCACCCGGTGGCCGCGCAGCCAGTCGTTCACGGCCTGCCGCACGTCGTCCGCCCGCGCCGGCGCCTCGGCGAGCGCCGGGTCGCCGACGCCCGAGGCCAGGCCCGAGTACGGGCGGCCGTCGAGGAACGCGGTGAGCCCGGCCCGGACCCCCTCGGTGCTGTCGGCGCTCAGCGCCAGGCGGTGGGTGAGGGAGGCCCGGCCGGTCTGCAGCGTCCAGGCCACGTCGTCGAGCCGGGCGGTGCGGCCCGCGCCCGCCAGGTGCTCGCGCAGCCGCCCGGCCGCCACCCGCAGACCGTCGGCCGAACCGGCCGACAGGACCACGGTGTGCGGGGTCCGCCCGGTGTCGTCCGCCGTCGTTCCGGCGTGCTCGTCCGCGTCCGGCGCCGTGGTGTCGTGCCCGGGGGCGCGCAGCACCACATGGCCGTACGAGCCGGTCGCGCCGACCGCGTTGATCAGCAGCGTGGCCCGGCCATCGGCCGCGCGCGGCCGCAACGGGCGCGGGGTGTCGGCCAGTTCGACCGGCAGGGCGTCCCAGTCCACGAGCGGGCTCAGTTCGGCGGCCACCCGGGTCGGCGCGATCTGTCCGTGCCGCAGCTGCAGCAGCGACTTGATCAGCTGCGAGATGCCGGAAGCGGCTTCCAGATGGCCGATGTTGGGCTTCAGCGTGCCGACCGGCACCGGGGCGGTGCCCGTGCACCGGGCGAGCACGGAGCCGAGCGCCTCCAGCTCCGCCGCGTCGGCGATGCCCGCGCCGGCCGCGGCGCACTCCACGTAGTCGACGTCGTCGGGGATCACCGAGGCGTCCGCGAGGGCGCGGGCCAGGGAGTCCGCGAGGGCCTCGGTGTGCGGGGCGCCGTAGCGCGGTGCGCGGCCCGCGTGGCCGACCCGGGTGCCCTCGATGACGCCGTGCACGGTGTCCCGGGCCCGGCGGGCCGCGCCGGCCGGGCGCAGCAGCACGACGCCGACGCCCTCGCCCGGGTGCCAGCCGCTGCCCTCGGCCGCGAACGCGGCGGGCGAGGCGTCGGCGGAGAGCAGTTCGAGACCGTCGAGCAGCCCCCAGTGGTAGGGGTGGGCCAGCAGGTTCACGGCGCCGACGACGGCCGCGCCGCACTCGCCGCGGCGCAGGCTCTCCACGGCCAGGTGGAGTGCGGCGAACGACGAGGAGCAGGAGGTGTCGACGGCGAGGCTGGGGCCGCGGAAGTCGAAGAAGTGCGAGATCCGGTTGGCGATGTCGGAGCCGGCCGCGGCGATCTGCGCGCTGTCGCCCGCCTGCCACCGGTCGGCGCCCTGCTGTCGGTGGTCGTGCCACATGGCGCCCATGAACACGCCCACGCGCCCCGCCGACGTGCGCAGCGACTCCGCCGTGTGCCCGGCGTCGTCGAGACACTGCCAGACCGTCTCCAGCATCAGGCGTGCCTGCGGGTCCACGTCCGGTGCCTCCTGCGGCGACACGTGGAAGTGCAGGCTGTCGAACCGGTCGATGTGCGGCAGGAACCCGCCGACCGCCCGGGCTCCCTCGGGAGCGGCCTCGGGGCGGGTCGGGGGCGCCTCGGCGACGGCGCTGCGGCCCGTGACGAGACCGTCCCAGAAGGTCTCCAGGTCCGGGGCGTCCGGGAAGCGTCCGGCCATGCCGATCACGGCCGTCGGTTCGGTGACGTGCTCGCCGTGTTCGAGGACGGTGACGGGAGCCTCGGCCCCGGCCGGTGCGGCGTGCGTCACCGGCTCGGCCCCTGGCTCGGCCACCGGCTCGGCCGCCGGCCGCACGGGCTCGGCGAAGAACGGCGCGGTGCCGTGCGCGGAGCGGGCGGGGTGCGCGGCCGCGCCGCCCAGGAAGGCCTGAAGGAAGACGTGGCCCTCGTCCAGGCCCAGGTGTTCGCGCAGCTCGTCCGTGTTCAGGGCGCCGATCGGGCACAGGCCCACGCCGTGCGCGGCCTGCCCCAGCATGAGCAGCTCGCCCATGTAGCCGGATTCCAGGGTGAGATAGCGCAGGCTCTCGTCCGCGTACAGCGGCTCGATGCCGTGCCGCTGCCCGAACAGGTAGATCCCGAACCGGGAGCGGTCGAACACCGGCCGGTTGTAGTAGAAGTGCGTCCCGCGGTCCGGCCAGGCACTGGGCCGCAGCAGGCGCAGCGCGTGGCGGGCGGCGTCGTAGTAGTACAGCCCGGCGTCCAGGCCCTCGACGGCGTCCGGCGTCAGGTGCAGGTAGACCTGCACGGAGTAGGTGTCGCCGGCCGACGGGTACAGGGAGCTGGCCCCGTCCGGACCGCCGGCCTGGCGCAGCAGGCCGAGCAGGCGGGCGAACGCGCGGTGCTCCACCGGCCGGTCGAGGAAGTCCCGGCGGCTGGACCGCCAGGCGAACAGCTCGGGCTCGAACTCGGCCTCGGGCAAGGCCACTTCAGGAAGCCCCGGCTCCTCGGGGCGCCGGTTCCAGTGCCGCTTCTTGAACCGCTCGCGCTCCTCGGCCGAGAAGAAGTCCACGGAGTCCGGCGGCACCTCAGAGGCGGCCTGCACCGGCTCGGCCACCGGCTCCGGCTCAGCCACGGGCGCGGGCGCGGGCTCCGGCTCCGGTACGGGCACCGCGACCGGAGCCGCGCCGCCGCCCAGCCGGGAGTGCACCCAGCGGGCGATCGCGTCGACGGTCGGATTGTCCAGGAGAGCCGACACCGGGAAGCGCTCCTCGTACGCCTTCTGCAGGGCGCCCGAGACGCGGACCATCGTGAACGAGGTCGCGCCCTGGTCCCACAGATCGGCATCGGGATCCACCGCACCGGTCCCCAGCGTCTGCGCGAACATGCCGGAGATCCGCTCGCGCAGCTCCTCGATCGTGGGCACGTCCGCGCGCGGGCTCGCGTCCGCCGCGGACCGCGGCGCGGCCGCGGGCGTCTCGGCCGGGGACTCGGACGCGGCACTCGTCTCCGGCGCCGTCAGATGCTCCTTGCCCAGCGGCCAGGGCAGCCCCGCCCGGTCCAGCTTCCCGTTCGCGGTGGCGGGGAACTGGGACAGGAATCCGATGAAGTTCGGCACCATGTACTCGGGCAGCGTCTGCCCCGCGAACGACCGCAGCTCCCGCGCCGACGGCGCCGCCTCGGCCCGCGCCACCACGTACGCCACCAGTGTCCGGTCGCCCGACCCGTCCTCGCGGGGCAGGACCACGGCCTCCTTGACCCCGTCGTGGGCCCGCAGCCGGTGCTCGATCTCGCCCGTCTCGACGCGGAAGCCGCGGATCTTCACCTGGCCGTCCGAACGGCCCTGGAAGCTCAGGTTCCCGTCCGGGTAGTACAGGGCCCGGTCACCGGTCCGGTAGAGCCGCTCCTGCGGATCGTCGTGGAACGGGTCGGGCACGAAGCGGTCCGCGGTCAGCTCGGGCTGGTTCACGTACCCGAGCGCGAGACACTCGCCGCCGATGTACAGATCGCCCTCGACGCCCACCGGGCACGGCCGCATCCGCGCGTCCAGCACGTGGTAGCGGCAGTTGTCGATCGGCCTGCCGTACGGGATGCTGCGCCACGCCGGATCGATCGCGCCGACCCGGAACCAGTTGGACCACACGGTCGCCTCGGTGGCGCCGCCCAGACTGATGATGTCGGCGCGCGGGAACACGGCCCTGACCTCGTCCGGAAGCGACAGCGGCGTGTAGTCGCCGCTGAGGAACACCAGCCGCAGATCGTTCGTGCCGGCGCCGGGGCGCACCGCGTCGAGCAGCGCGCCCACCTGGGCGAGCGTGGTCGGCGCCGAGTTCCAGAAGGTGACCGGTTCCTCGACGAGCACGTCGAGCAGCAGACCCGGATCGCGCTGCTGCTCCGCGTCCGCGATGTACAGCGCGCCGCCCGCGCCGAGCAGCCCGAACACGTCGAACACCGACAGGTCGAAGCCGAGCGAGGTCACGCACAGCCCCATGTCGCCCGGCCCGAACCCGAAGGTCCGCTCACACCAGTTGAGCAGGTTCAGGACCGGCCGGTGGGCGACCGCGACGCCCTTGGGGCGGCCCGTGCTGCCCGAGGTGAAGATGATGTACGCCGTGTTGTGCGGCTGAGCCGCCGGCTCCGGGTTCTCGTCCGCGTCCGCCGGGTGCGGGCCCGCGACGGCGCTGTCCGCGCACACCGACGGGCAGTTCTCGGGCACCGGCCAGCCCTCGCGGTCGGCCGTGACGACGACCGCCTCGGCGTGCGCCTCCTCCAGGATGACCGCCGCACGCTCCGCCGGGAGGTAGGGCTCCATGGGCAGGTAGACGCCACCGGCCTTGAGGATGCCGAGCACCGCCGCGACCATCATCGGACCGCGCGGCACGCTGACCGCCACGACCGTCTCCGGCCCCACGCCCTGTCCGGCCAGCCGGGCCGCGATGCGGTTGGCCCGCCGGTTCAGCTCCCGGTACGTCATCGAGCCGCCGCGCCAGCGCAGGGCCTCCGCCTCGGGCTGCGCGGCCGCGCGCTCCTCGAACGGCCGGTGCATCAACCGCTCGCCGTCGAACGGGAACTCCGTGTCGTTCCACGTGTGCAGGATCTTGTGCAGCTCCGCGCCCACCGGCACTCCGTCCTCGTCCGTGCCGTCCTCCCCGGCTGGCTGGGAGACCGGGGCCGCGGTCTCCCGCCAGGCCCCGTCGTCCTCGGCGAGCCGGGTCACGGCCCGCGCGTACGTCTCGTACAGCTCGTCCAGTCCCTCCCGCGGCGCATGTCCTTGCGCGGTGTCCCAGGACAGCCGCAGCCGGCCCGCGTCGAGCGTCGTGATGCAGTCCAGGAACACGTCCGGGGTGCAGCTCAGCCACGGCCCTTCCCGCACCGCGGCGGGCAGCGGGCGGCCGGTCAGGTCCAGGACGCAGGTGTAGACGACGGGGTAGCCCGCGCCGCCCGAACGAGCCACGGCTCGGCGCAGCTCGGGCAGACCGCTGCCCCCGACCGCCGCGTCCCGCTCCAGCGCGTCCTGGTGGACCCGTGCCCGCTGCGCGAACGGCAGCTCGCGCGGTGGGCACGGCAGCCAGCTCAGCTTCGTGAACTCGCCGGGCCGCCGCGCGTCCAGCGCGTGGTCCCAGCGGACCACCGGCACCGCGAAGTCCGGCCCGAACCGCTCGGCGAGCACATCGGTGAACGCCGTGAGCAGCGCCGCGTCCAGGCCCACACCGTGCCGCTCGCAGCGTTCGGCCAGCGGCCGCAGCGCGAGGGCCGCACCGTCGAGCCGGACCCGGCGCTCGGGCCCCGCCGCGGCGTCCGGCTCCGGCAGCGGCACGCCCGGCGGCAGGTCCCGCAGCACCCGGCTCCAGTGCCCGGCCGCCGCGTCGCCGTCCGTGCCGGCCCGGTCCGCCCCGGTGGCCCGGACGAGGACGGGCTCCGCCGACGGATCGGCGTACAGGCGCATCAGTTCACGGCCCGTCAGATGAATGCTCCGGGCGTCCGCCAGCGTCAGGTCCACCGACAGCAGCACCGTGTCGCCCGCGTCGCCGCGCACGACCCGCACCTCGAACTGCGGATGCCGCCCCAGCGGAAAGGGGCACGCCGCCATCGCCTCGCGCACCGTCTCCGCCGGGACGCCCTCGACGACCGGCACCGCCCAGCGGCGGGGCGCCCGCGCCCGCACCGCCACGGCGCCGTCCTCGGTGACGGCCGAGCGCAGCACCTCGTGCGCCTCCGCCAGCCGCACCACCGCCGACTCGAGCCGCAGCGGGTCCACCCGCTCCTCGGTCTCGTACGACACCACGACCTGGCAGCCGCGCCACGGGCCCGGCTCACCGGCCGCCCGGGGCACGAAGTACGCCTGCTGCAGGTCGTTCAGCGGCCGTTCGGCGACCGGGCCGTCCACCGCGGCCGCCCGCAGTCCGTTGCACAGCGACGCGAACGCGGCGTCCACGACGCCCGGGGCGAAGCACGCGTCCGCCGTGTCCCAGCGCACGTGCAGCGCGCCGTCCTGCTCCCACATCTGATGGTCGAGCCACACCCCGGTGGTCTGGCTGACCGCGTAAACCGGCGCCGCCCCGAAGCCCCGCTCGCGCGGGCGGCCTGCCGTGTCGAGCATGCTCGTGAACACCACGGGCAGCGGCCCGGGCCCTGCGTCGCGGCCGCGCAGGGCCCGCTGCGCGCTCACCCCGCACACCGAGGAGTGCTCCACGGCCTGCCACAGCCCGGCGTGCGTGAGCCGGGCGGCCTCCTCGAACGAGTGCCGTCCCGAGGGCACCGCCTCCACGAACGTGGTCGCCGTGAACGGGCCCACCAGCAGGTCGGCCCCGGAGGGGAGGTGCGGGCGCCGGCTCGTCGTCACGACGAGGGAGTACGGCCGCTGGTCACCGTGCCGGTCCAGGGCCTCGGTGAACACGGTCAGCACCAGCGAGGTCGGCGAGACGCCCAGCGCCTGCGCCCGCTCGCGCAGCGCGTCCCACTCGCCGGGCGCCAGACGCGCGGTGCGGCTGCTGCGGCGCACGCACGACAGCCCCGCGCCCCGCTCCGGCTCGGCGTCGGTGAACAGGCCCGGGGCGCCCGGCAGTTCGCCCAGCCGGCGCACCCAGTGCTCCAGGTCGCGGCGGTGCGCGGCGCCGCCGCGGGCCGCGTCCAGGGCCACGACGCAGTCCCGCACCGACAGCGAGGCCGCCGGTGCGGGAAGAGTGTGCCGCGGGTCGGCGTAACACGCCTCCCACTGCGCGGTCAGCAGGTCCAGGCCCTGCCCGTCGGTGACCATCGCGTCGATGCCGAAGTGGACGCGCCCCGTGCCGTCCGGGCCGAGGGTCACCTCGACGGCGAACGGGGGACAGGCGTCGGCGGGGAACAGGTGGTGGGACATCCGGGCCCGCACGGCGGTGGCGGTCGCGCCGAACGCGGCACGGTCGGCGCTCTCGCGCACCGGCATCTCCCACTCGGGGGCCCGATCGGATATCCGGACGCGGCCGTCGTCGGTGACGACCGACCGCAGCATGTCGTGGTGCTCGACCAGCCGCTGCCACGCGTCCCGCAGCCGGTCCGGGTCCAGTGCCGGGACGTCGAACTCGCGGTACAGGTGGCAGCCCGCCGCGTCCGCCTGCAGCTCCGGCTCCTTGCCGATCAGGTACGACTCCTGCAGCGGGGTCAGCGGGAACGGCTCGTGGCGGGCGCCGGGATCCGCGACGACCTTCGCGCCGACCGCGGCGCCGCCGTCCTCGGCGTCCGCCGCGCCGGCGCCACCGGCCGCGTGCTCGGCGACCCGGCGCGCGTACGCGCCGATCGTGTCCGCCTCCGCGAGCCAGCCGAGCGGCACGTCGGCCGCGCACTCGCCCTGCACCGCGAGCCACAGCCGGGCCGCGGTCATCGAGTCCAGGGCCAGCCGGCCCACCTCGGTGCCGGCGTGCGCGGACGGCTCGCCGGGCCGGGCCTCGGACAGGACCCGGACGACCACGTCCGTGACCCGCGCGGCGAGACCGTCGCCGACCTCGCCCTGCTGCCCCGCCGGGCTGGTTCCAGGCTCCATATCCGCTCCCCCTGGGAAAGACCACGGTTGCTGCGCCGTGACGCACCCTAGGAAGCAGCACACCCGCGGCCCCGCTCAGAAGTGAGCGGTCCCGCGGGCGGCGAACGAAGGGCGAGCGGACGCGGAGCGGTCGGCGAGCGGAGGACCAGTGGCGGACCAGCGCGGGGCGAGCGCGAGGCGAGCGCGGAGCGAGTGTTTCTCTAGCGCAGCGGGGCGAAGGAGACGTCGCCCATGCTCTGCTCCACGAACAGACGGTTCCAGGTGCCGCCGCCCTTCTCCGGCGCGATGATCTCGTCGAGATAGATCGCCCGGGTCGCCTCGTCCATGCGCATGTGCATGTCGATCAGGTCGTAGTAGGCGTCCTCCGACTTCATGTGGATGAGCCAGTGCACCCGGTCCGCGGGCCCGAACGCCTCCTCGTACAGGAACGACGAGGCGATCCCCGGCAGCCGCGTGTTGATCGACTCGGTGATCTTCCGGGCGAACAGCCGCGCCTCGGCCCGGAAGGCGTACTTCGGCTGGGCCACCCGGTGGATCATCCAACCGGCCGTCGACGAGTTGAGGGTCTGCTCCGCGCTCATCGACGTCTGCCGCTGCGCCGGCGGCACCCGCAGGTCCGGAGCCGCCGCGTCGATGACGGTGCCCTCCGGCAGCGCCTCGTCCGTTCCGTACATGCCCCAGTGCTGCGGTATCAGCGCCGTCTCAGAGAACGAGCCGTCCACGAACATGCCCGGCCAGTCGGTGCCCGCGGCCGGGCCCTCGTCGCCGTCGAGCAGCCCGGCCAGCTCCCGGTGCCCGCTGAGCCGCGGCAGGTTGATCAGCCAGTGCAGCCGGTCGCGGGTCCCGAACGTCTCCTCGTGCACGGTGACCGTCGTGCGGCCCGCGAACTTCTCGTTCAGGTAGGCGGCCTGCTCCAGGGCGATCCGGCGCCCCTCGGCCCGGTGGGCCTGCTTGAGCTGCGCGGTGCGCTCGACGACCACACCGGAGTTGGTCGAGTGGAAGGTCAGTGCCGTCATGTTGGCTCCAGGTATGCAGGTGTCAGGGTGATGCGGTGTGACGAGGGTCGCGGGGTCAGCGGACGGCGGCGAGGACGCCGGCGGCGCCCGTCATCAGCCGTTCGGCGATCAGGTCGACGTGCCGGGCACGCCAGTCCTCCAGAGCGGTCCCGCGCACCACGTGGTTGAACGCGCCGATCGCCGGGCCGCACTGGATCTGGTAGTTGACGCGCTGGGCCGGATCGCCCTCCAGGGCCCAGCGCACGGAGCGGGCGAAGTACCAGCGGAAGGCCAGAGCCATGCGGTGCTTGGGCAGCCGGTCCGCCTTCTCGATCTCCGCGTCCCGCCCCCGGCCGAGGTGATAGGCGCGGGTCTCCGCCCACACCTCGTCGAACGGCCGCTTGAAGTAGGTCTCCTCGACCGAGCGCCGGGTCGCCGGGTCGATCGACTCCCAGCTGTCGTGGCTGCGGTAGAGCTGGTACAGCTTGTTGCCGCGGGCCGCGAACAGGGTGCCCTTGCGGACCACCTGGACCCGGGCCCCGATCTCGAACATGTCGCCCGCCGGGGCGTAGGCGGTGTCCTGCACGTCGAGTCCGGCGAGGATGTCCTTGACCGCGTCGGAGGTGCCCGCCTCGGGCGAGCACTGGTTGACCGTGCCGGTGAGGACGAAGTCGGCGCCGAGCACGAACGCGGCGGCGACCGCCTCCGGTGCCCCGATCCCGCCGGCCGCGCCGATCCGGATCCGTTGCCCGTAGCCGTGCCGGATCATCGCCGCGTCGCGGTGGCGCAGCATCGCGGGCAGCAGGGTCAGTGCCGCGCCGCCGTCGGTGTGCCCGCCGGAGTCGGACTCGACGCAGATGTCCTGGGCGACGGGGAGTTCGGCGGCGATCTCGGCCTCGAGCGGGGTGAGGTGCCCCTCGGCGAGCAGCTTGCGCAGGATCGGCTCGGGGGCGGGGCCCATGAACGCGGCGGCGACCTCGGGCCGCGACACCTTCGCCAGCACGCGCCGTACGGCGACGGGCCCTGCGGCCGCGTCACGGTGCGCTCCGGCGAAACGGAACCGGACGACGGCCGGGGTGAGCTGGGTGAAGCCTGCGGCCTCCACGTCGTGCACGTCGTGGCGCAGGCACAGGTCGACGACGGCCTGTTCGTAGGCGGGGTCGTCGATGGAGTGCAGCAGGTTGACGCCGTAGCGGCCGTCGGGGCCGAGCGCCTCCTTGATCCGTACGACGGCCTTCTCCACCTGGTCCAGGGCCAGGCCGCCCGCGCCGAAGAAGCCCATCAGCCCGGCCCGGCCCATCCGGATCACCAGGTCCGTGGAGGCGATGCCCCGGAACATGGCGCCGGCGAGATAGGCGTAGCGGATCCCGTACGCGCGGCGGAACTCCGCGCTGCCCAGCTCCTCGGCCCGCAGACCGCCGGAGGCCGGTGCGGCGGTGGCGGCGGCGGTGGTGGCCGGGGCGGGAGCCGAAGGTGCGGTGGCCGCCGCGGCCGTCGCGGCGGGAGCGGCCGGGGCGGGCGTCCGCGCGGCGCGTTCCGTACGGCCGCGCTTCCACAGGTTCGTCAGGACCTGCCCGGGGCCGATCTCCTCGACCGCGTCCACGCCGTGCGCGGCGAGGTACTCCATGGTCTGCGACCAGCGCACCGGGCTCTCGATCTGGCGGGCCAGCAGACCGGCGATCTCGCCGGGGCCGTACGGGCGCGCCGTCACGCCCGAGACCACGGTGCGGTCCGGGTCGGCGAAGGTGAAACCGGTCAGGAACCGGGTGAACTCCTGGGCGGCCGGGCGCATGTGCCGCGAATGGAACGCGGCGCTCACCCGGACCGGCACACAGCGCACGCCCGGCCGCGCGGACAACGCCGCCGACGCCGTGCGCAGTTCGTCCAGCGGGCCCGAGAGGACGGTCTGGGCGGGCGAGTTGTAGTTGGCGACGTCGACCCCGGAGGCGCCGGACCGCGCGAGCAGCCCCGGGACCTCGTCGCCGTCGACGCCGACCACCGCCAGCATCCCGCCGCCCTGCACCCGCCCCATGAGAGCGCCCCGCTCGCGCACGAGCCGCACGCCGGTGGCGAAGTCGAAGCATCCGGCGGCGAACAGCGCGCCG
The DNA here is from genome assembly GCF_014621695.1 of Streptomyces xanthii. GTDB lineage: Bacteria > Actinomycetota > Actinomycetes > Streptomycetales > Streptomycetaceae > Streptomyces > Streptomyces xanthii. The sequence goes on from NZ_CP061282.1 coordinate 267,220, forward strand.
TACTCGCCCAGGCTGTGCCCGGCCAGGAAGCGGGGCTCGGGCAGGGCCGGGTCACGGGCCAGCCAGGACAGCGCGCTGACCACGAACAGCGCGGGCTGCGCGTACTCGGTGCGGTCCAGGCGGCCCTCGCCCCCGGTGCGGCACAGCTCCTCGATCGAATGGCCGAGGATGTCGTCGGCCTGCCGGGTCAGCTCGGGGAAGCGCGCGAACAGCCCCTCGCCCATGCCCTTGCGCTGCGATCCCTGACCCGGGAACACCAGTGCCACCATCGCGTCGTCCCTCCTGGCTCGGCCCCGGTCAGGGCCGGGGCGCCTCCCAGGGGAGCCGCCGCGTAGTCGTGTAGTCGGTGATGCGGCGCCGCGCGACGGGCGAGTCGATCAGCCGGGTGAACTCGCGCAGCGCGAACTCGTCCGTGTCCTGCGTGGTGAACCACATCGCCTGGAAGTACCGCTTGAGCTCGCCGATCGTGACCGGGTCGAGCCGGGTCAGCCGGACCAGCAGCTTGCGCACCGCCGCCTCGGGGTCCGGCACGACCTCGTCCACGAGCCGGAACTCGGCGGCGCGGCGGGCCGGCACCGGCTGGGTGCTCAGCGCCATCGCGTACGCGGGCTGGTAGCCGGTGCGCCGCACCAGCACCGGCAGCACACAGCAGGGGACGAGGCCCCACAGGGCCTCCGGCAGGCTGAACTCGCTGCGCTCGGTGGCGATCACGAGGTCGGCGGCGGCCGCGAGTCCGACGCCGCCGCCGGCGACCCGGCCGTCCACACAGGCGACGACCGCGAGCGGGGTGCGGCCCAGGCGCCGCATCAGGGCGAGGAACGCGGCCCCGCCCTGGTCGGCGCCCGAGGCGTCGGTGACGGCCTCCTCGAAGTCGAGCCCCGTGCAGAACGTGCCGCCCGAGCCCTCGATGACGAGCACCCGGCACTCCGGGTCGGCCTCGGCCCGGTCGAGGGCCGCCTCCAGGGCCCGGAGCGTGCCGCCGCCGAGGCTGTTGAGGCCGTCGGCACTGGCGAGCGTGACCCGCAGGACGTGCGGCTGTGCCGTCAGCCGCACGCCGTCGTGGACCGGGCCGGTGGCCGTCACGGTCGCGTCCGCCCTCAGAACCAGGAGGGCGAGCCGGCGTGCAGCGGCGTGAGCACGACGTCCTGGATGGTCGGCGACACGAAGGTCTGCTCCCAGCCGCCGCCGCCCTTGTAGTCCGGCACGAACTGGCGGTCGGACAGGGCCTGGTAGCCGGCGTCGTGGCGGCTGAGCTCGACCAGCTTGCGGTAGGTGTCGAAGCTCTCGAGGTGGATCATCCAGTGGATGCGGTCCTGCTGGCCGAAGGTCTCCTCGTACAGGTAGACCGTGGCCTCGCCGGCGAGCGCGCGGTTGACCTCCCTGGCCCAGGCGAAGGCGAACTCGCGGGCCTCGGTGCGGAACTTGAACGCGGTCTGGGCGGTGCGCAGGATCGTCAGGCCGCTGTCGACGGAGCTGCGCATCTGGTCGTCGGGCAGACCCGTCTGGTGGCGGGCCGGCGGGACGAAGGTGTCCGACGCCTCGTGGTGGTCGTCGTGGCCGTGGTCGTCGTCGTGCTCGTCCAGGCCGTGCTGCGGCACGTAGACGCGCTCCTTGAAGGAACCCTCGACGAACATGCGCTCCCAGTTGCCCGCGCCCTCGGCGGCGGCGATGCGGTCCGCCTCGGTGATCTCCTTGAAGCTGCGGTCGTGGTCGGCGACCTCGAGGAAGCGGCTGTAGTCGTTCGGCTGCTTCATGTGGATCAGCCAGTGGAGGCGGTCGGCGGTGCCGAGGATCTCCTCGTGCACGACGATCGTCGCGATCCCCTCCATCACCTTGTTGAGATGGCCGACCAGGTCCGTGGCGAACTCACGGCCCTGAGCGCGGAACGCGTGGTTGAGCTGGCCCGCACGGTGGATGATGAATCCCGCGTTGCCGGTGTGCAGCAGGCCGGAGTCGGATCCCAGGGGCCCGCTGTGGGCGGGAAGAAACGCGCTCCGGGCACCGCTCGCCGCGTCGGTCATCGCTCAGTCTCCTTCGTCGCACTGATGAAGAGGCGTAGGAGCCCCTGGAGTCCGACGCTAGGGAGCGTCAGCGAGGGGCGCCGCTCACAATTGAGCGAGGCTCCGCCGCGGCGAAGAACTCGGTGAGCAGAGCGGCCACTTCGGCGGGCCGGTCGTACATGGAGTGGTGCGTGGCCCCGGGGAGCAGCTCGTGGCGGGCCCGGGGGAAGCGGCCGGCGGCCAGCGCGAGGCGTTCGGGGGAGGCGATGCGGTCGAACTCGGCGCCCACGCACAGCACCGGCACGTCCACGTCGCCCGCGTGGGCCAGCGCGTCGTCGGCCCAGTAGTCGAGGAGCTGGCGCGCGTACGCGACCAGGACGGCGTCGTCCGCGAAGGGGCGCAGGAGTTCGGTGTCCAGGGCGCGGGCGGGCCGGGCGAGGACCTCCTCGGCGGCCTGGTGCGGCGGGGTGTCGTCGGGCAGCGGCGCGGGGGCCCCGGTGAACAGGGTGCGCAGGCGGCCGGCGAGGGCGGGCCGGGCGGTCACCGCGCGGCACAGCTCCTCGAGGTTGCGCTCGTAGGGGGTGTCGGGTTCGCGTCCGGCCGCGTCGCCGGTGTGCCGGAACGAGCCGTGCAGGAAGACCATCGAGCGGACGGCGCCGGGGCGCCGGCGGTGGAAGGCCAGGGCCGCCTTGGGGCCGCTGCACCAGCCCACGAGGTGGCACTCGCGTGCTCCCTCGGCGGCCAGGACGGCGGCGAGGTCGTCGGCCTGGTCGCGCAGGCGCAGCGGACGGCTGTCCGGCGCGGTGCCGCGCGGTGCCCAGGTCAGGACCCGGTGGGTGCGCGCGAGCACGGCCATCAGGGGGTGCCACAGGGCGGTGCCCATGCCGAGCGCGTTGACGAGGACGACCGGGGGCCGGTCCTCGGTACGGGGTCCGGCCGCGAGGTAGGGCAGGACGCCGCCGAGGACGCCGACGCGCTCGGGTGCGGCGGCGCCGATCCGGTCGGCCTCGCGCGTGACGGCGGCGCGCCGTTCTTCCTGGAGGCGGGCGAGGGCGGCCGCTTCCCGCGCGGACGGCGGTGCGGGGGCCGGCAGGGGGCCGGAGCGGGTGGCGCGGGCGGCCGCGAGGCGGTCCACGGCGGTCAGTTCGGCCTCGTCGGACACCGCCTCGACGGTGAGCGCGTAGGTGTCGCCCAGCAGCCGGGCCAGGGACGCCGCCACCGTCTCGTCGCCGCCGGCCGAGAGCAGCCGGGCGGGCAGGCGCAGCGGTCGCCGGACGAAGTAGTCGTCCTGCCGGGCCCGTACCTCGGTGACGGTGTCGTGCACGGCGTCGAAGAGAGACCGCAGCGGGCCGGCCTCGCTCTGCGCCGGTACGTCGGGTGCGGCCCCGTCCTGTGCCGCGCCGCTCCGCGCGGCTTCGTCCCGCGCCGCGGATGCCCGCACCTCGGATGCCTCCAGCGCGTCCGTCATGACGGCCGTCCCTCCTTCGTCTGCTGCACGCCCGGGGGCACGGAGCCCGCGGCCGGGGCGGTGCCGTGGCATGCCCCGGCCGCGGGTCGGGACCGGTCGCCGGTGAGGGCTACGCGGCGGTCCACAGCGGCCGGACCTCGAGGGTCTCGGGGTTCGGCCACGTCTTGGCGATCTCGACGGCGGCGTCGCGGTCGGCCGCCTCGACGATGATGTAGCCGCCCAGCGTCTCGGCGTCACCGGCGAACGGGCCCTCGATCACCTGGGGGGCGCCGTCGGCGTCGCGGCGGACCGTCACCGGGGCGACGGCCTCGGTCTCGAACGCCTCGCCGCCGACGAGGACACCGGCCTGGCCCTGCTGGCCCATCCAGCCCTCGATCTTCTTGCGGTACGTGGAGCGGTCTTCCTGGATCTGCCGCCGGGACTCGGCGTTCTCGATGATGACGATCGCGAACTTCATTCGGTTCTCCTGTCGCACGGTGCGAAAACGTGACCGGAATTATGAATTCCAGAATCCGAGGGGATCCTCATATGCCCCTTTGATTCATGTCAAGTCGACACAGCTCGGACAACTGGGTTGTGGTAAAGGTGAATTGGCGCCCGCATTCCTGCTGAATCCAGCCGCGGGCACACCACTTCCGACGGTAACGCCATGAAAGAGCACGCCCCTCGAATTCCGCTCGAGAACGGCTCGAGAGCCGTTCCGGGCCGTGTCACGAGAGGTCGAGCACCTCGCCGCTCACCGTGTCCCGCACCCGCAGCGCCTCCATCGGGCACGACTCCACCGCGTCCCACACCGCGTCGTCCGGAGGGAACTCCTCCGTGGAGGGCTTCGAACGCCCGTCCACCACCTGGAAACGGTGCGGAGCCACTCCCGCGCAGATGCCCGTCCCCATGCACGCCTGCGCATCGGCCTCGATCCGCCAGCGGGCCTGCTTCTCCTGATCACTCATGACGTTCTCCCTCACCACGCGACCGGAAGCCGCCGCGGCCCCCGGAACAGTCCGCCGGACTTCCACTCGACCTCGTCCGCCGGCACCGCGAGCCGCAGTTCCGGAAAACGCTCCAGCATGCCGCCGATCGCCACCCGCAGTTCCATACGCGCGAGCTGCGCGCCCAGGCAGTAGTGCGCCCCGTGACCGAACGCCAGATGCGGGTTCTTCTCCCGGGTGATGTCCAGCCGGTCCGGATCCTCGAACATCCGCGGATCACGGTTCGCGTTCACCGCCGCGGCCATCACGCCCTCACCGGCCCGCACCGTGCCGCCGCTCAGCTCCACGTCCTCGAGCGCGGTCCGCGCGTTGCCGACACCGTTGCCCAGCGGCACGAAGCGCAGCAGCTCCTCCACCGCCCGCTGCAGCAGCTCCGGCCGCTCGCGCAGCAGCGCCAGCTGGTCCTCGTGGGTCAGCAACACGTAGATCATGTTGGCGAGTTGGTGCGCGGACGTCTCGTGCCCGGCCACCAGAAGCGTCACCCCGAAGGTGATCAGCTCGTCCTCCGAGAGCCGGTCGCCCTCGTCCCGCGCCGAGACCAGCACCTGGAGCAGATCGTCGTACTCCCCGCCGCGCCGCGCCGCCACCAGGTCGGCCAGGTACGCGCGGATCGACGCGTCCGCCGCGACGGCCTCCTCCTTGGTGTAGGCCGTGGTCGACATGATGACCTCGGACCAGTGCTGGAACTTCTCCCGGTCCTCGTACGGCACACCGAGCAGCCGGCAGATCACCGCGATGGTGAACGGTTCGGCCAGGTCCCGCACGACATCGGCGGGAGCGCCCTTGTGCTCCGCCGTGTCCAGGAGCCCCGCGAACAGCTCCTCCAGCCAGCCCTGCATCGCGCCCATCCGGCGCGCCGTGAACGCCTTCGACACCAGCTTGCGCAGCCGCGTGTGCTCCGGCGGGTCCATGCTCAGGATCGTGTCGCCGCGCCGGGCCAGCGGCGTCGTGCGCGGCGTGTCCTCGCCGATCTGGTTGCGGCTGAAACGGGGATCGGAGTTCGCGGTGCGCACGTCGTCGTACCGGGTGACCAGCCACCCCTCGCCGCCGTACGGCGGACGCACCCGCGCCAGCGGATCGCTCTCCCGCAACTCCTCGAACTTCGGGTGGAGTTCGAGCCCGTGCACCTCGCCCTCGAAGGGATAGGTGTGCACCCGCCTCGTAGCCGACATCTGTCCCACTCCTCGCCGCAGCACGGGCCCCGCGCGGGCCTCCTCGCCCTGGGAGCGTGACCCCGGTCCCCGCGGGCCGCCGCTCACTCTTGAACACGCGCCGCCGAGGCGCGCTTCAGGAGGACTCGAGCGCGGGTCCAGGACCGCTCGCGACGATGGCGCACGACCACTGCTTTCCGGAGACGAAGAAGGTCCGTATGACACAGAACCCCCAGGGCGACGTCGACGAGCAGGCCGCGCGCGAGAAGTTCCGCGCGGCGCTGAACCGCAAGGCGCAGGCCTCGCAGGCGCGGCAGGCGCACGAGGAGGGCCGGCTCAAGGTCAAGACCATGAGCGGCTCCGGCAACCGCAAGCGCCAGTTCCGCCGCAAGACCGGCTGACCGGAAACCGGTCCCGCGGCGCCCCGAGCGGACCCAGCGGCCGCGCCGTTCTCCCGTGAGGGGGAGCGGCGCGGCCGCCGTGTTGAGCGGAGCCGACGCCTCCGTTGCAGCCGTCCGTTCTTCGAGCGCACCTCTAGGTGGCTCCGCGAGGCTCGGAGCCCGTGCGGGACGTCCCGCACGGGTCCGGCCGGCCGGACCGGCCCGCCGTAACGGAGGAGACGACTGTGAGGCACAACCGATGAGGCGCGTCGTGATCACGGGGATCGGAGTCGTCGCGCCGGGGGGAGTGGGCACCAAGGAGTTCTGGTCGCTGCTGACGTCCGGCCGCACCGCCACCCGGGGCATCACCCTGTTCGACCCCGCGCAGTTCCGCTCGCGCATCGCCGCCGAGGTCGACTTCGACCCGGCGGCCCACGGCATCGGGGAGGAGGACGCGCAACGCCTGGACCGGGCCGCGCAGTTCGCCGTGGTCGGCGCCCGCGAGGCGCTGGCCGACAGCGGCCTCGCGGGCTCCCTCGACCCCCTGCGCACCGGTGTCACCCTGGGCAGCGCCGTCGGCTGCACGACCGGCCTCGACGTCGAGTACGCGAAGGTCAGCGACCACGGCTCCGCGTGGCTGGTCGACCACGAGCGGGCCGTGCCCCACCTCTACGACTTCTTCGTCCCCAGCTCGATGGCCGCCGAGGTGGCCTGGACCGCCGACGCCCAGGGGCCGGTGTCCATGGTCTCCACCGGCTGCACCTCCGGCCTCGACTCCGTCGGACACGCCGTCTCGGTGATCCGCGAGGGCTCCGCCGACATCATGGTCACCGGTGCCACCGAGGCGCCCATCTCGCCGATCTCCGTGGCCTGCTTCGACGCGATCCGCGCCACCAGCCCGCGCAACGACGACCCGGCGACCGCCTCGCGCCCCTTCGACCGCACCCGCAACGGATTCGTCCTCGGCGAGGGCTCGGCCGTTCTGATCATCGAGGAGCTGGAGCACGCCCGCCGCCGCGGCGCCCACGTGTACGCGGAGATCGCCGGCTTCGCCTCCCGCAGCAACGCCTACCACATGACCGGACTGCGCGCCGACGGCAAGGAGATGGCCGAGGCCATCCGGGCCGCCCTCGACGAGGCGCGGCTCGACGCGAGCGCCGTCGACTACATCAACGCCCACGGTTCGGGCACCAAGCAGAACGACCGCCACGAGACGGCCGCCTTCAAGCAGGCCCTGGGACAGCGCGCCCACGAAGTGCCGGTCAGTTCCATCAAGTCGATGATCGGGCACTCGCTCGGCGCGATCGGCTCCCTGGAAGTGGCCGCGAGCGCCCTGGCGATCGAGCACGACACCGTGCCGCCCACCGCCAACCTGCACGAGCCGGACCCCGCCTGCGACCTCGACTACACCCCGCTCACCGCCCGGGAACAGCGCACGGACACCGTGCTCACCGTCGGCAGCGGGTTCGGCGGCTTCCAGAGCGCCATGATCCTCACCCGCCCGCGCCTGGGAGAAGCAGCGTGAACACCATCACCCCGACCCGCGACGAGACGGCTGCCGAGACCGGCGGACGCGCGCGCACCGCCGTGGTCACCGGGATCGGCGTCGCCGCACCCAACGGCCTGGGCACCGAGGCCTGGTGGGCCGCCACCCTGCGCGGCGAGAGCGGCATCCGCCCGCTGACCCGGTTCGACGCCGGCCCCTACCCGGCCCGGCTCGCCGGCGAGGTGCCGGGATTCGTCGACGAGGACCACGTCCCCAGCCGTCTGCTCCCGCAGACCGACCGCGTCACCCGCCTCTCGCTGGCGGCCACCGCCGAGGCGTTCACGGACGCGGGCATCGACCCGGCCGACCTGCCGGAGTACGCGGCCGGCGTGGTCACCGCGAGCTCGGCCGGCGGCTTCGAGTTCGGCCAGCGGGAGCTGGAGGCGCTGTGGAGCAAGGGCGGCAACCACGTCAGCGCCTACCAGGCGTTCGCCTGGTTCTACGCCGTCAACTCCGGCCAGATCTCAATCAAGCACGGCCTGCGCGGCGCCAGCGGTGTCCTCGTCTCCGAACAGGCGGGCGGCCTCGACGCGGTCGCGCACGCCCGCCGGCACCTGAGCAGGGGAGCCCGGCTCGTCGTCACCGGGGGACTGGAGTCCGCCGTGTGCCCGTGGGGCTGGGCCGCCCATCTGGCCACCGGCGAGCTGAGCATCCGTGAGGACCCGGCCCGCGCCTACCTCCCCTTCGACGAGGACGCCGACGGGCACGTCGTCGGTGAGGGCGGCGCCCTGCTCGTCCTCGAGGACGCGGAATCCGCCCGCGCGCGCGGTGCCCGCGTCCACGGCACGGTCGCCGGTTGCGCCGCCACCTTCGACCCGGCCCCGGGCCGGGGCGGCCCCCGGCTGGCCGACGCGGCCCGCCTCGCGCTGGCGGACGCCGGGCTCACCACCGCGGACGTCGACGTCGTGTTCGCCGACGCGGCCGGCCGCCGGGACGCCGACCGGGCCGAGGCCGAGGCGCTCACCGACCTGTTCGGCCCGTACGGGGTCCCGGTCACCGCGCCCAAGACGATGACCGGACGCCTGAGCGCGGGCGGTGCCTCCCTCGACCTGGCGGCCGCCCTGCTCGCCCTGCGCGACCAGGTCGTCCCGCCCACCACGAACGTCACCCGGCTCGCCGCCGACTGCCCGCTCGACCTGGTCACCGGCGCCCCGCGCACCGGGACCGCCCTGCGCACCGCACTCGTGCTCGCCCGCGGCCGCGGCGGCTTCAACGCCGCCACCGTGGTCACCGCCGGCTGACCGGCCGGAACCCGTCCTTCCCTCAGCGATCCACCCACCGAAACGAGGTATCAGCGTGAAACACCTGGACATGGCGGATCTGACCACCCTGCTGCGCGAGTGCGCCGGCGAGGGCGAAGGCGTCGACCTCGACGGCGACGTCATGGACGTCCTCTTCGTCGACCTCGGCTACGACTCGCTCGCCGTCCTGCAGACCACCGGCCGGATCGAGCGCGACTACGACGTCGTGCTCGACGAGGAGGCCGTCGACGAGGCCGAGACGCCCCGCGCCCTCCTGGAGATCGTCAACCGGGCCCTGTCCGCCCGCGCCAGCGCCTGACCGCCCGTCCCGCCCCGAGAGGTTCACGATGACCGACCCGAACCGCCGACGGTTCCTCACCCACACCGTCGCGGCGGCCACCGCCACCGCGGCCGCGGGCGGCACCCTCGCCGCCGTCACCGCGGCCCCCGCCCACGCCAGCACGGCCGGCGCCGGTTTCGGACCGGTCTCGGTCGGCGCGTCCGACCCGCGCTACGAGGACCTCGCGCTGCGCGGAAAGAACAAGCGATTCACCACCCGCCCCGAGTCCTTCCAGGTGGTCACCACCACCGACCAGGTCGTGCGGGCGGTCCAGGACGCCGTGCGGGCCGGCAAGCGGGTCGTGGCCCGCAGCGGTGCCCACTGCTTCGAGAACTTCGTCGGCGGTTCGGGCGCCGAGGTCGTCGTCGACCTCGCCGAGATGGACACCGTCCGCTACGACGCGGGCCGCCGGGCCTTCGAGGTCGGCGCGGGCGCCCAGCTCGCCGACGTGTACCGGACCCTGTACTACGGCTGGGGCGTGACCGTGCCCGGCGGTGCCAGCGCCACTGTCGCCTTCGGCGGCCACGTCGTCGGCGGCGGCTTCGGGCAGCTCTCGCGCCGGCACGGCATCTCCTCCGACCACCTGTACGCCGTCGAGGTCGTCGTCGTGGACGGCTCCGGCCGGGCCCGCGCGATCGTCGCCACCCGCGAGCCGGGCGACCCGCACCGCGACCTGTGGTGGGCGCACACCGGAGGCGGCGGCGGCAACTTCGGCATCGTCACCCGCTACTGGTTCCGTTCCCCGGGTGCCACCGGCAGCGACCCGGGCAAGCTGCTGCCCCGCCCGCCCGGTTCGATGCTCGCCTCCACGGTGATGTTCCCGCGCGAGGGGCTCGACAAGGCCGCCTTCCGGACCCTGGTGCGCAACCACGGTCGGTGGCACGAGCGCCACAGCGGCCCCGACTCCCCCTACCGGGGCCTGTTCAGCGGCCTGATCCTGCTCGGCAGGCAGCGCGAGAACGACTCGGGGATGGCCGCCATCGCCTTCACCCACCTCGACGCGACGCTGCCCGGCGCCGAGAAGCTGCTGCAGGACCACATCGACGCGCTCACCGACGGCGTGGGCGCCGAGCCGTACGTACTGCCCACCGAACAGCTGCCCTGGTTCGCCTCCGTCGAGGCACTGGCGGCGAACCAGGACGCCGAGCAGGGCCGCCAGAAGCTCAAGAGCGCCTATCTGCGCCGGGCCTACGACGACGCGCAGATCGACGTCCTCTTCGACCGTCTCGCGGACCTCGACCACTCCCACGACACGGCGTCCGTCTCCCTGCAGGGCTACGGCGGCCGCGCCAATTCCCCGGAGCCCGGCGACACCGCCACCGCGCAGCGCGACTCCGTCATGCGGGCCCTGTACATGAACACCTGGCAGGACCCGGAGAAGGACGACGCCAACGTCGACTGGATGCGCCGGCTGTACGCGGACGTCTACGCCGCAACCGGCGGCGTCCCCGTGCCCGACGGGCAGGGCGACGGCTGCTTCATCAACTTCCCCGACATCGACACGGCCGACCCCAAGTGGAACACCTCGGGCGTGGAGTGGCACCGGCTCTACTACAAGGACAACTACCGGCGGCTGCAGGCCGTCAAGGCGGCCTACGACCCGCGTGACATCTTCCGTCACGCGCTCGCGATCCGCCCGGCCGGGGACTGACCGCACACGAAGGGGCCGGGGCGCGTCAGCGCCCCGGCCCCTTCTCCCGCACCCGCGTTCAACTGCTGCGCCGCTCCAGCACGGTGGTCGTGAACAGGTTCGGGTCGCTGGTCGACAGGGCGCGCAGCGCCGCCGCGTGCGGGGCGAAGTCGGGATGCGTCACCGCGCGGCGGAACGACTCGGCGTCCTGCCACTCGGCCACGTTCACATAGCTGCCCGGCTGGTCCGCGTGCCGCATCAACCGGTGCGCGACGAAGCCGGGTTGGGCCACGAAGAAGGCCGACGTCTGCTCGAAGAGCTGCTCGAACTCCGCCGCGGGGCCGGTGACGGTGAACCTGTTGACGAAGGTGACCACGGTGTTTCCTCCAGAACGGGTGCGAACGGTACGGGATTGGAACGTCCTACCCCGGGCTCGAGCGACACTCGAGAGACAGCCGAGCGGGCCCGGGCATGCTGGGGCGAAGGTGTGCCCACGGGTCGCCCCCCCAGCCCCCGCCCCGAGCCCTGTGAGGAAGGACTTCCATGGGATCCGAGTACGCGATCCATGCCGAGGACGTGCGCAAACGCTACGGTGACGCCCCCGCCCTGAGCGGATTCGACCTGCGGGTGCCGGCCGGTACCGTGCACGGCCTGCTCGGCCACAACGGGGCCGGCAAGACCACGGCCGTCCGCATCCTCGCCACGCTCGCCGGGCTGGACGGCGGTCGCGCCGAGGTCGCCGGCTTCGACGTCACCCGGCAGGCCGCTCAGGTCCGCTCCCGGATCGGGCTCCTCGGCCAGTACGCGGCCGTGGACGAGGTGCTCAGCGGGCGCCAGAACCTCGTGATGTTCGGCCGCCTGTTCCACCTCGGCAAGCAGGCCGCGGGACGGCGGGCCGACGAACTCCTCGCCCAGTTCGGCCTCGCCGACACCGGCGACAAGCAGGTCAAGGACTACTCGGGCGGTATGCGCCGGCGCCTGGACCTGGCCGCCAGCCTCATCCTGGCCCCCCGCGTGCTCTTCCTCGACGAGCCCACCACCGGCCTGGACCCGCGCAGCCGCAACGAGGTCTGGGAGGCGGTGCGCTCGCTCGTCGACGGCGGCACCACCGTCCTGCTCACCACCCAGTACCTGGACGAGGCCGACCAGTTGGCCGACTCCGTCTCCGTGATCGCCTCCCCGCGCGGCGAAGGCGGCCGGGTCATCGCCGAGGGCACCCCCGACCAGCTCAAGTCCGCCATCGGCGGCGACCGCATCGACATCACCCTGCGCCACGCCGCCGACCTCGGGACCGCCGCCGGCGTGCTCGCCTCGGTCACCGGACGCGGCGCCGACGTCGACGAGGACAACCGGCGGGTCGGCGGCCCCGTCGACGACCGGGTGGCTGCCCTGACCGGCGCCGCCCGCGCCCTGCAGGACTCCGGCATCGACGTCGAGGACATCGCACTGCGCCGTCCGACCCTCGACGAGGTCTTCCTGCACCTGACCGGCGAACAGCCCGCGGAGCAGACGGCAGAGCAGTCCGGGGAGCGCCCCGCGGACGAGAAAGAGGTGACGGTGTGACCACCGCGACCACCACCCCGCAGAACACGTCCGGCGACGGCGGCTCGCTGCGCTGGGCCCTCGCCGACTCCTGGGTGCTCACCGGGCGTTCGCTCGCCCACTGGGCCCGCAACCCCGCGCCCGTCATCATCGGACTGCTCTTCCCGATCATGATGGTGCTGATGTTCGGCTACCTCTTCGGAGGCGCCATGGACGTACCCGGCGGCGGCAACTACCGCGAGTTCCTCGTGCCCGGCATGTTCGCCATGACCATGGTGTTCGGCATCGAGGTCACGATGCTCGCCGTGATCACCGACACCGCCCGGGGCGTCACCGACCGGTTCCGGGCCATGCCCACCTCGTCCGCCGCCGTCGTCACCGGCCGCAGCATCGCGGACATGCTCAACTCGGTCGTCGGCCTGAGCGTCATGATCCTGTGCGGCCTCGCCGTCGGCTGGCGTGCCCACGAAGGGTTCTCCCGCGCGCTCGCCGCCGTCGGCCTGCTCCTGCTGCTGCGCTTCGCCCTGCTCTGGGTCGGCATCTACCTCGGTCTCGTCTTCACCGACACCGCCGCCGTCACCGCCGTACAGACCCTGGTGTGGCCCCTGGGCTTCCTGTCCAACGCCTTCGTCTCGCCGGACACCATGCCGGGCTGGCTCGCCGCGATCGCCGACTGGAATCCGCTGTCGGCCACCGGCACCGCCACCCGCGAACTGTTCGGCAACCCGGGCTGGCAGGGCAGCTCCTGGGCGGCGGAACACGCCATTCTTCTCGGAGTCCTGTGGCCCGCCGTCATCTGTGCGATCTTCTTCCCGCTGGCGGTACGCCGCTACCAGAGCCTCGGACGCTGACAGCACACCAGGACCCGCGGGCCGTACGGCACGGCCCGCACCCGTGGAACACACACGCGACGCAAGGGGAGCGACCCGACCGATGACCCAGGCAGTGACGACGGCCGGCCCCGACACCGCACTGGCCCGGTGCGCGGTGGTCTTCGACCCCGGGGACCCGGCCCGTACCGGGCACCTCTCCTTCTGGTGTCCTGACGGCGCCGCGCTCCCGGACGGGACGACGGGCGAAAGGACCGAGGTCACGCTGGTCACCGCGGAGGACGGCACGGCAACGCTCCGGGCCGTCCCCGCCCTGCGCCTGGGAGTCGCCGAGGCGCTCCCCGTGCTCGCCCACGCGGCCCGCCCCGGCACCGACGCCCACCCGGCGGCCGCCTTCTGGGGCGCGACCGCTGTCCTCGCCCTGCACCTGAGCGCCCGCAGTCGGCTGCTGCCCGGCGTCTCACCGGGCGGATACGACACCTGGCGCGCCGGACCGCTCGACCCCGAGGACATCACCCGGGTCCGCGCGCTGGCCGCCGCGATGCCGCCCGAGGCCCGCGCGCTGCCCCGTCCGGGCACCACCGCCCGGCTGCCCGAACCGGAGGGTCTCGTCCGGGCGTTCGTCGACGCCGTCGCCGACACGCTGCCCCGCACCCCGGCCGCCGAAGCCGCGTCCGGCCGGGCCGCGTTCGCCGCCGCCGCACCCCAGCACGTCCCACAACTGCGGGCCTGGGCCGAGGAGATCTCCGCCGGCATCGACAGCGGCGTACGCCTTTCCTTCCGGCTGGAACTGCGCACCACCCCCGGCGAGCCGCCCACCCCGGTGCTGGTGCCCTGGGCGCACAGTCTCGCCGACCCCACCCTCGCCGGACCGGCCCGCGCCGTCCTGGACGGCAGCCTGCCGGGCTTCGGTCCGCAGGCCGTCAACGACATCGCGCAGGCCGCCCGCCGTGCCGCGGGCGTCTGGGCCCCGCTGGAACGCCTGCTCCCGGTGCCCGGCGACCTCGAACCCAGCGACGCCGAGATCGACGAACTGCTCGGCCACGGCGCCGCCCGGCTGCGCGCCCACGGCATCGACCTGCACTGGCCCGCCGAGGACAGCCGGGCCCTGGACGCCGTGGCCGTCGTCGGCGCGGGACTCGACGCGCCCGAGGACCTGCGCTCCTTCTTCGGCGGCGCGGACGCGGCCGTCGGCTTCCGCTGGCAGCTCACCCTCGACGGCGAGCCGCTGGACGAGACCGAGACCCGGCAGGTCGCCGACGCGGTGCGCCCCGTCGTCCGGCTGCGCGACCGCTGGCTGCTGATCCCCGCCGCGCTCGCCCGCAAGGCGCGCGAGCCCGAACTCGAACCCCTGACCCCCATCGAGGCACTCGGCGCCGCCCTCACCCAGGTCGCCGTGGCCGGCCGCGAGACGGTCCGCGTCGCCCCCACCCCGTGGCTGGAGGCCCTGCGCGCCCGGCTCAGCGACCCCGAGGGCGGCGGCGAACCCCTCGGCCCGCCCGCCGCGCTCGACGCCACCCTGCGCGACTACCAGCTGCGCGGCGTGCGCTGGCTGGACCGGATGACCTCGCTCGGACTCGGCGGCTGCCTCGCCGACGACATGGGGCTCGGCAAGACGATCCAGCTGATCTCCCTGCACCTGCTGCGCCAGGAGCACCCCGCCACGACGGGGCCGACGCTGATCGTCTGCCCCGCCTCCCTGCTCGGCAACTGGGAGCGCGAGGTGCGCCGCTTCGCCCCCGGCACCCCCACCCGCCGCTTCCACGGCGCCGGACGCAGCCTGGACGGTGCCGAATCGGGCTTCGTCCTGACCACGTACGGGACCATGCGCCTGGACGCCGAACGGCTCGGCGCGCACTCCTGGGGCATGGTCGTCGCCGACGAGGCCCAGCACATCAAGAACCCGCAGTCCAGCACGGCCAAGGCGCTGCGGCTCGTCCCCGCCGACGCACGGATCGCCCTGACCGGCACCCCCGTCGAGAACAACCTGTCGGAACTGTGGGCCATCCTCGACTGGACCACGCCCGGCCTGCTCGGCTCCCACGGCGCCTTCCGGACCCGCTGGTCCAGGCCCATCGAGGCCGAGCGCACGATCGCCGAGGAGGACGGCGGGCCCCGGCAGGACACCGCGGCGCGGCTCGCCGAACTGGTGCGGCCCTTCCTGCTGCGCCGCCGCAAGACGGACCCCGGCATCGCACCCGAACTCCCGCCCAAGACGGAGACGGACCGCCCGGTCACCCTCACCGCCGAGCAGAGCTCCCTGTACGAGAAGCTGGTCGGCGAGATCATGGCCGAGATCCGCGGCAGCGAGGGGATCGCCCGGCGGGGCCTGGTCCTCAAACTCCTCACGGGTCTCAAGCAGATCTGCAACCACCCCGCGCAGTACCTCAAGGAGGACTCCCCGCGGCTGTCCGGCCGCTCCGGCAAGCTCGAGCTCCTCGACGAACTGCTCGGCACCATCGTCGCGGAGAACGGCGCGGTGCTCGTGTTCACCCAGTACGTGGCGATGGCCCGGCTGCTCGAACGCCATCTCGCCGACCGCGGCGTCCCGGCCCAACTCCTGCACGGCGGCACCCCGGTCGCCAAGCGCGAGGACCTCGTCCGCCGCTTCCAGGAGGGCGAGGTGCCCGTCTTCCTGCTCTCGCTGAAGGCCGCCGGCACCGGACTGAACCTGACCCGCGCCGACCACGTCGTGCACTTCGACCGGTGGTGGAACCCTGCCGTGGAGGCCCAGGCGACCGACCGCGCCTACCGCATCGGGCAGACCCGCCCGGTGCAGGTTCACCGGATGGTCGCCGAGGGCACCGTGGAGGACCGCATCGCCGCCATGCTCCAGGCGAAGAAGGAGCTGGCGGACGCGGTGCTCGGCTCGGGCGAGGCCGCCTTCACCGAGCTGACCAACGACGAACTGGCCAACCTGGTCGAGCTGAGGAGCACGAGTTGAGCGGTTACGACGACGCCGGCGCCGGGGACACGAGGGCCCGCGGTTTCGCGGCCTTTCCCGCCCGCCGGGGCGGCCGCGTCCGCGGCCAGAGCTGGTGGGCGGGCGCCTGGGCGGACGCCCTGGAGGACGGCCTCTTCGACGCCGACCCGCTCAAGGAGGGGCGCAGCGCGGCCCGTTCGGGCCGGCTCGGACCGGTGTCCGTCGCGCCCGGCCGGATCGCGGTCACCGTCCACGACGAGGAGACGCACCGGGTGGAGATCACCCTCGCCGTGCTGGACGACGAGGAGTGGGATCTGCTGTGGGAGAAGCTCGCCGACCGGCCCGCCGAGCTGGAGGCCGTCCTGGAGGGCACGCTGCCGCCGGACCTCCTGGAGGCCGTCGAGGACGCCCGGGTGCGGATGCTGCCCGGCTACGGCGACCTGGAGGCCGAGTGCGACTGTGACTCGTTCGACCACCCGTGCGCGCACGCGGCTGCGCTGGCCTACCAGTTCGGCTGGCTGCTCGACCAGGACCCGTTCCTGCTGCTGCTGTGCCGCGGCCGGGACCGCGACGAGGCGCTGGAGGAACTGCGCACCACCGTGCTGCTGCACGCCATGGGCGGCCTCGACGAGGAAGAGGACGAGGACGAGGAAGAGGACGAGGTCGGGGACGAGGCCGGGGTCGGGGACGACGGGGAGGCCGGTGACGGCGAGGGGACAGGGACCGAGGACGGCGACGCCGGCCGGCAGGCGGAGCGGGAACTCCAGGAGGCCGCCGAGGCCTACGCGCGCCCCGTCGCACCGCTGCCCGCCCCGCCCGGACTGCCGGACCCGGTGGACACGGACGACCTGCCCCGCTCCGGTATCGAGGCCGACCCGCTGGAGATGCAGGCCGCCGACGCCGCGGTCCGCGCCCGCGCCCTGCTCGCCCACGCGCTCGGCCGTACCGCCGTCCCGCCCCCACCGCTGACGCCGTGGCAGGACACGGTGCGGCTCGCCGCCCACGCCGACGCGCGGACCCTGGACCGGCTCGGGCGGGCGAGCGGGCGCGGAGAACGGCTGCCGGCCGCCGCCGCGGCCTGGCGGCAGGGAGCGGCCGCGGGCCTCGAGGTCCTGGAGGAGACCTTCGCCCCCGGCGCACCGGTCCTCGCCCGCACCCGCACCGAACTGGCGGAGGGCTGGGAGGAGGACGAACTGCCGGCGCCGCTGGTCCAGGACAACCACTGGACCTTCGAGGAGCGGGGCGTGCAACTGCGCCTGGGCCGCGACGGCCGCTGGTACCCCTACCGGCGCGAGGGCGCCGAGTGGCTTCCCTCGGGAGCGGCCGGCACCGAACCGGCCCCGGTCCTGGCGGAGTTGCTGGAACGCTGACCCCGTACACCGCCGCTCGAACGGTTCTCCAGCCGCGCGTCCCAGGATCGGTTGCAGACCGTTCGGCCGGAGGGACTCAGGTGATGTCAGGCGCAGCCAGTGCGGAGAGCGGGCGTACGCCCGCCGACGCGTTCCTCGCGCGGGCCCGCGCCCACCCGGACGCCATCGCGCTCGTGGGCCGGGACGGGGAGACCAGCTACGGCGAACTCCTCGCCCTGGCCGGCGCCGAGCGCCGGCGCGTCGCCGCGCTCGGCCTGCCGCCCGGCGAGCCGGTGGCCGTCGAGGCCACCAAGACGCCCGCGACCCTGGCCCTGCTCCTCGCCTGCCAGCTGGAGCGCCGCCCGGTACTGCTCACCTCGCAGAGTCTCGGCGCCGACGTGCGGGCCGCGCTCCACGAGCAGGCCGCGGTCCGCCACGTCCTCGAACCCGGGGCGGCGGACGGCGGCGCGGGCGCTGCGCCGACCGGCGGCGCCGCGGCGCCCGACGGCACGCCGCTGCTGCTGCTGACCACCTCCGGCTCCACCGGCACACCCAAGATCGTCCCGCTGACGGCCGACGCGATCACCGCGTTCACGCGCTGGGCCGCGGGGCACTTCGGCATCGGACCCGGCACCACGGTCCTCAATCACGCCCCCCTCAACTTCGACCTGTGCCTGCTCGACGTGTGGACCACGCTCGCGCACGGTGGCCGGATCGTCCTCGTCGACCCGGACCGGGCCACCCGCGGCCGGTACCTGCTCGACCAGGTCGTCCGCCACCGGCCCGAGATCGTCCAGGCGGTGCCGATGTTCTACCGGCTGCTGGCCGACGCGGCCGACCGGGACGGCACCACCCTGCCGGGGGTGCGGCACGCCGTCTTCACCGGCGACAGCATGCCCGTGCCGCTGCTCGGCAGGCTCCCCGGCCTGCTGCCCGGGGCCCGGCTCAGCAACCTGTACGGCTGCACGGAGACCAACGACAGCTTCCTGCACGAGGTCGTCGACCTCACCGTGCCCGCGCCCCTCGGCCGGCCGCTGCCCGGCGTGCAGGCCCTCGTCGTGACCCCCGACGGCCGCGTCCTGGACGGCCCCGGCAGCGGCGAACTGTACGTCTCCACCCCCTTCCAGAGCCCCGGCTACCTCGACCCCCGCGCCCGCGGCGCCGCCTTCGTGCCCGACCCGCGCGGCACCACCGACGGCCGCTTCTTCCGCAGCGGCGACCTCGTGCACCGCGACGCCGACGGCCGCCACACCCTCCTGGGCCGCACCGACTTCCAGGTCAAGGTCCGCGGCGTGCGGGTCAACCCGCAGGAGGTCGAGCACGTCCTCCTCGCCCACCCCGGTGTCGCCGAGGCGGCCGTCCTCGCCCGGCCCGACCCCGTCGCCGGCCACCTGCTGCACGCCGTGGTGCGCCGCACCGGCGGCAGCGGCCTCGACAGCCTCGTGCTCCGCGGCCATCTGGCCCGCGGACTGTCGCGGGCCGCCGTGCCCGCCACCGTACGGATCACCGACGAGCCGCTGCCGCGCACCTCCACCGGAAAAGTCGACCGCGACCGCGTGCCCGTCGCGGCCCCCGAACCGACCCACCGCCCCAGCAAGGAGAGCTGACATGTCCGACACCGACACGACCCACGACCTGACCGCCGTCAAGCGGTTCGTGGTGGAGGAGTTCCTGCCGGACGTGAGCCCGCAGGACCTCGACGCCGACCTCGACCTCCTCGACGCGGGCGTCATCGACAGCCTCGGCCTGCTCAAGGTCATCGCCTGGATCGAGTCGACGTACGACATCGACACCGACGACCTCGACCTCGACCCCGACGCCTTCCGCTCGGTCACCGCCATCGCCGCCTTCGTCGCGGACGCCCTCGCGCAGCGGGCCGGGGCGGCGTAGCCATGCACGACGCCCTGGTCACCCTCATCGGCGGCGACCGGCCGGTCGAGCGGGAGAGCTGGCGGTCCCTGTGGGACCGGCTCCACGACGGAGGACTGCGCCGGGGAGAGGCCGTGGCCCTGCTCGCCTCGCTGTCCACCGCACCTCCCCGGGCCGCCACGCTCACCGCGTTCCTCGACTCGCTCGACGAGCGCCGCCCCCCGCTGACCGTGCCCTTCCAGGACACCGTCAACATCGTCGGCACGGGCGGCGGCCCCCGCACCTTCAACATCTCCACCGCCGCCGCCCTGACCGCCGCCGCCATGGGCGCGAGGGTCGTCAAGACCGGCTCGCGCGCCTACACCAGCGGCTGCGGCTCCCTGGACCTCCTCGAGATCCTCGGCATCGACCTCACCCGCTCCTACGAGGAGACCGCCGAGGTGCTCGACCGCGAAGGCATCGCCTTCGCCGGTACCTTCGTCTACCCCGCCGAGATCGGCCTGCTCGCCCGCGCCGCGCTGCCCCTGGACCTGCGCGACATCGGCCGCTTCGTCAACGTCCTCGGCCCCTTCCTGGCCGGTGTCCCGGTCACCGCGCAGCTCACCGGCGTCTCCGACCCGAGGATGCTGCCCGCCGTCCGGCAGGCGGCCGAGCACACGGCACGCCGCACCGGCCGCACCGTGTGGGTGTGCACCAACGACCTCGGCGCGGACGAGCTCCTGGGCATCGTCCCCAACCGCGTGCGCACCTACGAGGGCGGCGGCGAGGACGAGTTCACCCTGCGGCCCCAGGCGCTGAGCCTGAGCAGCGGCCACCTCGGCGACCTCGCCCCGGTCACCACCGGCCGCGCCGACGTGGCCCGCCACTTCCTCGACCTGCTGCGCGGCGCCGGCGACCCCGTCGCCGAACAGGCCGTGTGCCTGAACGCGGCCGCGCTCGCCGTCGCCGGACGCCTCACCGCCGACTGGCACGCCGCCCTGACCGCGGCCCGCACCGCGATCCACGACGGCAGCGTCCACGGCCTGGTCGAGCGGCTGCGCACCCGGGCGGTGTCCGTTGTCTGACCGTCCCGGCTTCTTCGCCCGCCGCCGCCCCGGGCGGCCCGGCCTCGCCGTGTTCCTCAACGCCGGCGACCCGCCCCTGGACCTGCTGCCCGACCTGCTCACCATGCTCGACGAGAACGACGTCGACTGCCTCGAACTGGCCGTGCCCTTCCCCGACTCCGTCACCGACGGCCCCGTCGTGCGCCGCTCGGCCCGCCGGGCCCTGGCCCACGACGTGACCGCCCGCGACGTCCTCGACGCGGTCGCCGCCGCCCGGCCCGCCCTGCGCCACCTGCGCGTCGCCCTGCTCGCCGACTGGAGCCACACGGTCAAGGGCCCCGGCCTGGGCGACTTCACCCGGTCCGTGGCCGACGCCGGCTGCGACGGCCTGCTCCTGCACGGACTGCCGCCGCGCGCCCGCGACCCGTACCTGGAGGCCGCCGCGCGCGCCGACCTGCCCGTCGTCACCACGTGCTACGCGGTGTCGGGGCCGAAGGTGCGGGCCGAGGCCGCGGCGCACGCCTCCGCCTATCTGTACCTCGTCGCCCACTACGGCCGCAGCGGCACCGGCGCTCCGCTGGACGAACGGCGCCTGGCCGAGGTCCTCGGCCCGCTCCAGGCCGACGCGACCGCCCCGGTCGCCGTGGGGTTCGGCGTCCGCACCGCCGCCGACATCACCCGGCTCGAAGGGCTCGGCGCGCACTCCGTCGTCGTCGGCAGTGCCGGTGTCGAGCGGATCGAACGGGCCCTCGCCGAACACCGCGACCCCGTCGAGGAGTTCGCGGCCTTCACCAGGGAGCTGCGCGGCGCCACACCCGCGTACCTCCCGTCCACCGCTGTCCCCGCCACTACGAAGGGAATCTGATCATGATCGTGCGCAAGCTCGAGGACGTCACCAGCGTGGAGTGGGGCAACGGCCTCAGCCGCCGCTTCCTGACCCAGTCCGACGGCGTCGGCTACTCGGTCACCGACACCGTGGTCAAGGCCGGCACCAAGTCCCGCCTGGAGTACCGCAACCACCTGGAGACCTGCTACTGCATCGAGGGCAGCGGCGAGGTCGTCGACGAGGCGGGCAACTCCCACCCGATCACCCCCGGGACCCTCTACGCCCTGGACCGGCACGACGCCCACTGGCTGATCGCCAGCCCGCACGAGGACCTGCGCCTGGTCTGCGTGTTCACCCCGGCCCTGCGCGGCGACGAGAAGCACAACCTCGACTCGCCCGACTTCTCACAGTACTGATCCCCCCGAGCGGACACCGAGCGGACATCCCATGATCAAGTGGAGCACCGAGCAGCAGGCCCTGCGCGACGGCCTGGCCCCCTACCTGGACGAGCTCAACTCCGGGCACGTGGAACAGGACGAGGCCGCCGCCTTCCCGCACGACAAGTGGAAGCTGCTGGCCGGGACGGGCCTGCTGGGCCTGCCCTTCGAGGAGCGCCACGGCGGCCTCGGCCAGTCCCTGCCCACCACCATGTACGTGCTGGAGGGGCTGGGGGAGGGCTGCCGCGACGCCGGTCTGAACTTCTCGGTCTGCACCCACCTGGCCAGTACCGGGGTGCCGCTGCAGCGCTTCGGCTCGCCCGGGCTCAAGGAGCGCTACCTGCCCGCCCTCTGCTCCGGTTCGCTGATCGCCGCCCACGCGATCAGCGAACCGGACAGCGGCTCCGACGCGCTCGCCATGCGCACCCGGGCCCGCCGCGACGGTGACAGCTGGGTGCTCGACGGCAGCAAGTCCTTCGTCAGCAACGGCCCCGTGGCCGACCTCATCACCGTCTACGCCCGCACCAGCGACCGGCCCGGCCCGCTCGGCTACACCGCCTTCCTGGTCGAGCGCGACACACCGGGGCTGACCGTGGGCGCCCCGATCGCCAAGATGGGCCTGCGCACCTCCCCGCTGTGCGAGCTGTTCCTCGACGGGTGCCGCGTCCCGGCCGACCGGGTCCTGGGCCGGGTCGGCGGCGGCTACCTCGTCATGGAGTACGTGATGCGCTGGGAGATCCTGCTGACGTTCGTGGTGAACGCCGGCGAGATGCGCCACCGGCTCGACCGCTGCCTGCGGTACGCCAAGGAACGCGTCCAGTTCGGCCGGCCCATCGGCTCCAACCAGGCTGTCTCCCACCGCCTCGTGGACCTGCGCATCGGCGTCGAGAACTCCCGGCGCTGGCTCTACGACACCGGTGAGCGGATGGCGGCCGGCGAGAACGTCACCGAGGACATCGCCATCGCCAAGCTCGTCACCAGCGAGGCCAACGTGGCGTCCGCCCTGGCCGCGGTGCAGATCTTCGGCGGCAACGGCTACATGGCCGAGTACGGCATCGAGAAGGAACTGCGCAACGCGGTCGCCGGGACCATCTACTCGGGGACCTCCGAGACCCAGCGCAACCGCATCGCCGCCCTGCTCGGCCTGTGACGCCGGCCCCGCCGCCCCCGACGAAAGCAGAACGCCGCATGTACCCCAACGCCCTGCGCCCCACCGAGTTCCTCGACCACGAGTCCGACGAGGTGCGTGCCTTCGTGGCCGCCGCCCTCCCCTCGGGCCCGGGCACCCCCACCGAGTCCGCGGTCGCGCTCTACCACGCGGTCCGCGACGGCATCCGCTACGAGGTGTACGGCGCGGACCTGTCGCGCGAGGGACTGCGCGCCAGCCAGGTCGTGCGCGCCGGGTCCGGGATGTGCCTGCACAAGTCGGTGCTGTTCGCGGCGGGTTTGCGCTCGCTGGGCGTCCCGGCCCGGCTCGTGCTCGCCGACGTCCGCAACCATCTGGCCTCCGAGCGGCTCAGGGAGCTCGTCGGCGGAGACGTCTTCCACCAGCACGGACTGACCTCCGTTCATCTGGAGGGCCGCTGGGTCAAGGCGACCCCGGTGTTCAACAAGAAGCTGTGCCGGCTGTACCGGATGGCGCCGCTGGACTTCGACGGCACGGGCGACAGCCTGTACCACCCCTTCGACTCCGAGGGGCGCCGCCACATGGAGTTCCTGCGCTTCCACGGCGAGTTCGACGATCTGCCCTACGAGCGGATCCTGGCCGATCTGCGCGTCGCGCACCCGCGGCTGTTCGAGTCCGGCGACGCGACGGCGTTCGCCGCCGGGTCCCTGGAGGCCGACGCCGCGCGGACGGTGACGGCCTGATGCTGGTCAAGGTGTGCGGTGCCACGACCGAGGCGGAGGTGCGCGCGGTGGCCGGGGCCGGCACGGACCTCGTGGGCCTGTGGTGCGGCGTCCAGGGCGGCCCGCACGACCTCGCCGCCGACGAGGTGGCGCGGCTGGCCGGCGCCGCCCGCCGCACCGGCACGGTGGAACCGGTCCTGGTCACCTTCGGCAAAGACGCGGGCCGGCTGCTGTCCGTCGTGTCCGAGGCGGGCCTGTCCTGGGTCCAGCTGCACGGGTTCCAGCCGCCGTCGCTGGTGCGCCGGCTGCGCCGGGACGGGCCGCCGGGACTGCGGATCGTCAAGGTGCTGCACCTGGACCCGGCAGGGCGCTGCCTCCAGGGTCCGCTCGTCGCCGCGTACGAGCGGGCGGGCGCCGACCTCCTGCTGTTCGACACGGCGGCCGCCGACGGACGGATCGGCAGCACCGGGCTGAGCGCGGACCCGGCCGCGGTGCTCGACCTCGCGGCACGCACCACGCTGCCGTTCCTGCTCGCGGGCGGGATCGGCGCGCACAACCGCGACGATTTCGAGACGGTCCTCGACCATCCCCGGCTGCTCGGCATCGACGTGGACTCGGCGGCCCGGGGCCCGCTCGGCACGCTGGACGCCGAGGCGGCGAGTGCGGTGGTGCGGGCCTGGCGCGGCGAGCGGGGCGTGCGTGGGGAGGCCGCGGCGTGAGCGCGGACTTCGCGGCCGCGCTGCGCGCGGCGGCCCGCCCGGTGGTCATGGAGGTCAAGCGCCAGGACGCCGACGGCCGGGAGCTGCTCGGCGGCCGTACGGTCGCCGAGGTCGTCGCCGCCTACGAGGCGGCGGGGGCGCCCTGCGTGTCGGTGGTCACGGGGCGCTGGTTCGGCGGCACCGAGGCGCTCCTCGCCGAGGTCGCGGCGCTGACCTCGCTGCCGTTGCTGCGCAAGGACTTCGTCACGAGCCGGGGCCAGCTGCGCCGCAGCCGGGAACTGGGCGCCTCCGCCGTGCTGCTGACGGCTCGTCTGCTGGCGGCCGGCACGCTGGAGCGGCTGACGGAGACGGCCCTGGAGCTGGGCCTGACCCCTTTCGTGGAGGTCGCCGACGCGGCCGAGGCGGCTGCCGTGCCGTACGGCGAGAGCTGTGTGGTCGCGGTCAACAACAAGGACATCGCCACGGGGGAGCGGGGTGCGGGCGATCTGACGCGTGGTCCGGCCCTGCTGCCGGCGGTGCGGGCGACGGGGACCGGGTGCGCGGTCAGTGCCAGCGGTATCGACGGTCCGCGCACGGCGGCCGGTCTGCTGGACGCCGGGTTCGACGGACTGCTGATCGGGACCGGACTGCTGACGGCGGGCAGCCTGCCGGAGTGGATCGCGCGGTTCGACCGGGCCCGCAAAGGCGGGCCCGGTCGCTGACGTTCAGGACGCCGCGCTCGCGGCGGCCCTCTTGCGGCGTGCGGCGGGCGACTTGGCCCTGCCCCGCTTCGTGCGGCCCCACGGCTTGTAGACGGACACGACGGCGGCGACGGTGAGCAGGGCGAACAGGGCCGGCACGCTCCACAGGAGGAAGTCGCCGGGCCAGCCGGGGCCCGAGGAGGAGCCGGCGGAGTCCGCGGTGTTCTTCGCGGCCTGCGTGACGATGGGGTGGATCACGAACCAGGCGAAGACCGTCATGAAGAGGGTGATGACCCACTTCACGATGATCCAGAAGTGCAGCATGAAGCCCCAGGCGGTGCCCCAGGAGAGCAGGATCCCGCTGAGCGCGGCGAACACGCTGAACACGGTCACGGCGGTGTCGTCGAAGACGTACATCGCCTTGTAGACGCCCTTGGCGACGGCGGGGTCGTCGGTGGTCCAGCCCATGACGGCGAGGACGACCATGCCCAGGGACAGGCCGACCCACCCGACGGAGGTGACGACGTGGACGGCCAGGGTCAGCTTCCGTGCCCTGCGGCTCAGTTCGAACTTCTTCCTGCCCTTCTTCTCCTTCCGGTCGCGCTGCGCGGCGGCGGGGGTGGACGTGGTGGCGGTGGGGACGGGAGCGGTCAAGTCTCATGCCTCCTGGGACTCATGGGGGGTGGGGGCATAAACTCCGTATGCCGTAAGGGGAAACCCTTTATATAGTACGGAGTTCTGTTGTGGAGCGAGAGGACGTCACGAGAATGGCCAGAAAGGACCGCCCGGCGGACCCGGCGCGCACCCTCGCCCTGCTCTGGCGGGACCATCGGGAACCGGCTCCCCGCACGCGGGGACCCAAGCAGGGACTGACCGTCGACCGGATCGTCGACTCCGCGATCGCGGTCGCCGACGCCGAAGGCCTGGACGCGCTGGCGATGCGAAGAGTGGCCGAACCGCTCGGCGTGTCGGCCATGTCCCTCTACACCTACGTCCACGGACGCGCCGAACTCGTCAACTGCATGCTCGACAAAGTCCTCTCGGAGGCAGCCTCCCTGTCCGAGGTCGAGGGCGACTGGAGAGCCGCCCTGGAGCTGTACGCGCGCGACATCAGGGACATCGCCCGCCGCCATCCCTGGATGCCCGCCCTGTTCGGCTCCCGCATGCTCATGGGACCCCACGAGACCGCGGTGTGGGACGGCGTCCTGCACGCCGTCTCCGCCACCGGCCTCACCGAGCCCGACATGCTCGCCGTCGTCAACCTCGTCAACGGCTACGTGCGCGGCGCCACCGTCCAGGAGGCCGACGCCCTGCAGGACGAACGCCGCACCGGCCTCAGCCACCAGGAGTGGTTCGAGCGCAGCGGCCCCGTCCTGGAACGTCTGATCCCCTTCACCCGCTACCCGACCCTCACCCGCGTCTGGATGTCCGGGGTCTTCGAGGAACCCGGCTCCGGTTTCGGCGACGACGGCGGCTTCGAGTTCGGACTGCACCGCGTCCTGGACGGCATCGCCACCTACGTCGCCGAACGCACCGCCGCCGGCAGCCGGTAACCGGCAGCGGCCGGTCAGGGGCCCGGTCCAGCGGATCTCAGGGATCCCTCCAGACCGGGCCCCGACCCTGTCACCACAGACCGACCGAGACGTCTCACCGAGCTGAGACCCAGGGTGACGAGGGTGGAACTGGCGTGACAGTACTGGTGACAGGCGCGACGGGATCCGTGGGCCGCCACGTGGTGGACCGGCTCCTCGCCGAGAACGTGACCGTGCGGGCACTCACCCGCGATCCCGCCGCGGCCCGACTGCCCGCACAGGCCGAGGTGTTCGCCGGAGACCTCACCGACCCCGCGAGCGTCACCGACGCCCTGCGCGGCGTCGACAAGCTCTACCTCTTCCCGGTCCCCGAGACCGCCCGCGAGATCGTCGCCGCCGCCCGTGACGCCGGCGTCCGGCACATCGTCGTGCTCTCCTCCTCGTCCGTCCTCGACGAGTCCGGCGACAACCACAGCGGCGAACACCACCGCGCCGTGGAAGAGGCCGTCCGCGCCTCCGGCCTCACCTGGACCTTCGTACGCCCCGACGAGTTCGCCACCAACGTCCTGTGGAAGTGGGGACACTCCGTCCGCGCCGAGGGCGTCGTCCGCGCCCCTTACGGAGACGCCCCCCGCGTCCTGATCCACGAGAAGGACGTCGCCGCGGTCGCCGCCGCCGCACTCCTCGACGACGAACGCCACGCCGGCCAGGCCTACGTGCTCACCGGCCCCGAGGCCATCACCCAGCGCGACCAGGTCGCCGCCATCGCCGCCGCCGTCGGACAGCCCGTCGCCTTCGAGGAGATCACCCCCGACCAGGCCCGCGAACAGATGGGCCGGGCCATGCCCGCGCCCGTCGTGGAGATGGTCCTCGGCTACCTCGCCGACGCCGTCGCCCACCCCCCGACCCCCGTCGACACGGTGGAGCGGATCACCGGCCGCCCCGCGCTGACCTTCGCGCAGTGGGCCGCCGACCACGCCGACGCCTTCACCCCGCAGACCACGAGGACCGCCGCATGAGCGCCCCCGCAGGAACCGAGACCACCCACCGCGCCCGCACCGGCCGCGCCGTCCGGATGACCGGCAGCGGCGAGCCCGAGCAGCACATCGAGACGCACGCCACCGACCGGCCCACCGCCGGCCGCGGCAAGGTCGTCGTCGAGGTCGAGGCCGCCGGCGTCTCCTACGCCGAGGTGCAGATGCTCCAGCATCTGCACCCCTTCCCGCCCCGCTTCCCCTTCGTCCCCGGCTACGACCTCGTCGGCCGGATCGTCGAGGTCGGCGCCGGCGTCACCGGGTTCGCGAACGGCGACCGCGTCGCCGCCATGCCCCGCTACGGCGGCTGGCAGACCCACGCCGAGATCCCCGCCGCCTGCCTGGCCCACCTGCCCGAGGACCTCGACGCCGCAGAGGCCGTCGCCCTGGTCACCAACGGCGTCACCGCCTGGCAGATGCTCCACCGGCTCACCGACGCCGCCCCCGGCGACACCGTCCTCGTCCACGGCGCCAGCGGCGGCGTCGGCTCCGTCCTGACCCGCATCGCCGTCCACCACGGCCTGCGCGTCATCGGCACCGCGTCGCCCGCCAAGCACGACGCCGTACGGGACATGGGCGCCGAACCCCTCGACTACCGCACCCCCGACCTGCCCGCCGCCGTCCGGCAGTTCGCCCCCGACGGCGTCAGCGCCGTCTTCGACCACATCGGCGGCAAGGGCCTCGACGACAGCTGGAAGATACTCGCCCCCGGCGGCACCCTCGTCTCCTTCGACTCCTCCGTCGCCGGCTACCGGCCCGGCCAGTGGTTCCGCCCCCACCTGCCCGCCCTGCGCCGCAGCCTCACCCGTGCCCTCGCCCGCCTCCTGGGCCGCACCGGCGGCCGCCGCATGCGCATGTACTACGTCAAGCCCGGCAAGAACTTCGCCGCCGACCTCGCCACCATGTACGACCTGCTCGGCCAGGGCGTCCTGCGCCCCGAGATCGCCGGCCGCCTCCCGCTCGACGACGCGGCCCGCGCCCTGCGCGAGCTCCTCGACGGCCGCGCGGTCGGCAAGTACGTCCTGATCCCCTGAGAGGAACCACCGACATGACCGCCACACAGGCCGAGCCGGCGATCCCCGCCGCCCCCACCGTCCAGCAGCGCAACAAGCAGATCGCCCTCGACTGCGCCGCCGCCTGGAACCGCTGGGAACTGGACGGCATCCTGGAGCACTGGGCGCCGGACATCCGGCACTACTCCGAGGACCGCCAGGTCGACACCCAGCAGATGATCGGTGCGATGAAGGGCGGCCTCGCCGCCTTCCCCGACCTCCACCTGGACGTCAAGAGCGCCGTCGCCGAGGACGACCGCGTCATCCTGCGCATCACCGTGGACGCCACCCACCTCGGCGAGTTCATGGGCAAGGCCCCCACGGGCAAGAAGGTCACCTGGTACATGCTCGAGGAGCTCCGCTTCGACGCGGACGGCAAGATCATCGAGCACTACGACGTCTTCAACTACCTGCCCATGCTCAAGGAACTGGGGTTCGTGCCGTCCGACGACCAGTGACGAGCGGCACCGCACCCGCGAAACGGCCCTGCGCCCGGCCCCCGGCCGGCCCAGGGCCGTCGCCGTCCCCCGCACCCGCCCGACACCCCCTCAAACGCCCGGCTGCCGGACCCCGCCACGGGATCCGGCAGCCTTTCGCACGCCCGGGCCTACGCCGCGCTCTCCGCGAACGCCTTGGCCAGGTTCAGCGTCGCCGTGCTGTTGCGGCCCAGCGCCTCGCGCACGTAACCACGCGCCCGCGCCACGTCCGCACCCTCGCCCAGCACCCGCTCGATCGGCTCCTCGCGCAGCACCACACTGTGGTGCGACGTCGCGACGACGCCACCGCCCTCGGCCGGCACGACCGTCCAGCGGCCCGTGTGCGCCGCCATCAGAGCGGGCGTCTCCGTCTGCTTGTAGACGATCCGCCGGTCCTCGGGGAAACACACCCGCACCGACTCGGTGGTGTGCACCGACCCGTCGGCGGTCCGCGTGTCCATCGCCATCACCTGCACGCCCGGCTCGTCCTCGGTCAGCTCGAGCCGGTCCACGTGCGCCACCCGCTCCGGCCACTTGCCGGCCTGCTCCAGGAACGCGTACACCCGCTCCGCGGGACCGTCGATCCGCACGGAGTCCTCGAAGGACAGCACCAGGCCCTCCAGAGCACGCCAGCCGGACACCAGAGTCCGCAGGTTCTCCAGCTCCTTGCGGCTGTTGGAGTCCGTGGCCCGCTCGACCCACTCCACGTCCGCCGGATCGTCACCCACGACCGTGAAGTCGTGCAGCAGCGTCAGCCGCGAACGCTCGGGACCCAGCTCGGTCACGATCCACGAGCCGCCCATCGACTCCACCGGAGCCGCCGACACCTCCTGACGGAAGTCGATCCGCCGCGCCGACGGATCCAGCACACGGCGCGAAGCCCACGACTTCACCTGCCCGTTGGCCGTCGCCCACATCCGCAGCCGCTCGGTCGTGCCGTCGGACTCCAGCTGCTCCACATGCACGTTCGGCGGGAAGAACAGCGGCCACCGGGCGGTGTCCGCGACGATCCCGTACACCACGTCGGCCGGGGCGTCGGCCTCCACCTCGTGAACGGTGCGGTGCACCCGCCCGCCCGTCTCCTCGTTCGACATCGGACTGTGTCCCCTCCGGTCAGAAATTGCCGAGTCCGCCGCAGACGTTCAGCGCCTGCGAGGTGATGGACGACGCGAGATCGGTCGTCAGATAGCCGACCAGGCCCGCGACCTCCTCCGGCGTCGCGTAGCGGCCCAGCGGGATCTTCGCCGTGAACTTCGCCATCACGGCCTCCTCCGACGTCTCGTACGCGGCCGCGTAACCGGCCCGCACCTTCTGCGCCATCGGCGTCTCGACATACCCCGGGCACACCGCGTTCACGGTGATGCCCGTCGGCGCCAGCTCGTTGCCCAACGCCTTCGTGAAACCCACCACGCCGTGCTTGGACGCGGAGTACGGGGCGCCGAGCACCACACCCTGCTTGCCCGCCGTGGACGCGATGTTGATGATCCGGCCGTAGGCGGCGCCCTCCATGCCGCCCTTCTTCAGCACCTCGCGCGTCAGCAGGAAGACGCTGTTCAGGTTCGTGTTGATGACGTCGAACCAGAGGTCGTCGTCGATGTCGGCGGTCACACCGCCA
Source organism: Streptomyces xanthii (assembly GCF_014621695.1). Taxonomy (GTDB): domain Bacteria; phylum Actinomycetota; class Actinomycetes; order Streptomycetales; family Streptomycetaceae; genus Streptomyces; species Streptomyces xanthii. The sequence goes on from NZ_CP061282.1 coordinate 297,740, forward strand.
CCGCTGCGGCCGGCGTTGTTGACCAGCACGCTGATCGGGCCGAACGCGGCCACCGCGGCGGCGACCAGCGCCGTCACCGACTCACGGTCGCGCACGTCGGCCGCGGTGCCGTCGGCCTCGATGCCCTCGCTCCGCAGCTGAGCCACCGTCTCGGCGACCTTCTCGGGCGTACGCGCGCACAGGAACACGCGATGGCCGCGGCGCCCCAGGTCGCGTGCGACAGCCAGGCCGATGCCGCTCGTGGCACCGGTGACCAGCGCCACCGGGTTCGTGGGTGCCGTCATGTCTCTCCTCCAGAAAACGGTCGGTGCCCCGACCGTGTCCCGCCCGGCTCGGAGCCCGCTGGACGCGGGCTGGAGGGCACCCGGGTCGAGGGTTTCTCGAAGAAGGCTCGATGTGCGGCGCCCACAGTGACGCGCAGCAGCCGCGTGCTGACCACCGACGAAGCGGAGAAGTCCGTGACCATCCTGGCCGATCTCACGACCGCCGTACGGCTGCCCGCCGTCGAGTCCGCGGTCCTGCACGCCGAGGTCCAGCAGTTCTACACCCGCCAGATGCAGCTCCTCGACCTGCACCGCATCGAGGAGTGGGGCGAGTCGTTCACCGAGGACGCCACCTTCGCCCTGCCGATCCTGCCCGAGCCGGTCCGTGGCCGAGCCGACCTCGTCTCCTCCACCCGCGCCAACAACGCCCGGCTCGTCGAGGCCAGGGAACAGCACCGCCACGTCGTCAGCATGCTCGACGTGCGCCCGCAGCAGGACGCCACGGTGCAGGTGCGCTCCTACGTCGCCGTCTACGCCACCACGCTCGGCGAGGCCTCGCGCCTGCACCGGATGTGCGTCTGCGAGGACATCCTCGTGCGCGCCGCGGACGGACGACTCCAGGTCCGTACCCGCCTCGTCACCCGCGACGACCTGGCCTGACGCCCGCCGGCCCGACCGGCCTCCACCTCCGCTCCACCGCCTCCCGGCCGTGCCGCTACCGGCCGCGGGGACGCTGCCCGTACCCGCACCACCACGCCTTGTACCCATGGGGGTTTTCCGACATGACCCAGACGACGATCGCCCGGCCGGAGACCTCGGCCCTTCAGACGGCCGTGCAGGGCGCCGCCGACCGGCTCGTGGAACTCGGCGCCGCCGGCGTCCAGTTCCGTGTCGCGCGGGGCGAGGAGTCCTTCGTCGTGACCTCCGGCATCGCCGAGCTGGGCACGGACCGGCCGGTCCCCGAGGACGGCCGCTTCCGCATCTCCTGCATCACCAAGCCGTTCGTCGCGGTCGTGGTGCTCCAGCTGGTCGCCGAGGGCAAGATCGACCTCGACCGCACGGTGGAGAGCTACCTGCCGGGGCTGCTGCCGGAGTACGGCGAGAAGATCACCATCCGCAACCTGATGCAGCACACCAGCGGCCTGTACAACTACATGGACTCGTTCCAGAAGCCGGGTGACCGCTTCCTGCGCGACCGCTACAAGCACTACGAGCCGAAGGACCTCATCGCCATCGCGGCCGCCAAGCCGCTGGAGTTCGAGCCGGGCACGAAGTTCATGTACTGCAACACGAACTACTTCATCATCGGCCTGCTCATCGACAAGGTCACCGGCCGTTCCTACCGCGAAGAGATCACCGAGCGCGTCCTGCGGCCGCTCGACCTCACCGAGACGGTGCTGCCCGGCGACGACCCGAACATCCCGGAGCCGCACGCCCGCGGCTACATGGAGATCGGCGGCAAGCCCGTCGACGTCACCCTGATGAACCCGTCCGAGGCCGGCTGCGCGGGCGAGATCATCTCCACCACCAAGGACCTCGACACCTTCTTCTCCGGCCTGTTCGGCGGCAAGCTCCTGGCCGAGGCGCAGCTGGCGGAGATGACCACGGCCCTGCCGCCGGAGATGATCGAGAACCTGCCCATGGGCATCGGCTACGGCCTGGGCATCATGAAGCTGCAGAACGACAAGGACCTCGACCTGTGGGGCCACGGCGCGGGCATCCCGGGCTACGCCACGCTCGCGGCGACCACCCGTGACCTGCACGCGCGCGTGCAGCTGTCGTTCACCATCGGCGACAAGGACTTCGGCCACGACGCCGAGCAGGCCGTCATCCGCGGTGTCAACACCGCTCTGTGCTTCTGAGGCCGTCATGACGAACACTGAGGTTCGCAAGGCGGTCGTCGTCACCGGTGGCGGCACCGGGATCGGCGCCGCCACCGCCCGCGCCTTCGCCGAGGACGGCGCGCACGTCCTCGTCGTCGGCCGCAGCGAGGCCACGCTGAAGGAGACCGCGGACGGGTACCAGGACCGGATCCGGGTACTGGCCGCGGACATCTCCGACGCCGGAGCGCCCGAACGGGTCGTGGAGAGCGCGCTGCGGGAGTTCGGCCGGCTCGACGTGCTGGTGAACAACGCCGCCGTCACCGGTTTCACGGGCCTCGAGGGCCTGGACCGGGACACGGTCGCAGCGCATCTCGGCACGAACCTGCTGGCCCCCGTCTTCCTGACGCAGCGGGCGCTGGACGCGCTCGAGGCCACCAAAGGCGTCGTCGTCAACGTGAGCTCGGCCGGCTCGCTCGGCCTGCGGGCCTGGCCCGACAACTCGGTGTACGGCATGGCGAAGGTCGCCATGGACTTCCTGACCCGCACCTGGGCCGTCGAGCTCGCGCCGCGCGGCATCCGCTCGGTGGGCATCGCGCCCGGTGTGGTGGACACGGGCGTCGGGGTACGGGCCGGGATGCCGCAGGAGGCCTACGACGGGTTCCTCGCGCAGATGGCCGGGCGCATCCCCGCGGGCCGGGTCGGCCGGCCCGAGGACATCGCCTGGTGGATCGTGCAGCTGACCCGCCCCGAAGCGGCGTACGCCAACGGCACCGTCCTCGCGGTCGACGGCGCGCTCTCGGTCACCTGAGCGCCCCCTTCCCCGGCGACGAACGACGAAGGGCGGGGCCCACCGGATCCGATCCGGTGGGCCCCGCCCTTTCGCGCGTCCCGGGTGAGGACCCTCAGCGGGCCACGCGCGCGGTCACGTACCGGACCGGGACCTCGAAACGGACCCGGCCGTCCTCGCCGCGCAGCGCGTCCAGGGCGGTGATGATGCGCTCGCGCAGCGCGGCGGCCTCCGCCTCGGGCAGGTGCTGCCACAGCAGGCGCATGCCCTGTGTGTGCGACCAGGTGACCCAGGCCTCGCCGGACGGCGCGGTCTGGACGACCGGTTCGTCGTGGATCTCGACGTCGGTGAAGCCCGCCTTCTCCAGGGCCGCCGTCAGGTCCGCGGGGTCCTCCAGCCAGGAGTGCAGCTGCCGGTGCAGGTTCTCCGGGTGCCAGGCCTCGGGGAGGTGCTCCAGCAGCGACATCGGGATGAGGTCGGTGAACAACGGCGGAAGGAACGGGAAGGTGTCCTTGGTGAACACGGGGCTGGTGAAGCCGATCCGGCCCCCGTCGGCCAGCAGGTCCGCGTAACGGGCCAGCGCGGCACGGGCGTCGGGCAGGAAGATGACGCTGTAGCTGCCGAGGACCAGGTCGAAGCAGCGCGCCGGCAGGTCCGGGTACTCGCCGTCCATGACCCGGACCTCGACGTTAGTGATGCCCTGGCGCTCCGCCTCCTTGCCGGCCTCCTCGATCATGGCCGCGGCGATGTCGATGCCGAGCGCGCTGCCCTCGTCGCCGATCAGCCGGGCGGCGGGCAGCAGAGTGGCACCGAGCCCGCAGCCGACGTCGAGCACCCGCTCGCCGGGCCGCGGCCGCGCCCGTTCGACGAGCCGGCTGCCCATCGGTGTGAAGAACTCGACGTCCAGCCGGTCGTAGGTCGCCGCGGCCCCGTTGAAGGCAGCGGTGACTTTCGTCTTGTACGTCGCGGTCGCGGTCTCGGTGGTCACTACGTCTCCCGGGTTCTGCGGGGCTTCACGGACGACTGTCCGAACCCATCGTGGGAGGCCGTGCCCCAGCGCCGCTGCAGGGCCGCTGGAGGACCGGCTGACGTGCGGTCGGGGCCCGTTGGACGCTCCTTCCCCCGGCCGTGCGAGCCCTGGAAGATGCGAACCGATGCCCGACGGACCGTGGGAAAAAGCCGTGGAAGGAAGCCCATGAGCAGCCAGTTCGACGCTGTGCGCCGGATGATAGACGCGTACAACACCGGAAAGACGGACGATGTCGCCGACTACATCCACCCCGAGTACCTCAACCCGGCCACCATGGAGCACATGGACCTGCGCGGTCCGGACTCCTTCGCGATGGCCGTCAAGTGGCTGCGGATGACCTTCTCCGAGCAGGCCCGCCTCGTCGAGGTGTCGCTGGAGGAGAACGGCGAGTGGGTGCGCGCGAACCTCGTCCTGTACGGCACCCACGTCGGCGACCTGGTCGGCATGCCGGCCACGGGGCGCGAGTTCTCCGGCGAGCAGATCCACCTGATCCGCTTCGTCGACGGCAAGATCCGCGACCACCGGGACTGGCCGGACTACCAGGGCACCTACCGTCAGCTGGGCTCGCCGTGGCCCCGGCCCGAGGGCTGGAGGGCCTGAGCCATGATCCTGGTGACCGGAGCGACCGGCAAGGTCGGCCGTGAGGCCGTCGAGCAGCTCGTGGCGCTCGGCAAGGACGTACGGGCCCTGAGCAGGAAACCGGCCGAGGCGAATCTGCCGGATGCCGTCGAGGTGGTGGCCGGCAGCCCCGGCGACGCGGACGCCCTGGCCGTCGCGCTCAAGGACGTCGAAGCCGCCCTGGTGATCCTGTCCGGCGACGTCGCGGGGGAGGCCGTCACCTTCGCGGCCGCCGCGAAGGCGGCCGGACTGCCCCGGCTGGTCCTGCTCTCCTCGGGCGGTGTCGAGCATCCGCTGCCGCACGGCATCGCGGACGAACACCGCGCCGCCGAGGAGGCACTGGAGGCGTCCGGCGCGGGCTGCACGTTCCTGCGCCCGGGCCCCTTCCACGCGAACACCTCCTGGTGGATCAGGACGGTCCGCGAGGAGAGCCGCGTCCGCGACTGGATCGGCAACAACCCCGGAGCGCCGATCGACGAGTACGACATCGCCTCGGCGGCCGTCGTGGCACTGACCGGCGAGGGACACGAGGGCAGGTCGTACCTGCTCACCGGCCCCGAGGTCCTCACCTCCGAGGAGCAGGCACGGATCCTGGGCGACGTCCTGGGCCGCGACCTGGAGTTCTCGGTGGCCCCACAGGAAGAGGTCGTCGACGTGTTCACCGGGATCACCGGTGACCGCCCGGCCGCGCAGACCAACGTGGCCGCCCTGCACAGCCCCGACGTGCCGTGGTCGAAGGTGAGCCCGGCGGTGCGCGAGCTGACCGGCCGTGACCCCCGCCCCTACCGTGCGTGGGCCGTGGCGAACGCGTCGCTGTTCGCCCCAGGAGCCGAGGAGACGGCATGAGCGAGACAGGCAGCATCGTGCACGACGACGGACCGGTCCTGGTCATCGGCGCCACCGGAGCCCAGGGCGGCGCCACCGCCCGCGCCCTGCTGTCCCGGGGCCGCGCCGTCCACGCCCTCGTCCGTACGCCCGACGCCCCCGCGGCCCGCGAACTCGCCGCCCTCGGCGCTGCGCTGGTCCAGGGGGACCTCGACGACGAGGCGTCGCTGCGCGCCGCGATGGACGGCGTGCACGGCGTCTTCAGCGTGCAGAACTTCATGACGAAGGCCGGCCTCGGCGGCGAGGTCCGCCAGGGCCGCGCGGTCGCCCGCGCCGCCCGGGACACCGGCGTCGCACACGTCGTCTACAGCTCGGTGGGCGGCGCCGACCGCCACAGCGGCGTACCGCACTTCGACTCCAAGCGGCACATCGAGCGCTACCTCGACGAACTCGGCGTCCCCAGCACCGTCCTGCGCCCGACGTTCTTCATGGACAACTTCGCCGACCACCTTCCGGAGGTCGTCGACGGCACCCGCGTCGTGGCGCTGGCCCTGAAGCCGGACACCCGCGTGCAGTACATCGCGGTCGAGGACATCGGCTGGTTCGCCGCCGAGGCCTTCGACCGGCCGGGGGAGTACCTCGGGAGGAAACTGGAGATCGCCGGCGACGAACTCACCGCCGCCGAGGTCGCCGAGGCCTTCGCCGCCCGCACGGGCACCCCGGCCCGCTTCCAGGAACTCCCCCTGGACATGGTCGCGTCGAACCCGTACATCCCCAACGCGCCCGAGATCGCCCTCATGTTCGAGTGGTTCCAGGAGCACGGCTACCAGGCCGACATCCCCGCCCTGCGCGCCGCCCACCCGGGGCTCAAGTCCTTCGAGGCGTTCCTGAAGGACCTCGACCTGTCCGCGTGAGCGGGACCCCGACCGTCCGCCGGGCACGGCCACGACCGGCCGTGCCCGGCGGGGGGCGAGGGGCGAGCGGTGCAAGCACCCTGCGGCCGTCCCGTCAAGCCAGAAGCGGACGGTCCCGCGCGGCGCGGCCTGTTACAACGGAGCGTGCGGCCGCAGCGGTCGTGTGTGTCGCACCTGCCCGCACCGAAGGGGACGACGCCTTGTCCATCCGCCTGTACGACACCAGCGCCCGGCAGATCCGTGATTTCACCCCGCTCACGCCGGGCTGTGTCTCGATCTACCTGTGTGGCGCCACGGTGCAGGCCGCACCCCATATCGGGCACATCCGTTCCGGTCTGAATTTCGACATCATGCGCCGCTGGTTCACGTACCGCGGTTACGACGTGACGTTCGTGCGGAACGTGACGGACATCGACGACAAGATCATCCGTAAGGCGGCGGAGCAGAACCGGCCGTGGTGGTCGATCGGCTACGAGAACGAGCGGGCGTTCAACGACGCGTACGACGCGCTGGGCTGCCTCCCGCCGACCTACGAGCCGCGTGCGACGGGGCACGTGCCGGAGATGGTCGAGATGATGCGCGGTCTGATCGAGCGCGGTCACGCCTACGAGGCCGACGGCAGCGTCTACTTCGACGTGCGCTCCTTCCCCGGTTATCTGGAGCTGTCCAACCAGGACCTGGACGATCTGCGTCAGCCCGACGAGGGGGTCTCGGGCAAGCGGGATCCGCGGGACTTCGCGATGTGGAAGGCGACGAAGCCGGGCGAGCCGGACTGGGAGACGCCGTGGGGGCGGGGGCGTCCGGGCTGGCACCTGGAGTGCTCGGCGATGGCCCACAAGTATCTGGGGTCCGCGTTCGACATCCACGGCGGCGGCATCGACCTGATCTTCCCGCACCACGAGAACGAGATCGCGCAGGCCAAGGCCTTCGGTGACGAGTTCGCCAGGTACTGGGTCCACAACTCGTGGGTCACGATGTCGGGCGAGAAGATGTCGAAGTCGCTGGGCAACTCCGTCCTCGTCGGTGAGATGGTCAAGCACTGGCGGCCGATCGTGCTGCGCTACTACCTGGGCACTCCGCACTACCGCTCGACGATCGAGTACAGCGAGGAGGCGCTGCGCGAGGCCGAGTCGGCGTTCGCGCGGATCGAGGGCTTCGTCCAGCGGGTGACCGAGCTGGCGGGCGGCACGGTCGCCGCGGCGGACGAGGTGCCGCCGGCGTTCGCGGAGGCGATGGACGACGACCTGGGCGTGCCCGGCGCGCTCGCGGTGGTGCACACGGCGGTGCGGCAGGGCAACAGTGCGCTGGCGGCCGACGACAAGGAAGCCGCCGTCGCGCGTCTGGCCGAGGTCCGCGCGATGCTCGGTGTCCTGGGCCTGGACCCGCTGGACGCGCAGTGGGCGGGGGAGGGCGACCGGACGGAGGATCTGCACGGGGTCGTCGACACGCTCGTGCGGCTCGTGCTGGACCAGCGGGAGTCGGCGCGGGCCCGCAAGGACTGGGCGACCGCCGACGCGATCCGCGACCGGCTCGGCCAGTCCGGCCTCGTCATCGAGGACAGCCCGAGCGGACCCCGCTGGACCCTCGGCACCCGCTGAGAACCAGGGGAGAAGACGGTCGGCGGCGGCTTGTCCGCCCCGAACCGTCCCTCGCGCCGGGTGACTTGTCCCGGGTGCGGCGTTCCATGTAGCGGTCGCGCTCGTTGAGTGGTCGTGCACATGGATGACCATTTGATTTTCGATACCGCCGCCGAGCACCGGCCACCCTGCTCCTGCGGTGGACCGGGCGCGGCGGCGAGCCCGCAGAGCGCCACGCTCTCCGGCCTGCTCGACACGCTCGAACGCCTCAAAGGAGAGTTCGAGCACCGTCTCACCGGCATCGTCAGGACGGAGACGGTGGCCGCCGGGGCCGCGGGCGGCCCGGTGGAACCGGGCAACCTCGATCTGCTCCGCCCGTTCACCGAGGCGATGCAGAGCATGGGCCGGGCCCGGGACGGCGACCGGGTGGACGTTGCCGCCGAACCACCTCGCGGAGCCCCCCGCAAGAAACGTTTCCTCACCGACGGTGTCGACGTGGCCCTGGGCACCTTTCAGGAACCGGTCGCCCTGCGCGCGTACCTCGCACCGCAGCGGCCGGTCCGTCCGGAATGACGGGGAGGGCGACCGCGCGCCGTGGCGCCGGCCGGTGCGTCAGGCGCCGGGCCGGTGCAGCCGGTCCACCAGCCCGTCGACGTACTCCGGCGTGAGTTCCATGCCGAACAGGACCCGGATGTACATCGGCGCCAGGATGTGGTCCAGCACGTCGAGTGCGTCGAGCACCTGCTCGCCGCGGTCACCGGCGCGGTCGAGCATGGACTGCAACTGCCCCATGCGTTCGGCGAAGAGGGCGTCGCCGGCCTTCAGGCCCTGTGGTCCGTCGCTCGACAGGGCGACGGCCAGGCGTACGAGCGCCAGCCCGTCGGGTCCGGTGATCTCGCGCGCCACGGCGGCCGCGTAGGTGCGCAGATCGCCGTCCAGGCTCCCGGTGTCGGGCATCGGGGACTGCGCGTTGAGGCGGGTGAGTGCCACCTCGCTGAGCAGTGCCTCCAGGCTGCCCCACCGGCGGTAGACGCTGCTGTCGGCCACGCCCGCGCGGGCCGCGACCTCGCCGACGGTGAAGTTGCCGTAGCCGCGCTCGCTGACGAGTTCGGTGACGGCCTGGTGCACCTGTGCGCCGACGCGGGCGCTGCGCCCGCCGGGCCTGCGGGCTCGCTGTCCTTCGTTCATGTCCCCACCTTAACGCAGTCAGGACTTGCGTTTGTGGGTCGACTCGCCTTATGGTCGCCTAACGCAGCCATTGACTGCGTTAAAGGGTGAGAGGAAAAGCAACCCATATGACTGCTGCGACACCCGCGACCACACACAACGGCCCCCACCGAGCCGTACTCCTGACCGTGACCTGCCTCGGCCAGTTCATGGTCCTGCTCGACAACACCATCGTCGGAGCCGCACTCCCCGACATGCAGCACCGCCTCGACACCTCACTGACCGGCCTCCAGTGGATCGTCGACGCCTACGTCCTCCTGGTCGCCATGCTGCTGCTCTCCGGCGGCGTCTTCGCCGACCGCTTCGGCCGCAAGCGCGTCTACCTCACCGGAGTCGTCGTCTTCACCGCCGCGTCCCTCATCTGCGCCCTCGCGCCCTCCCTCGGCTGGCTCATCGCCGGACGCGTCCTCCAGGGCATCGGAGCCGCAGCCCTCAGCCCCGCCTCACTCGCCCTCCTCGCCGCCGCGTACCCCGTACCGCAGGAACGCATGAAGGCCATCGGCCTGTGGGCCGGACTCAGCGGCATCGGCCTCGCCGCAGGCCCCGTCGCCGGCGGCGTCCTCACCGAAGCCTTCGGCTGGCCCGCCATCTTCCTCGTCAACCTCCCCATCGGCGCGATCCTCCTCCTGATGGGCCTGCGCACCCTCCAAGAGACCCGCAACCCCCACGCCCCCGCCATCGACGTCCCCGGAACCGCCCTCTCCGTCCTCGGCGTCGGCGTCCTCACCTACGCACTCATCGAAGGCGGCGCCCGCGGCTGGACCTCACCGCTCATCCTCGCCGGCTTCGCCGCAGCAGCAGTCCTCCTCGCCGCCTTCATCGCCGTCGAAGCACGCCGCGCGAACCCCATGCTGCCGCTGCGCCTGTTCCGCCAGCGCCTGTTCACCGTCTCCAACACCGCCATGGTCGTCGTCGGCTTCGCACTCATGGGCTCGTCGTTCTTCTTCTCCCAGTTCTTCGTCCACGTCCAGGGCAGCTCCATCCTGCGCGCCGGCCTCCAGACCCTCCCGGTCTCCCTCGCCATGGTCGTCGTCAGCCCCTACGCCGGCCGCCTCGCCGCCCGCTACGGCTTCCGCGTCGTCGTCACCACCGGCATGACCCTCGCCGGACTCGGACTCCTCGCCCTCGGCACCGTCCACGCCGACACCGCCTACACCAACGTCTGGTGGCGCCTCGCCATCGTCGGCACCGGCTTCGCCCTCACCCTCTCCCCGCTGACCGGAGCCGCCGTCCAGGCCGTCAGCCCGCAAGAAGGCGGCCTCGCCTCCGGCATCAGCAGCACCACCCGCCAGATCGGCGCCGTCCTCGGCGTCGCGCTCCTCGGAGCCGTCGTCCGCACCCGCCAGTCCGGCGGCGCCTCCTTCGAAGCCGGCCTCAACAGCGCCTTCCTCGCCGCCGGCGCCGTCACCCTGGCCACCGCCGTCCTCACCGGCCTCTGGCTCGCCCGGTCCAAGCCCGCGGACGAAACCGCCCCGGCCCCGCAGCGCACCACCACGGAACCGGAAGCCGTCCCCACCCCCTGATGAGGCCGGAAGAGGGACCAACACCCCTGTGACAGAACGAAGACGGCGCGGGACACCGCCTGTGACTCGGTGCGAGATACAAATACTTCCGACCACAGCACAGCGCCGTCCACCGGGGGAAACACCGTGAAGCACACCCGCGTCACCGCACTCGCCGCCATCACCGTCGCCGCCACCCTCTCGCTCACCGCCTGCAACAGCGACGGATCCGGCCACGGCTCCTCTTCCAGGAAGGGCTCGTCCTCCTCCGGACACTCCTCCACGAACGACGACGCCAAGCCCGCGGACGACACCACTTCCACGGGCGGCGCACAGGCCAGCAACCCAAAGACCGACGCCGACGACGACACGTCCTCCAACACCGGGAACGGCACGGCGAACTCCGGCACCGGCACCCGCAAGACCCCGATCTGCAAGACCGAGGACCTCGCCATCGACGCCGCGGACGCCGCCCCCGACCAGACCGAGGGCCGCATCGACATCACCATGGTCAACCGCGGTTCGACCACCTGCTCCGCCACCGGCTTCGCCGGCGTCGACATCAAGGACGCCGACCACACCACCAGCCCCATCGAACGCGGCAACGCCCAGCCCCGCGTCACCGTCCTCAAGCCCGGCGACGCCGCCGTCTTCAACCTCGCCTACACCATCGACAACACCGGCAACAGCCTCGCGTCCCCCACCCACATCCTCGTCACACCCCCGAACGAGACCCACACGGTCAACCTGAACTGGCCCGCGAACGCCGGTGACATCAAGGGCGCCTACACCGACGTCCAGGTCTACCCGACGCACACGACCGAGTAGGAACGGGCGGGGACGTTGCACGACTCAGGGGCCAGGCGTCAGCCCGAGACCTGGAACTCGTTCCCACCGGCATCGACGAACTCGCCCGCCTCACCGCCGGGGCGGCTGACCTCCAGCCGCACCCGGTTCCGCACAGCCTTCTCCGCAGCCGGCGGCCCCATCACCAACGAGACCGTGCTCGTGGGCGTCCGGCGCAACCGGACGCCCCAGTCGTGCGACTCGACCGACTGCCACCCGGCCTGCGCCTGCCAGAAGACCGACTGAGCGTCGCGCTCCTCGTCGGTGACATCGAGGCAGATCGCGACGAGACCGGAATCGGCGAGCACCCCCGGGTGGCCAGGCCGCAGCACACAGAACTCATTGCCCTCCGGATCGGCCAGCACGTCCCACGGCACGTCCCCCTGACCGATGTCGACCCGCGACGCCCCCAGAGCCAGCAACCGCTCCACCTCCGCCTTCCAGTCCGGCCCACCCGCCAGGTCGAGGTGGAGCCGGTTCTTGTACGCCCCCGTCGGCTGCCCGGTCGGCACGCACCGCAGCCGCAGACCGTCCGTCCGCCCCTGCGTCGCACCCCGCCAGAAACGCTCCATCCCCACGACATCGACAGCGTCGATCACGATCCCGGTCAGCATCCCGTTCCCCCAGCCCTCGAACCGCTCCCCGTCCCCCCGATCATGACCCCTACCACCCTCCACTGTCGCCAGGTACCTCACATGACATGCTCTGAACTGCAACGATTGAAGACAAGGTACCCGGCCGCTACCCTGAAACCATGCCCGCCTTGAATGTGGAATTCAGCGAAGAAGAGCTCGACGAGCTCCGCGAACTGGCACGCGAACAAGGGGTCACCCTCAAAGCCCTCGTACGCGCCTCCACCGCCGACCAGATCGCCCGACACCGGGCCCTGAAGGAAGGCGCCGAAATCTTCGCCCGCACCTTCCACGACCCGGCCCTCGCCGACGCCATCAAGGCCGCGGGCCTCGACGACGGACCGGCCACCCGCACGACGGGGCGGGCCGCCTGACCCATGCCCCCCGTCCTCCACGTCGACATGCGCTGGCTCCTGCAACAGCAGGAGACCGCCATGCCCGAGCACCCCACCGTCAGTGACTTCTCCGCCCTCATGGCCGCCGTCGCCCGCCACCGCGTCGACCCGCCCCGCGCCGGCACCGACTCCGACGCCTCCTGGCGCGCCGCCGCCCTCCTCCACACCTTCCTGCTCCTCAAGCCGCTGCCCGCGCACAACGTCCGCTTCGCCTGCGCGGTGACGATCGCCTACATGCACGCGAGCGGCGAAGGCATCGACGCCCCCTACGGCGAACTCGTCGACCTCGCCGCCGAGATCCTCACCGGCAGGACCGACGTCTTCACGGCCGCCGACCGCATCCGCACCTGGCGCCTGTAACCGACCCCGTCGGTTCACCCCCCGGCGGGCACGAGCGGCCCGCTCAGTTGATGATCTCCGCGCGGGCGTCCACACGGATGGCCGCCAGCCGGTCCCGCCACATCCGGAGCGCTTCGGGCGTCAGCCGGGTCCAGTCGGTGACCTCGCCGACGATCCGGAGCGGCTCCCGGCTGCGATAGGAACGGGTGGGATTGCCGGGGAACTTCTTGTCGGTGACGTTCGGGTCGTTCTCGAACTCCCCGGTCGGCTCCACGAGATACACACGCGGATCCCCGTCGCCCGCGGCGAGTTCGGCCGCCAGCCCCGCGCCGTCCCGCAGCGCGGTGAAGTAGATGTGATTCATCACGACTTCCGGCCGGTAGTTGGAGCGGAAACCAGCCGTGAGCTGGTCCCCGACCCGCAGATCGGCCTTCGTACCGTGGAAGAACGGCCCCTCGTCCAACACTTCGCTCACCGCCGCAGAGTACCTCTGCCGTACGGCCGAGGTACCCGGGGAGCGGCACCCTCCAGATCCGTGACGGCGGTGTCCGGAGCGTGGCGCATCCACGCCATGGCGCGGGCACGCAACCGTGATCACTCGCGTTCCGGCCCACGTCCGGCGCAGGGTGGGGGACAGGCGGAGCGTTCCTCCGTCTCCTCCGGAGGGCCCGTCCGGGGGAGGCACCCACCGGTTGTCCGCGTAGCAAGGAGTCGTGTCGTGACCGCGGTTGTCACCGCCGCCCCCGTCGTGGGGCCCACCCGCCCCCGCCCCTGCCTCTCCCTCACCCCGACGCCCACGACGTGGGTGGTCGCCGCCGCGGCCGCCGCGGACGGCGAGCTGGACATCGGTGAGCTCGCCGGCCCGTACGTCGCGGCCGACGCGCTGGCCCGGCGGATGCGCGCCGACGGGGAACCCGTGGTGTTCACGTCCGCCATCGACGAGTACCACCCGGGCGTCCTCGCACGGGCCCTGCGCTCCGGCCGCGAACCCGCCGAGGTCGCGGAGTCCTTCGGCGAGACCATCGCCGCCGACTGGGCGCACGCGCAGATCACCCTCGACGGCGTGGTGCGCGTCGGCCACGACGCGGGCCATCGGGCCAGGGTGGCGGCCTGGTTCCGGCGGCTGTACGCGGCCGGACTGCTCACGGCCCGGGAGGGGCGGCATCCGTACTGCGCGTCCTGCGAGCTGTGGGGGGTGGGGCGGCTCGTCGTGGGGGAGTGCCCGGGATGCGGCGCGCCGTGCGGGGGCGGTCCCTGCGCGGCGTGCCTGCGTCCCAACGACCCCGAGGAACTGGCCGATCCGCACTGCGCACGGTGCGGCGGACCCACTCGCCCCCGTGCCCTGCGCCGGCTGTTCTTCCCTCTGGAGCCGCACCACGAGGTGCTGCGGGCGCCCTGGGCCCACGCCCTGCCCGCGACCTCCCCCGCCGGCCGCGGCCCGGCCGTACCCGTGGACGGTTTCGCGGGGCAGCGCGTGGACCCGCAGTTCGCGGCGGCACTCGCCCACCTGGTGGCCGCCGAGACCATCGCCGAGGACGGACCGTACGAGGCCGTCCACTTCCTGCGCCGCCACGACACCGCCGTCCACCTGGCCCTCGTACCCGCGCTCCTGCGCATCGCCGGCCTCCCGCAGCCCGCGCGCTTCCACATCAACGACCCCTACGTCACGGCCGCGCCGCTGTGGGCGCTCGACGCGCTGACGGCGGTCGGCTCGGACGCCCTGCGACGACACGTGCTGCTCCGGCGGCCCGACGGCGCTCCCGTGGAACACCGGCAGCGGGAGCTGGCACAGGGGCGGCGGCACCTCGTCGGGCGGTGGAACGGCTGGCTGGGGAGCGTGTTCGCGGCCGCGCGCAGCGAACACGGCGGACTGGTGCCCGATGCGGCGCCGGGCGGCGTCGGGTGGGAGGCGCTCACCGAGCGGCTGCGGCGGATCGCCCCCGCACTGCGCACGGCCCTGGGCCCGGACCATTTCGCGGCCGCGCAGGCGGTGACCTTGCTCGACGAAGTGGTCGACCAGGCAGTGGAGTTCGGCCGTGCGAACACCTGGGAGGCAGCACCCGTGCTCGCTGCTCACCTCGCGGTGGCCGGCGCGCTGTCGGCGTGGGCGTGGCCGGTGATGCCGCACGGCGCGGCCCGGCTGGCGACCGCGCTCGGGGTGCCGGTGCCGAGGCCGATCGACGCCGCGGCCCTGTGCCCGCCAACCCCGGGCGCCCGCCTGGAACCCCCGACGGGTCCGCTGTTCGGCCTCTGAGCGGCGCTCAGCCGCCGACTGGACCGCTGTTCGGGCTGTGAGCCGCGTTCACCCCGCTGACGGACCCGCCGTCCGGACCCTGAGCCGCGCTCAGCCCCCGGCGGGCCCGATGCCCGGTCTCTGAGCCGTGGCTCAGTCCAGCAGCCCGAGGCGGGCGGCCCGCACGCCCGCCTCGAACCGGCTGGACGCCCCCAGCTGCTGCATCAGCTCCGACAGCAGCCGGCTCACGGTCCGCAGCGACACCCCGAGCGCCCGCGCGATCCGCTCGTCCTTCGCACCACCCGCCAGCATCCGCAGCGCTAGGACCTGCTGCTCGGTGAGGGCGTCCGCCCCGCCCCGATCGGGTTCGGCGGCCGCGCCGGTGTACGGGGTGGCCGTCATCCAGCAGTATTCGAACAGCGCCGCGTACGAGCGGACCAGGGCCGATCCCCGGGCGACGATCAGGCCGTCGCGGGGCCGGTCGAGGTCCAGCGGGAGCAGGGCGAGCCGCGCATCCATGATCATCATGGTGAGCGGGACGGCGGGCGCGGTACGCACCTCGACCCCGATCCTCACCTGGTCGTCGAAGTGCTGCACGAGATAAGGCAGTCCGAGCAGCCGGCGGCTGTAGAGCGTCCGCCGCCGGACTCCTCGGTCCAGCGAGATCCTGTCCCGCTCCAAGGACTCGTCCAGGTGCTTCTGCTGGAACGCCACCGGGTGCATGGACGACTCGTCGTTCTGCCCCGACTCGGCGATCTCCAGCAGAATCTGGTCGATGCCCGGCCGCCCGGTGATCACCTCGATCTCGACCGGCGACCCCGCCCCGCCGGACTCCCCCTCGCGGAGATACCGCTCCGCGAGCTCGCCGAGGGCCGCGTACGCCGACGCCGCCTCCCGCTCCCTCGCCAGCATCGCCTGCCGCTCCCGGGCCAGCAGCCGCCGCAACGCCACCTCCGGCCGCACCGGCACGACAGCGTCTTCGCCCGCGTCGTCGATCAGCCCCAGCCGCACCAGCTCCTCCCGGTGCGCCTTCGCCTCCGGACCCTCCAGCCCGGCCGCCTCGACCGCCTCCCGGAAACCTCCCGCGCCCCGCGCCCG
Source organism: Streptomyces xanthii (assembly GCF_014621695.1). Classification (GTDB taxonomy): domain Bacteria; phylum Actinomycetota; class Actinomycetes; order Streptomycetales; family Streptomycetaceae; genus Streptomyces; species Streptomyces xanthii. The sequence continues at coordinate 313,849 of NZ_CP061282.1, forward strand.
CCCCCGCAGCTCGCGGTAGAGCGCCATGGTCGCCTCGCCGTCGAGCGCGCCGAACTCCGTGGTCACCGTGCCCCCTAGTCCTCAGTGATCGCGAGCACGACCCTACCCAGCGGGGGTATGAGAAGAGGGGACGGGATGATCAAGAGTGCTGAACACCCCCCGCCGGGTATGCGAGTTGAGGGGAACGAGCGAGGGGGCGGCAGGAGTGGCGCAGTCGAGGGTGAAGCGGCGGGCGACGGCATGGGGGCGGCGCCTGGAAAGGATTCTGACCCGGCGAATCTCCTGGACCCCGCCCCGGCCACGCCTCACCGGGGCACTGCTGGCTCTCGCGGGCGGCGTCATGATCACGGCCGCCGGCGTCCTGGCCGCCCTCCTGCACGACGCACCCCAGGTCTCGATGACCGGTTACGCAGCCCTCGTACTGGCATCCCTGGTGCTCCTCCTGATCCTCGGCATGCCGTCGGAGAAGCGCATGGTGGGGCTGGGACTGCTCTGGATCCTGCTGGCCCTCATGGTCCCGAACGGCTTCCGCAGCGCGGTCCTCGACTGGCGAGGGGAACACATACGGGCGACGGTCACCGAGGTGAGACAACAGGACGTACCGCGGACCGGCGGCGTCGACTACGACTGCAAGGCCGAGACGACGCAAGGGCGCGTCCTCTGGCTCCGAGACAGCGACCGGTGCGGCCGCGACACCCGCCCCGGCGACCGCTACGACATCGTGCGCGACCCCGAAAACCTCGTCGGCGCGTCGACATCCGCCCAGCCGATCACCTTCTCCGTACTGGTGCCGGGTGTCAGCGGGGCGCTGCTCCTGATGGGCGTGATCGGGGCGCGGAGCGTGAGCCGGTCGCCGAGCGCCAAGGCGGACAGGGTGCCGGTCGCCGGCAGGTAGCCGCAGCCCTCACCGCGACACGAGTGAAGGGCCCGGCGCCGACGGGGGATGCGGCACCGAGCCCTTCACTTCAAGGTAACGCCTACCGGACCGGCAGGCTCGTCGAGCGGTCGAACCTGCCTGCCCGGCCCTCAGCCGCCGCTCAGGGCCGGGCCTCGTCGAGGTACTGGTCGGCCCAGGCACTGATGATGTGCGCGGCGCGCTGCGCCTGGCCGCGCGCGGTCAGCAGGTGGTCGGCGCCTTCGAGGGAGATGAAGCTGCGCGGGTGCCGGGCCTCCTGGAAGATCTCGGCGGCGTTGTCGATGCCGACGGTGGAGTCGGTGGGGGAGTGCGCGACGAGGAACGGGAGGTTCAGCTCGCCGATCCTGTCGCGCAGGTGGGCCTTGCGGACGTCCTCGACGAAGGCGCGCTTGAGGACGAGGGTCCGCCCGCCGACGAACCATCCGTGCGAGCCGTCGCTGAGCACGCGGTCCAGGACCGAGTCGTACTGCCGCTCGACGTGGCTGGGGTCGACGGGCGCGGCGATCGTGGCCAGCGCGCGCAGCCCGGGCACCTCTCCGGCGGCCGCGATCGCGGCGGCGCCGCCCCACGAGTGCCCGACGAGCAGATCCACGGGCGTCCCGCGCTCGGCCATGAAGGCCGCGGCGCGCACCGTGTCCTGCACCTTGACGGTGAAGGACCCGTCGCCCCAGTCGCCGTCGGAGTCACCGATGCCGAGGTTGTCGAAGCGCAGCATGCCGATGCCCTCGCGGGCCAGCTGCTTGCACACGCGTGAGGCGGCCGGCGAGTCCTTGCCGAGGGTGAACCCGTGCGCGAAGAGCCCCCACCCCCGGACCTTCCCCTCCGGCAGATCGATCACCCCGGCCAGCTCGGGGCCGACGACACTGGGGAATCTCACTTTTTCTCTCATACGTGGTGCTCACCTAGGCAGAAACTGATCGGGGACGGGCCGCGAGCGGACGCCGGACGACGCCGTCGCGAGCCGACGAGCAGCATCCCATGCACCGATGGCCGATTTCGACAGGCCGGAAGCCATCGCCTGCTCACGGAACGCACTGTGACCTGCCCTTTTGTGTCCGAGGCCGACAGGGGCGGCGGGAAGGGCCTCCGTTTGGGCGCATACTGAGCCATGACTAAACCCTCGGTACCCAAGCGTCACCTGCCCACCAGCCCCTTCAAAGCCCCGGTCGCACCGGCTCTCAAGCACTTCGCCGTAGGGGACCAGGTCACCCATGACGTGTACGGGCTCGGCCGGGTGGTGGCCATGGAAGAGGGTGTCGCGGCGCTCGTGGACTTCGGTTCGGAGCAGAGGCGGATCCTGAGCCCGTATTCCAAGATGACAACGCTTTAGGTCCCCTGCGCCTTTTCCCGAGCCTGCGCAGCCTATGACCCGACGGCTTCCGGTGAGCCGACCGCCGGGGCCCGATCATGGGCTGGTTCTGGCGGCGGTTAGAGTCTGGCGTCTGTTCCGAAGGCAGGGACATGTCAGGGGAGGGTCATGCAGGCGCAACTGAGAGAGACCGCCGACGAGTTGGCCGGCGTTCTGTGGAGGGAGCACACCGTCTACCGCGAGCGCGGCGGCGGTGTGGTGATCCGGGGGGAGCATGTGGGGCGCTGGATCAGCATGGCGCCGACCGGCAGGCGGGACCAGGCGCTGATCCGGGCCGGCCGGATCCTCGACGGCGGCACCACCGCCCCGGCCCGCCTGGAGGCGGTGGCCGACCTCACGGCCGGGACGGCGGAGCTGGCCGGCATCTGCCGCCGCCTGCTGGCCGAGACCGCCCTCGACACGGCCCCGGCCCCGGCGCCGCGCGGCCGCGGGAACCAGGCGGGCCGGCAAGGACGCAAGCCCAAGCCCGCCCGCAGGCCGAAGGGGCGGCGCATGTCCTTGGCCTCCTGGGTGGTGCTGCTCAGCGTGGCCGGTCTCGTCGCGCTGTGGGCGTACAGCGTCTTCGCGCGCCCCGTCGGGTTCTAGAGGAGCCCAGGGACGCCGTTCAGCGGCATCAGCGGCCGCCCGGCCGGTGCTGTTCGCGCGGGCGCGGACCATCCGGTCCAGGCGGTCGGCCGGCTCGCCGACCGCCTGGGAGCCGGTGCCGAGGGCGCTGGTCCGTCACCCTCGGGCCCGGTCAGACCGTGACGGTCAGAACCTGCGAACCCGTGAGCTGGTGGCTGGCGTTCTCGGCGTAGACCTTGATGTACCGGGGCGCGCTGCCGGGCGCCATCGTGAACGAGAAGCTGTTGCCCAGGATGATGTCGGGAGCGACGAAGCAGGGGTACTGGGGGGTCGGACCGCAGTTGCCGACACGGTAGTTGCGCGTGACGGTGTCCTCCAGGGCCTTGGCGTCCCAGGTGACCGTCACGGTCTGGCGCGCCGCGTCATAGGTGTACGCGAGCCCTGTAGGCGCCGGCGCCGCCTCGACCAGCGCCTGAACCGCCTGGGCGGACTGCCGAGGGGCAGCCGACGCCGGTGCCGCCACCCCGATCAGCGCCACCGCCACCGCCACAGCCGCCCCCGCAACGGTCACGCCGGTACGTCCCGCCCGCACGCGCACGATGAAACCCATGAACCCTCCCCGGTCGGCCTGCCTCCGGCAGCAAGCAGCCTTGCCGGATCGTCAGGCATCGATTTCCGGCGGAGAGTAACCACCGCACCCCACACGGGCGGGCCCTGCGCATGATCACGTGGTGAACGGTGGCTTGCGCCGGGGACACGCACTCGGTCCGGCGCCGGCGAAGCCGGTACGTTCGACCTGCCCCGCCCTGCCCTGTACCGCCCTGCACAGGGCTGGATCCGGTACGAGCGCCCCCGTACGACTAGGAGTCCTGGTGAACCGACGTGTCCTGTTCGTCGCCCCCGGCATGAACGCCGCCCTGCGGCAGGCCCGGTTCGACGACGGTGCTCCCCTCGACGCTGCCGGGCGGGCCGCTGCCGAGGCGGCGGCCGGTGTGCTGCCGGTGCCTGTGGCGGCGGTCGTCTCCGACAGCCGGCGGTGCCGGGAGACCGCCGAGGCGCTGGGGCTCGCCTCCCTCACGGCGCCCGCCGAACTGGCCCCGCCGGACCGGGGAACCTGGCACGGCCGGACGCTCGCCGAGGTGTCCGCGGCGGAGCCCGAGGCGGTCGCCCGGTGGCTCGGCGACCCGGAGTTCGCTCCCGGTGGCGGCGAGTCGTTGATCGACGTGTGCGCCCGCGTGGCCCGCTGGCTCGATGCGGCCGTACCGGACGACGGGGACGGGCCCGTGGTGGCCGTCGTCGAACCGGACGTGGTGCGAGCAGCCGTAGTGCACGCCCTGGGCGCGCCCGCGTCGTCCTTCTGGCGCTGCGACGTGGCACCGCTGACGGTCACCGAGCTGAGCGGCCGCGGCGGGCGCTGGAACGTGCAGATGGGAAAGCCGTTGGGCCCGGCCGGTTCGCCCGGCCGGGCCCAACGTGCGGACTGATCCGGTCAGTTCCCGGCGGGAACCGCCCCGGCGGCCGCGGCCCGCGCGGGCTTCGGCTGGAGCAGGCGCTGGGCCAGCTCCCCGAAGACGAGACCGAACCCGCTCCACAAGGTGACCTGGACGGCCAGCGCGGAGAGCCGGAACCGCCACAGCAGCGTGGCGGGGAAGTGCTCGGGCACGCCGTCGGCCGCGGGCAGCACGGCGAAGGCGATCCCGACCACGACGGCGAATCCCAGCAGCGCGGCGACGGTGGCGTAGTAGGTACCGATGCGTGGCGCCAGCCGCTTCCCGAGGATCGTCGCTCCGATCGCGAGGAGCACGCTGAGCAGGATCATCAGGAAGAACAGCGTGGTGCGCTGACCGATGGTGTCGGGGTTGCCGACGGCGGGCGGGGTGGCCGGGTACTTCAGGTACGGGACGACGTACACGGCCAGGAGCGCGCTGCCGGACAGCAGCAGCGCGGTGGAGCGTGGGCCGAAGCGGCCGACGCGACCGAGGGCGAAGCAGTAGGCCAGGGCGGCGATCCCGCCGAAGGCGACTGCGTAGACGAGCATTCCGGTGGCGAGACCGGCGGTCGACTGCAGGCTCCGGGAGACGAGTTCGACCTCCTCGCCGCCGTGTGAGTGTGCGGCGTGGGCCTCCTCGAAGGCGATGGCTCCGTCGACGTTCGGCTCACCGAGCCAGTAGGCGACGACCAGGGCGAGCACGCCGGCGGCCAGGCCGGCGAGCATGCCCCGAACGAGCAGATTGCGTACGGTGGTCGAGTTCATGAGCGCGCGGCTTCCCTACGGGATCAGTGGCAGGGGAAGCCGAGCAGGTGGCGGGCGTCGTGCACCCACTCATGGACCCCCGCGCCGCTGAACACGGAGGTGGCGCCCTGTTCGGCGCCGACGAAGTACAGCAGGACGAGCATCAGGATGCCGAAGAACGCGGCCCAGGGGGCGATCGTCCTCAGCGGCAGTGTGGCCGGAAGAGTAGGCGTGTCGGCGGTCGGCTGGGCGACGTGCTGCGCCATGGCAGGGCCTCCTTCGGGAGTTCGCGTCCCGTCTCGGTGGTGCACTTGACGACCGTCACGGGTCTGACTCACGAGGGGCCCGAGGGCCTCCCGCACACAGTGGCGCGACCGTGCCGGACTCTCACCGGCTTCCGTCGACCGTCGTCGATATCGCACTGACCGTACCGCCTGACGCGGGCATGGCCAATACGGCCCGGGGTGAGACGAGGCGGGGTAAACCCGCACTCCCGCACAAACTTGTCCAGTCAAGCATCTGCTGGAGGCGACGAACAGATCTCGCTGCGGAATACAGATGCACGTACAAGGAGACCGGTACGTGGAACCGCCCGGGGGAGCGGCTTGCGATCAGGGTGGCCTACTGCAAACCGTGTGCGCTGCGCAGGGCTTGGACGGTGGGGCCGAGCTCGGGGTCGGCGGCGAAGGTGTTGAGCACCGAGGAGAGTACTTCCGCATAGGTCGCGCAGGCGTCCTGGTAGCGTCGCCGGCCATCCTCGGTGATGACCGCGTAGACGCCGCGCTTGTCCGACGGGCACAGGTCCTTGTAGGCGTACCCGGCCTTCTCCAGCCGCGCCACCAGGCGCGTCACCGAGGACTGACTGAGGCCGACGCTCTCGGCGAGATCCTGCATGCGCAGTTCGTCCTTGTCGGCACGGTGGAGGTTCTCCAAGGAGCGGAACTCCGACAGGCTGATGCCGTGCCGGCGCTGCAGGGTCTGGGTCAACTCCCGCTCCACGCGCCCGAAGAGCGTGACAGCGCGACTCCACAGCGCCTGGTCGGAGGCGTAGGCGGGTGCGGGCTGTGGCGTCTTCATGGGTGCCTCCTCGAGAGCGGTTGACACCAGAGTACATGCTCATGCAAGCTTCTCGGCGTCGCCCCCGGTTCCCCTCGGGGCACTTCACAACCTCAAAGCATTTGCACGTACAAGCAAGTAGTTCTGAGCGAAAGGTTCCCTGTCATGCACTGGATCTACCTGGCCATCGCTGTCGCGTTCGAGATCGCGGTGGCTCTGTCCGCGGGCAAGGCCGAGGGATTCACCAACCGGAAGTGGACCGCGGCGACGCTGATCAGCGGCGCGCTGGCGACCTTCGCGCTCAGCAAGGCACTGCTGACCTTCAACGTCGGTGTGGGCTACGCACTGTGGACCTCGGTGGCCGGCGTCGGCATCACCCTGCTGGGCGCCCTGCTCTTCGGCCAGCGCCTGAACTGGGGCAAGGCCCTGGGCATCCTCGCGGTGATCGGCGGGGTCGTGGGCCTGCAACTCAGCGGCGGCGCCTGACCCCCACCCCTCCCTGACCCACTGCTCACTCCTCCCCTCTCCTCTCTTCTCACCTCCCTGCCTCGAAAGGACCTCGATCTCATGTCCTCCACCACCGCGTCCGCTGCCCCGTCCGCCACCCGCTCCTGGACCATGCTCCTGCTCGCCGGAGGCTTCGAAGTCGTCTACGCCCTCGCCGTGGGCGGCAGCGAGGGCTTCTCCGTACTGACCTGGTCGCTGGTCGGCGTCGTGTTCTTCCTCCTGACCCTGTGGGCACTCAGCCAGGCGCTGCGCACCATCGACGTCGGCATCGGCTACGCCGTGTGGGCCGGTATCGGAGCGGTCGGCGCGGCCGTGCTCGGCCCGGTGTTCTTCGACGAGACCCTCAGCGGCGTGCAGTACCTGTGGCTCGGCCTGATCATCGCCGGCGTCATCGTCCTCAAACTCGCCGACAAGCCCTCCACCCCCGAGGCCACCACTGACCGGCCGCAGCAGACTCAGCAGGCGCGGCCCGCCCACGCCTGACCTGACTGCAGGGTCGCTGAACCCAACCCGCTGTCCCCGGCAGGTTTCCCGCAGACGGGAAACCTGCCGGGGACAGCGGGGTATCGGGGCTTGTCACGGCGGCAGGGACGCGGAACGCCGACTCGGCGGCCCAGCGCGTCGCGCGTTCCGAAGCGCTGTCGGCCGCAGCCGGCAGGCCGATCGGCCGGTGTGGTCAGCTCTCCTTGGGGACGTCGTGACGCGTCGCCTGCCCGAACTCGCCCTCCAGGCGCCCCAGCAGCCGGCCCAACAGTGAGTTGAGCACATCGAGATCCTCACCGGTGAAGGCGTCGAGGAACAGCTGATGTTCACGCGTGGTGCGTTGCTGGGTGGCCGCGCGCCAGCGGTCCTGGCCGTGCCGCGTGAGCCGGACGGGCTTGCTACGGCCGTCGGCCGCGGCCACGGACTCGATCAGGCCGGCCTGGGACAGACGGGCCAACCGCACGCTCATGGTGCCCGAGGTGATGCCCAGTTGCTGGGCGAGGGTGGTGGGGGAGGCCTGGTAGGGAGGGCCGGACCGCTGGAGCGCCGAGAGTGCGGCCCAGTCGCCGGCGGTCAGCTCGTGGTCCGCCGCGACCTCGGTCAGCAGGCGCTCGAACAGCCGGGATGTACGGCCGATGCGCTGGCGGGCGGCCTCGGTGCGCGGGTCGACATCAGGCATGTCGGCGACCCAGCGAGCCAGTTCGGCCTGCACCGAGTCCCGGGGCGTGGGCGGCAGTTGGGATCCGGGCACCTTTGACACTCCCTTGAGTCTCAAGATAATTTACCTTGGCACTCAAGATAATTGCATAAGGGGGAGCCGACGACGCACGCTCCTCCGCGAGGACGCACACGTCCTGCCCTGGGCCGGACTCTCTCGCCTACGCGGCACTCACCGGCCGTACCGCCTTCCCCGTCACCACCACCCAAGCCCCCCAGCGCCACCTGGCAAGACCAGCCGACCGACCCACCGATCACCACCTCCCGCACCACAGGCTGACGCCAACCTCCGCCCCGACCACGCCCAGGCAGGAGCACCGATGCCGTCCCAGCAGCTCGAACAAGCCCCCACCAAGGTCTGGTTCATCACCGGCACCAGCACCGGACTCGGCCGCGCCCTGGCCCAGGAAGTCATCGCCGACGGCGACCGGCTCATCGCCACCGCCCGTGACCCCCGCACACTCGACGACCTCGTCGCCCTGGCACCCGACCGCGTGCGCGCTCTCCCCCTCGACGTCACCAACCCCACCGCGATCCGCAACGCCGTCGACGCCGCCCTCAAGGAATTCGGCCGCATCGACGTCCTGGTCAACAACGCCGGCTACGCCCTGCGCGGCGCCCTGGAAGAACTCCCCGAGCACGAACTGCGCCGCCAGTTCGACACCAACGTCTTCGGAGCCCTCGAGGTCACACGGGCCGTCCTGCCCACCCTGCGCGCCCAGCGCTCGGGATGCATCGTGCAGATGTCCTCCGTCGGCGGCGTCATGGCCACCCTCGGCGGAACCGCCTACGCAGGCACGAAATTCGCCCTCGAAGGACTCTCCGAAGGCCTGGCCGCCGAAGTCGCCCACCTCGGCATCCACGTCCTCATCGTCGAACCCGGCCCCTTCCGCACCGACTTCACCGGCCGCTCGGTCACCTACGCCGACCCCATCGACGACTACCGCCCAGCCCTGGACCCCGCCAAGAAGCAATTCCTGGCCATGCACGGCACCCAGCCCGGCGACCCCGCCCGAGCCGCACGCGCCATCATCACCGCCACACAGATGGACCAGCCACCCCTGCGCCTGCCGCTCGGCGCCAACGCCATCGACCGAATCCGCGAACGCCTCCAACAGCGACTGCACGAAGTGGACGCCATCGAGCCCCTCGGCCGCCCGACCGACTACACCTGACCCCGCCCCGGCGACAACACCACCCGCACCGCGGCCCACACCACGGCCGGAGAGCAGTTGTCGCTGCCCCATGAACGGCGACCTACCGATTCATCAGCCGGTGATGGTAGGGCGCCTCACAACTGCCGTCACATCGATGCCGGTACATGTTCGTGCGGTGGCCTCGGCCCGCAACACCGTGCCGCGGCCCCGTCGTCATGACTGCCCCTGGCCCCTGGCCCCTGGCCCCTGGTCCCCGGCTTCCGCGCAACCGTCGGTACCGAGTCGGCCATCAACCCTGCCGAACACATAGTCCGCGACAGCCGCAGCACAACCACGAAGATGCGCATCCGGAGGCAGCAGAGACGGCAGCCGAATTCCCCGCAGCAGGTCAGCAACTCCTCAACCGCGCCAGCGAATCACGGACCGTGGCCGCGACGAAGACCGGACACCGCACCGTGCCGAGCGGCGGTACCCCCTTCCTCGGCCACCTCTCGTACACGGCCCGCCCACGCGCGCTCGCCAGATGCGCGCCCACCCACAGAACCTCGGTGGCGTCGTCCGGAAGAGCCGGGTGCGCGTCGTGCGCACAGGTCCCACCGTCACTGAGAAGCTCAAGGGCACGCTCGAAAGCCCCCACCAGCTCGGCAACGAGCTGCTGCGCCCCCTCGTGCTCGGGATCGGCCTCGACCTCCACGTACCAGGTCACGGCGGTGGCCGTGAAGACGCGCCCGGCCAGGTCCTCGCCCGAGGCCTCCTGCAGCGCGGAGGCCGCGAAGGAGAGGTCGAACGCGACGTCGAAGGTTCTGGCGAGCGGATAGCCCTCCATGATCGCGGTGAGCCCGTCGAGCTCGTATCGGTCCTCGAACGGCAGGAACGGCGGTACGTCGTCCCCCGCCGAGCCCGGCCGCAGCGACTCCATCACCACGCGCGCATACCCGGCGGTGTTGCGCGGGCACAGCCACGCCTCACGAGACTGCCGGGGGTCCGGCCAGAGCCCCTCGCCGCCCGCCCCCTCGCCACCGAGCTCCCGCAGCACGTCCGGAACACACTCCAGCTGCCCCTCCAGACTGCCCTGGAACGGATGCTCCCCATGCCCGCAGGTTTCGTCCCGCAGCGCCCGCGCCGCAGCCGAAGCCGCACCGAACGCAGCCTCGACATCAAGGTCCTCCGGCTTCCTGGTGGCCAGATACGGAAGGGCCAGGACAAGGCCCAGAGTCCAGCGATACGCGAGCGTCCCGCTCGGAGCGGCGGCCAGTTCACGGGCACACTCGGCCACGAGCCGCTCGTACTCCTGCGGATCGTGATCGACGTACTCCCGCATCTCGTCCCAGGCATCGATCAGCTGCCCCGCCCGCCCATCGGAACCCCGCTCCGCCACCGTCATCCTCCTCGTACTCGCCCACGCAACCCGCCCATGATGACGGACCGCCAGACATGCACCGAAGCCGCCCCGAAGCCATGCGGGCCTGCTGTCCACGCGCGCTGATCGGTGGCCAGAACGGCTCGACGCCGCAACGATCGTTGCGGTTACGCTGCGACGCACATCTGGTGCAGGGGGAAGAGGGGGAGATAGTGAGCCGACCGCTGCTGTTCCTCGATGTGGACGGCCCGCTCAACCCCTATGCGGCCAAGCCGGAGAAGCGCCCCGCCGGCTACACCACACTCAGATTGCCCCGAGACAGCGGAACTCCATCGCAAAACGGAGAACACTCGGTCCGGCGGCGGCGACCCCTGCGGGTCTGGCTCAATCCCGACCCGAGCACGGCCAGGCCCTGCTCCGGCTCGACTTCGACCTCTGCTGGGCCACCACGTGGATGAACGACGCCAACCGATGGCTCGCCCCCATACTCGGCCTTCCCGAACTTCCCTTCGTAGACTTCGGCGACGCCCTGTTCCGAGAACGCCCCGACGGGGTCCACTGGAAGACCGGCCCGCTGGTGGACTACGCCAACGGACGACCCTTCGCATGGGTGGACGACGAGCAGAGCGATCTCGACGAGGGTTACGTGAGCACACACCACGAGGGCGCCGGTCTCCTCCACCACGTCAACCCGCGAATCGGCCTACGCGAGGACGACTTCCAGACGCTCGCCGATTTCGCTCGGTCACTGAACACCTGACAAGCCACTGCCAAGCCCCCCACCCCGCGATCATCGTGAGACGCGACCCAGCCCTACCGGCATCGGCCGAATTCAGCAGCCCCCAAAGGGGAAGGCTCGGCCCCGGGCCCGCGTCACGCCTCCAAATACCGCAGCACCGCCAGAATCCGCCGGTTGTACCCCGTCGTACGCGGCAGTTCCAGCTTGTCGAAGACCGCGTTGAGATGCTTCTCGACCGCGCTCAGCGACAGGTGCAGCCGCTCGGCGATCCCACTGTTCGTGTGCCCCTGCGCGAGGACCTCCAGGACGTCACGCTCGCGCGGGGTGAGCCGGGCCAGCGGATCGGCGCGGACGGAGCGGCCGACGAGCTGGCGCACGACCTCCGGGTCGATCACCGCGCTGCCCGCCCGGATCCGCTCCAGCGCGTCGAGGAACTCCTCGACCTGCGCGACCCGGTCCTTGAGCAGATAGCCGATGCCCTCGGCGCCGCCCGCGAGCAGCTGCGCCGCGTAGGTGCGCTCCACGTGCTGCGACAGCACCAGCACCCCGGTGGCGGGGCGGCGCGCACGGATCTCCAGTGCGGCCCGCAGCCCCTCGTCGGTGTGCGTGGGCGGCATCCGGATGTCGACGACGACAGCGTCGGGACCGTACGAGTCGACGGCGTCGGGCAGTGTCGTGGCGTCCCCGAACGCGGCGACGACCTCGTGTCCCTCCTCCACCAGCAGCCGCACGAGCCCTTCGCGCAGCAGGGTCGAGTCCTCGGCGATGATCAGGCGCATGGCAGCTCCGCGGTGATGGTGGTGGGTCCGGCCGGTGGGCTGTCGACGCGCAACCGGCCGTCGAGCGCTTCGACACGGCCGCGCAGTCCGGCGAGCCCGGTGCCGTGCGGGTCGGCTCCGCCGCACCCGTCGTCCTGGACGGAGATGGTCAACACCCCTGCCGCCATCGTGAGTCGGACCTGGACGCTGGTGGCCTGCGCGTGCTTGGCGGCATTGGTCACCGCCTCCGACACCACGAAGTATGCGGCGGTCTCCACGGGCCGGGGGAGCGGCCGGTCCAGGCCGTACTCCAGGCGCAGCGGGACCGGGCTGCGCTCGGCCACCCCGCCGAGCGCCTCGCGCAGCCCCGGCCCGTCGAGCGCCGACGGATACACCCGCCACGCCACCTCGCGCAGTTCGGTGAGCACGTCCTGCGCCTCCTCGTGGGCCTGGGCCAGGAGCGCGGCGGACTGCTCTGCGGTCCGGCCGGGCCGGCGGGCGCGGCCGAGGAGCATGGCGAGGGCGACGAGTCGCTGCTGGAGGCCGTCGTGCAGATCGCGTTCGATACGGCGCCGCTCCGTGTCGACGGCGTGGACCACCGCGGCGCGGCTCGTGGCCAGTTCGTCGATGCGCTGGCGCAGCAGCTCCCGCTCGGAGGGGCCGAAGGTGTCACGCGCCAGCCGGGCGTCGAGCGCGTACAGGGAGCGCAGGCCCTGCACGCCGAGAAAGAGCAGCGCACCGCCCAGCAGCACCTGCCACAGCAGCTCGCCGACACCGACCCGCCCGCGCACCAGCGCGGCCGTGAACACCCCGGCCAGCACCATGCCGAATCCGAACAGGGCGAGCGTGACGGCGGTGACCGTTCCGGCGTATGCGCGCGTGGCGACGTACCGCAGGACCGTCATGTCCTGGGGGACGTAGTGCAGAGGGAAGCGGTCGCGGAAGAAGACGGTGCGACGACGCCGCTCCAGCCCCGCGATCCGACGGGCCCCCGCGACCAGGGCCGCCCGCGCCCCGGCCCGGGTGCGGGGCCACAGCAGGAACGGGCCCAGGACCACGCCGGCGACGGCGAGCCACACCACCCCCGCGCATGCGGCTACGCACCCGAGGAACACGCCGACCGACCGCCACAGCACCCCGCCCACCCCTGCCGCACCGGCCACCCCGGAACTCCCTCTGGCCTCCACCGGCCCCACCCCTGTCACCAGCACTGAAGCCGAGCCTAACGGGCCTGCTCGATCCCCGTCCGGCGCTCGCGATCACGGTGCCGCCCCCGTCCCTGGCCCCGGCCCCGAAGCCGTACGACGACATACGCCGCCACCGCGGTCACGGCCGCCGCCAGCACGACCTTGGAGATCACACCCACATACGTCTCCACGAGGTCCCACCGCTCGCCCAGCCAGTAACCCGCAAGCACCAGAACCGAGTTCCACGCCAGCGAACCGACCGCGGTCAGCGACAGGAACACCGGCAGGCGCATCCGCTCCACCCCCGCGGGGACGGAGATGAGACTGCGAAAGATCGGCACCATCCGCCCAATCAGCACCGCCTTCGTCCCGTGCCGCTGGAACCATGCCTCCGTCTTCTCCAGATCGGAGACCTTCACCAACGGCAGCCGGCCCCACAGCGCGTACATACGCTCGCGGCCGACGGCCCGCCCGATCCCGTACAGCGCCGCGGCACCGACCACGGACCCGAGCGTCGTCCACAGCAATGCCGAGAAGAGACTGATGACACCCTGGCCCGCGGCAAACCCGGTCAGCGGCAGGATGACTTCACTGGGCAGCGGCGGAAAGAGGTTCTCGAGCGCGATCGCGAGACCGGCCCCCGGCCCGCCGAACACATCGACAAGATGCGCCGCCCAACCGGCGACGCCAGTGGTGGGCTCGGCAGCGGCGGCGGCCGAAGTCACGAGGTACATGCGAAGTCTCCCGGCGTGGTGATCGACTGCTTCGAGGCGGGCGCCCCGAACTCCACCCACGCTAGAAACCGCAGCTCAGCACCACTACGAGGTCAACCGTCCGGCCATCTGCGGTGATCCCGCGCATCGCCCTGCGGTTTCCCGCAGGGCGACGCCCAGGGCTGCAAGATCCTGTTCACCCCAGAGTCTCGACAGGGCTCCTGTACGCGCATGATGACCCGCACCCGCACCCGCACCCGCACCGGACATGCTCCGACCGGCGGAGATCGCAGCGGGACCCGGACGGCACCCGGCCTCACGGGACGATGAGGACCTTGCCCCGGACCAGGCCGGCCTGGCTGAGGCGGTGGACGTCGGAGAGGTCGGTCAGCGGGCGCGATGAACTGACATCGACGCTGACCGTGCCCGCGTCGACGAGATCCACCAGCGCACCCAGGTCCGCGACATCGATGCGCGCGACCATGTGCATTGCGCTCACCCCGGCGTCGGCGGGCGGCTGGACCGGAGTGGCGATCGACACGATCCGCCCGCCCTGCCGGACCAGAGGAACCAGAGCCGCGGCGTCCCGCGGGCTCAGCGGCACCAGGTTGAGCAGCAGGTCCACCGGGCCGTCGAGTGCGGCGCCCACCGGCCGAACGGTGTAGTCGATGACCTGGTCCGCCCCCTGTCGCAGGACCGCCTCGGTACTGCGCGGACCGGCCGTGGCGATCACCTCCGCGCCCGTGTACTTGGCGAGCTGCGTGACGAAGCCTCCTACGCCGCCGCCCGCACCGTTCACCAGCACCCGCAGACCGGGGGTGATCTTTCCGTGCTCGAAGACCGCCTGCCATGCCGTCAGGCCCGCGACCGGAAGCGCCGCGGCGTGAGCGAGCGGGATGGACTGTGGTGCCGCCGTCAGTACGGCGGCGGGCGCCCGGACATACTCGGCGGCCGCGCCGCCGCCGTCGAGCCGCCCGACGACGCGGTCGCCCACGGCGAACCCCTCGACAGCTGGGCCGATCTCCACCACGGTGCCGGCGACGTCCCAGCCGAGCGTGTAAGGCAGGTCCACGGGGAGGAACCCTTGGAGCAGTCCGCCGCGCAAGGCGGCCTCGGTGGGATTGAACGAGTTGGCGGCGACGCGTATGAGTACTTCGCCCAAGCCGGGGCGCGGGCAGGGGACTTCGTCGTAGCGGATCACGGAAGCATCGCCGAACTCATGAATGCGTGCGGCCTTCATCGTCGTCATGGTCATCGTCATGCAGTGAACCTACGACCGCCGGCGAGGACGATCCATGCGTGAGGATTCCCCATTCATGCGTGATCGTCTCGCACGCCTTCTATGCTCGGGCCATGGACGTACTGAGCGACGTGGTCGCGGTGACGCGCACCGGCCGACCCCGTTCGGCGCACGTGCGATGGCACGCCCCGTGGGGGCAGGAGTTCTCCTCCGTACCCGGGTCGGCGGGCTTCCAGGTGGTCCTGGAGGGCTCCTGCTGGCTCCTTCCCACCGATGCGGAACCCGTCCGCCTGGGCACAGGAGACGTGGTGTTCCTGCCGCACGGCAAAGGCCACATCCTGGCCGACAGCCCCCAGACCCCGGTGACGGCACCGGCCTGCCGCCCCGACGACCCGGAGCCGTACGACGCCTACGCATCCGACCGCGTCGACAGGAGCGGCGACGGCGGCCCGGTCACCGTACTGCTCTGCGGGGCCTACCAACTCGATCCGTCCCGCACCCACCCACTGCTCCTGTCCCTCCCGGACCTCATCCACCTGCCCGCGCACACTGGCCGCCGCACCGAACTGAGCGCGGCGGTGCAACTGCTCGCCGCGGAACTGGAGACCCCGAGCCTGGGCACGGACGCGGCCGTCCCCGCCCTCCTGGACGCACTGCTGCTCTACATCCTGCGCATCTGGTTCGACGAACAGCCCCACAGGGAGGACCACGTCACCGGATGGGCCGCCGCACTGAACGACCCGCCGGTCACCGCCGCCCTCCACGCCATCCACCGCTACCCCGCCGCCCCATGGACCGTGGCGAAACTCGCCGCCGAAGCCGGCCTCTCACGCGCCCCCTTCGCCAAGCGCTTCGCCCACCTGGTGGGCCAGCCACCCCTGGCCTACCTGACCTGGTGGCGGATGACCACAGCAGCACGACTGCTCCGCACATCAAACGCACCACTGAGAACGGTCGCCGCCCAAGTGGGCTACACATCCGAATTCGCCTTCGCCAACGCATTCAAACGCACGCACGAAACCCCGCCTGGGGCCTACCGGCGCAAGGCCAGATAGAGGGTCAGCCGACCAGCGCGTCCTCCAGCTGAGCCTGCTCCACGTCGCTCAGCTCCAGCTCAGCCGCAGCGGCAGAGTTCTGGATCGAAGCCGGTCTGCTGGCACCCGGCACCGGGATCACCGCCGGCGAGCGGGCCAGCAGCCAGGCCAGAGCGACCTGCTGCGGACTGACACCGCGCTCGCCCGCGATGCGATGGAAGGGCGTGCCCGCGGAAGCCGGCCCGGACGGCCCGTCGAGGGAACTGCGCGAGATGCCGCCCAACGGACTCCAGGGCAGGAAGGCCAGCCCGAGCTCCGTACTCAGCCGCAGCTCGGGCTCGCTGTCGCGCACTGCGGGCGAGTACTGATTCTGTACGGACACGAGCGCGTCTCCGAGGATCGAATGCGCCTCGCGGATCTGGCCGGTCGTGACATTGGAGATCCCGGCGGCACGGATCGTTCCGGCGTCGTACAACTCCCGCAGCGCGCCCACGGACTCCGCCCAGGGCACGGCCGGATCCGGCTTGTGCAACTGGTACAGGCCGATGGCGTCGACACCCAGACGCTTCAGCGAATCCTCGGCAGCGCGCTTCAGATGAGCCGGGCTGGCGGTGACGGTCCAACTGCCGTCACCGGGCCGCCCACGACCACCCTTCGTGGCAACGAGAACCCGCGACGTGTCCCCACCGTACGAGGCCAGGGCGCGGGCGACGAGGAGTTCGTTGTGCCCCCTCTCGTCGGCGTGCCAGTGATAGCTGTCGGCGGTGTCGATGAGCGTGACCCCGGCATCCAGCGCGGCGTGGATGGTCGCAGTCGCCCGCGCCTCGTCCGGCCGGTGCTCGATGGACAGCGGCATGGCGCCCAGCCCCACGGCACTGACAGAGGTGCTCCCGATCGTGCGGTACCGCATGGTCTGTCCGTTCCGTTCCTCAGGCGTGGGCGGCGGATGCGTCGAGGGCTTCGGCGACGGCGCCGGGAAGCCAGTCAGTGATGTGGGAGAAGCGGAAGCCGAGGGCCTTCGCACGGGCGTTGCTCATGGCGTAATGCCGGTCGAACGAGAACGGCGACGCCGGCTCACCCGCGCCGACGCTCCGATACACGGCCTCCCGACCACTCTGCGCAGCGATCACAGCACCCAGCCCGTAGACATCGAGCGGCCCGTCGGAACAGGCATTGACCGCACCGGTGGCATCAGTGCCGGCAGCCGCCCACACCAGCAGATCCGCCAGCTCCTCGTAATGAATGAAGACCGTGGGCAGCGCCTCGGCATGCACCAGAATCTCCGTGCCCCGGGTGACGTGCCCGACGTAGTGCGCCAGCCGGCCGGTGAACTCCTCGGCACCGCCACCCAGCACGTGCGCGCTGCGCACAGCGACGAAGCCGAACCCATGCTGCCGCGTGAAGACGGCCTCCGCCTGACGCTTGCCCTCGGCGTAGTGCGCCTCGAGGTACGCCGCGTCGTGCCAGGGCAGGTCCATGCGCACCGGCCACGAGGCAGCATCCACGACCTCCTCCGGCACCGCCGTACCGTGCGGGACGGCAGGCAAGTCGGCGGTCGCCGGATCGTAGACCTCGATGGTGGACGTCATGACATACCGCCGCGTACGACCACCGAAAACCCGGGCGGCGATGGCGGCCTGCACGGGGGTGTAGCAGACCTGATCGACGACCACGTCGAACGTACGGGAGCCGAGCGCGCCGACCAGGGCGGCCTCGTCGTCACGGTCCACGACGAGGTGCTCGACACCGGGCGGCGGGACCGAACCGCGGTTGATCACCGTCACCTGATGACCGGCCGCCTGCAGGCGCTTCACCAGGAGCTTGCCGAAGTACCGGCTTCCACCGATCACACAGATCCTTTGCATGCACCCATCCTGGCCACCTACCGTCAGCAGCAGAAGTGCCCACTTACTGGATGCGTATTAAGGAAAACTGTTGATCGATGTGCAGCGCCTACGCGTCCTGCGGACCGTCGCGGAACACGGCAGCTTCAACCAGGCCGCAGCCGCCCTCCACCTCACCCCCTCAGCCGTGTCCCAGCACATCGCCGCACTCGAACGCAGCCTCGGCACCCAGGTCGTGGCACGCAGCACCCGCGGCGTCACCCTCACCCCGGCCGGCCGCATCATGGTCGGCGCCGCCGAGTCGGTCGCCGCAGAACTCGCCCACGCCAAGCAGCAGGTCGACCGACTCGGCCACGGACGCACCCAACTCACCATCGCCACCTTCACCAGCGGCGGCAGACTCCTCCTGCCCGCTGCCCTCACCCACCTCACCGCCACCCACCCCGACACCGTCGTCCACGTCAAAGAAGCCGAACCCGAAGACAGCCTCCCGCTCGTCCGCCAGGGAGCCGTCGACCTCGCCCTCGCCTACCACTTCGACGGCCCACTCCCCGGCCGACCAGGCCAAAGCCCCACGCTGGAATGGACACCCCTCATGGACGACCCCCTGCACGTCGTCCTCCCCGACACCCACCCCCTCGCCGACCGCGACACACTCGACATCAGCGAACTCTCCACCGAACCCTGGATACTCGGCTGCCGCAAAACCGAGACCTACCTACGCCGCTACGCCGAACGCGCCGGATTCGAACCAGAGGTACGCGGCACGACAACCGACTACTTCTTCGCCCGCTCACTCGTCGCCGCAGGCACAGGAATCTCCCTCATCCCCTCCATCGCACAAACCCCACCCACACCAGGGCTCCGCACCGTCCCGATCACCCCGCCGACTCCGACCCGCCACCTCGGCGTCGCCACGATCCACCGCCGCAACCAACCCCATGTCAAAACACTGATCCAGGCCCTCCAGGAACAAGCAGCGGATCTGGACGAGACCTGAACCCAACTCCCTTCACCTGCCTCCCCCCAGAGACGATCGTGCTCCGCCCGGGTGAAATCCGCTCCTAGTACGGGACTGTAAATCGTTCGGTGTAACTCCCGGTCATGGAGGATGCATTGATGACCAGTGAGAACGTGTCCGAGGGCGAGCCTGTCGAGGCGGCTGAGCCGCAGCCGGCGAGGGCGGGCTGCTCCAGCAGCTGACGAAGCGGCTGCTGGAGTCCGCTCTGGAGGGCGAGATCACCGACCACCTCGGTTATGACAAGCACGATCCGGTCGGGAAGAACGGCGGGAACTCCCGCAACGGGACCCGTGCGAAGACCGTGCTGACGCACGTCGGGCCGGTGGAGATATCCGTGCCCCGTGACCGGGACGGGTCGCACGACCCGCAAGGACGGCGCCGGGCGGCCTGGAGCCGGCGGGGGCGCGAAGTCCGCCTGCACGTCATCCGCCTCCGGCCGCACCAGCAGTACGCCGTGCGACTCCTCACGGGCGACACTCCGGCCGGCGAGGCCCTCGTCGGCAACGGCTGCCTACGCCCCGCACGCAGCGGCGACCACACCCGCACTGTGCCCCGCAACCTCACCCCAACACCTGGCCGGGGTGGCCCGCCGGGTCACCGGGCCGGTGTGGAAGTCCTGCGTGGCGTGCCGATCCGGTTGGCCAGGAGGGTTCCCGCGGTGGCCAGGGTGAGGCCGGCCAGGGTGAGCGGGCCCAGCCGCTGGTGGAGCAGGGCTGCCGCGAGGGCGGCGGTGGCCATGGGAACGAGGTAGAAGAGGCTGCTGACCTGGCTCGTGCCGTGCCGCTGGAGCAGGTGGTAGAGCAGACCCACGCCGACGATGGAGTTGATGAACGCGGCCCACAGCAGGACGGGCCAGAATCCCGCGGCGAAGGTGACGTCGAAGCCTTCCGCGAGCAGCGCGGGCAGGAGGGTCGCCGCCGCGGCGGCGAGGAGCTGCACGGCGTTGCCGGTGACGGGCTCCATGTCCCGGCAGTGCAGCTTCTGCCAGACGGTGCCGACGGAGATGCCGAGCAGACCGAGGAAGAGGAACGCGATCCCGGCCAGACTGCTGCCGTCGAGCTGGAGCCGGTCCAGGACGGCGAGCACCACTCCGCCGAGTCCGAGGGCGAGGCCGAGGAGCTGTCCCCGGGTGATGCGTTCGCCGAGGACGGGTACGGAGATCAGCGAGGCGAGCAGCGGGTAGAGCGCGATGACGAGCGCCGCGACGCCTGACGGGACGCCCCGCTCCATACCGGCGTAGATGCTGGAGAACTGCAGTCCCTGGACCAGCGTGCCGGTGACCAGGAGGTGGAGCAGGAGGCGTCCGCGGGGCAGCGGGAGGCGCCGCAGGAGCGCGACCGTGAGCAGGGCGCCGCCCGCGAGGGCGAACCGCAGGCAGGCGAAGGTGAAGGGGGCCGCGTACCGCAGGCCGAGCGTGCCCGAGATGAACCCGGAGCTCCAGACCACGACGAGAGCGGCGCGCGCGGTGGCGTCCTTGCCGCGCCGGGCCGGGCGGGCCGGTGTGGTTCCGGCGTCCGGTGCGGCGGATTCCCGTAGGCCCGTGTCCATGGCGTCCCCTGCCGTCGAGCGCGCAGCGCGGTGGATGTTCTTAAAACTGCACGTTAGTACGAGATATTGCCCGGTTCTTCCTGGGAGGGCGGGCTTGCAGCAACCTGCAGGCGTGGGCGTGGGGATCCGGCCAACCTCTGGTTCGCGTTGACCCGGGCGCGAGCGGCTCGTACGGTATGACGTACAAACGTGCTGTATTTAGAACGATCGAGGGCGGGCCGGCGGAGAGCCGGCAGCGAGCCGAAAACGGGGACCGGAGACAGGGAGTGGGCCCGATGGGCGTCAGCTTTGAGGCACGCCAATTCCATGGGTTAGGGGGAGCGCAGGACCAGGAGGAGTTGTACGAGCTGGCGGCACGCATGCAGGTGCTGCGGCCGGACCGGGCCGCCGCCCGGCTCGGCTGGAGCATCGAACGCACGGATCAGGCGGTGCGACTCCTCGCGGAGGCCAAGCTGCTGCAGCCGCTGCCCGGCGACGAGTGCGCCTTCCGGCCGGTTCCGCCCAGGGCGGCCGCCTACCGACGGCTGGCCCCCTTGCAGGAGCAGATCCAGCGGATGGAGCGCCGCTCCCGGGAGATCCAGGCCGAGCTGGTCGGCTTCCACCGGGCCCGCGAGGAAGCGCTCGGGGTGGCGTGCGACACCGACACCGACACCGACGCCGACAGTGCCGCCACCGGCGAGAGCGGCGAGGGCTTCGGGTGGGCGGCCGGCCGTGAGACGCTGCGGATGCTGATCGGTGAGGAAGCGCTCCAGGAGGAGATCACCGCCGCCCTGTCGTCCTGCGCGCGCGACGTGCTGCTCGCGCGCCCGGGCACCGGCTGGTGGGCCACCACCATGCAGCACTGCGCCGAGGCGTCGATCGGATCCCTTCAGCGGCGCGACGTCGACGTGCGCGTCATCCAGCACCACGCCGCCCGCTTCGACCCCGCCACACGGAAGTTCGCCGCCGCCCTGTCCGACGGCGGAGGCGCGGTCCGGACGCTGGCCGGCCCCTTCGAGGGCGTCATCCTGATCGACCGTCAGGTCGCGATCGTCCCGCTGGAGGAGGCTCACCTCGCCGTGGTCGTCCACCAACCCGGCCTCGTGCGCTTCATGGTGGAGGTCTTCGAGCGGACCTGGCGGGTGGCCAAGGACTTCGCGGGACAGTGCCGTACGACCGAGGTCAGTAAGCTCGTATCGGACGTGCAGGGCGCTATCATCCAGCTCCTCGCCGAAGGAAAGACCGACGAGGTCATCGCGCGACGCATCGGGGTGAGCGTGCGTACCTGCCGCCACCACATCGCCAAGATCTACGACGAGCTCGGCGCCCGCAGCCGGTTCCAGCTGGGCGTCATGATTGCCAGATCCGGGCTTCTGGAGCAGGTCCAGAACGGCCCGCACGGATGTGAGGCGGGCGCGGTGCGTTCCCTCACCGCAACCTAGGACTCGTACATGGACCACGCCGAAGCCGCACCCGCATCCGCATCCGCCGCAGCACAGCAGCCCCCGGAGCTCGGCTACCCCCGCCCCGGCGAGGTGCTGCGCCGACTGCGGACCCAGCGCGGGATGTCCCTGCGCAACGTCGCGGCGGAATGCGGCCTTTCGGTGTCGTTCCTCGCGGGCCTCGAACGGGGCGAGACAGACATCGCCCTGGAGCGGCTCAGCCGCCTCGCCGCGGTGTTCGGCCACGACGTGGGGTCCTTCCTGGGCTTCTCGCGCGGCCGGGCCACACCGTCCGTCTTCCCGCTCGAGACCCAGGAGCAACTGGAGCGGGCGCCCGGAGTCACCTACCACGTCCTGAGGTCCCCGGAACTCGGCTACCAGGTGATCACCGCTCACTTCCAGCCCGGCAGCGAGCTCGGCGAGCACCTGCAGCACGAGGGGACCGACCTCATCGTGATGACCGAGGGCACCCTGGTGGCCCGCTACAACGGCGTGGACTACGAACTGCGCGCCGGCGACTGCGCCCAGTGGTCGGCGGGCTATCCGCACACCTTCCGCAACGACAGCGACGAGCCCGCCCGGTTCATCGGCGTGCTCTTCTCGAGCCTCTACTGAAGCCAGGGCCCCGCTCCACGCGCGGTCCGGGCCCTCACGAGAACAGGACTGAGGGGAATCCATGCGCAGTGCCGGTGGTCCGCCGGGAAGCGGCAGAAGGCCCGCGGGCACCTACGCGGAGGTGCGGCTGCCGGACGGCGCGCGTGATCTGCTGGCGCAGCGGCTGGCGTCCGACAACGACCCCTTCGGCGACATCGACCGGGCGTCGGCCCGCTGCCACCAGGCATTCGCCCAGCTGCCCCTGGACGTTCTGCAGACCCTGCTGGACTTCGGCCGCCACCCGGACGCGCCGGGCGTCGCCTTCCTGCGGAACCTGCCGGTGGACGCACTGCTGCCGCCCACCCCGCGCGACGGCGGGCCGAGCCTCGGCAAGCGGACGTTCGTCGCCGAGGGCGTGCTGCTCGGACTGAGCGGGCTGCTGGGCGAGCCCGTGGGCTTCCTCTCCGAGCGTGAGGGGCGCCTCGTGCACGACGTCGTCCCCGTCGCCCTCGGCGCCACCACCCAGACCAGCCAGGGCTCGCGGGTCTTCCTCACGTTCCACAACGACCTCGTGCACGACCGCCGGGACTGCTACAGCCTGCCCAGCCCCGATTTCGTCGTGCTGAACTGCCTGCGCGCCGACCGGGAGAACGCGGCATGTTCCTACTACGCCGACGCCCGTGACATCACCGGCCTGCTCGACGAGGAGACCCTTGCCGTCCTGCGCTCCCCGGTCTTCCGGATGAACGCGCCCGGCGGCTTCGTCAGCACACTCGCCGACCACGACGAGGCGTACTCCGCACCGGTGCCGATCCTGCGCGGGCCCGGAGAGTTCCCCGAAGTGGTCAGCGCCGCCAACGGAGTACGCCCGCTGACGGTGGCGGGACAGGCGGCGTTCGACTCCTTCCAGTCCGCCTGCCGGGCGGCCGCGCACGAGGTGCGGCTCGCACCCGGGCAGGCACTGCTCATCAACAACCGCAAGGGCGTGCACGCGCGTTCGTGCTACACCGCCCGCTACGACGGTCGCGACCGCTGGCTCCAGCGGACGTACGTGCGGCGCAATCTGTGGGACATCCGCCACCGCTCCGTGCCCGGGATCCGCCGCATCCACTGAACACACCCGACGGTGCACGGGGCCGCTCCGGCCCCGTGCACCGGCCGGTCACCGCAGCTTGCCGGCGGTCCGCAGCGAGTCCAGGACCGCTCGTACGGCGTCGGTGGACTGGTCCTCACCCGTCACCCGCTTGTGGTAGCACAGGCCCGCCGGGTTCTCCAGATTGATCTCGATCACGTGCGGGTAGGCCAGGTCGACACCGGCGAAATGGATGCCGTGCTCGCCCAGTTGCTTCCCGATGCCGCGTACGAGGGTCTCCTCCTCCTCCGTGAGGCGCAGCCGCTCGTAGCCGGCCCCGACCGTCGCGTTGGCCCGGTTGTCGTTCTCCCGCGGGATCCGCAGGTACCCGGAGACGGGCTCCTCACCGGCGAGGATCACCCGCTTCTCCTGGGTGCGGGCGTGCGGCAGGTACTCCTGGAGGACGGCGTAGCGCTCCGCGCGGCCGATGACGGCGCGGCCGTAACTGTCGTAGCGGGACGTGGCGTTGCCGGTGGCGGAGCTGAGCAGCGCCGCGCTGTTGCGGTCCGCGTCGCTCACGACATAGACGTCGGCGCCGCAGCCCTCGTTCGGCGGCTTGAGCACCCACGGGCGGTCGGGGACGCCGTGGACCAGCCCGCCGAGGAAGCCGGCGTCGTTCGACACATAGGAGCTGGGCCGGTGCTCGGGCGGCACGAGGGCGCCGAGGGTGGTCTTGGAGTTGAGGAAGTACAGGGCGGAGGCCTCGTTCACGAACGGAACCCGCTGGTTGAGCAGCCACAGCAACTGGAAGTACTCCGTGCCCGCGTCCGGATGCGGGCCGCCGAACACCCAGACCAGGTCGAAATCGTCGACCGGACCCTGCGGGACCTCCGGCGGCGGCAGCGGGTCGCCGGGCGCGATCGGCCCGCGCAGCCGGGTCCGGTCGCAGGCCAGCACCGAGTCGTGCAGGGCCAGCGAGTGCACGTTCCCGATGTGCACCTCGTGGCCCTCGCGCAGCAGCGCGCTGGGCACGAGCGACTGGTTGTCGAGCTCGAACTCCGGCGCTCCCGACACCAGGACCAGAATCTTGTACGGCATGTCAGTTTCCCCTCGTGCTCTCGGCGTTCTCGGTGTCGTTCGCGTCATCGGCCTCGGAGAGACGGGCCATCAGCCACCGCTCCGTCTCCAGCAGCCGCGCCTCGACCTGCTCGGGCCCGTCGCCGCAGACGACGGCGAAGCACAGGTGATGGGCGCTGTGCAGCGTCACCGCGTCCGGGGCGAGCCGCGTGTTCACCTCGTAGTGGCGCACCCACGGGAACGGCGGCCGCCCAGGAGCCCTGACCGGGCGGCCCTGCGGCAGCACCGAGACGGAGCCGTGGACCTCGCCGGGCGTGTCCCGCGGCGGCTGCGGCACCGGCAGCCCGCACGCGGCGCGCAGCGTGGTGGCGTGCAGGTCCACTCCGTAGGTGAGCTCGGTCAGCTGGGGGATCCGGTCGCCGCCGACCCGCGAGGCGATCTCGCACAGCACCAGCTCGTCATCGGGGGTGTGGAACACCTCCAGGTGATACGCGCTCGTGCCCGGCGTGTCGAAGGCCGCGAGCACCCGGTCGAGGTACTCCTCCAGCCGGCGAGCGAACGCGCTCTCGGGACGCAGCTGCACCGAGCCGTTGTTGTGCCCGGTGAAGACCCCGAGGCAGCTGCGCAGATAGCGCGAGGAGGCGACGAAGCGGTAGCCCTCGGAGATGACCGCGTCGACGTGGTACATCGGGCCCTCGACGAACTCCTCCGCCATCAGGTCCTCGCGCCAGGGCCGCCGGCTGAAGGCGAGGAGGTCGTCCTCGTCGCGCAGCACCGAGATGTCGCGGGAGCCCCCCTGCTTGACGGGCTTGACGACGACGGGATAGGCGAACTTCTCGATGAAGGAGGTCAGATCGCCGAACGCGGTGAGCCGGGCGAAGCCCGGTACGCGGACGGCGCGGCCCGCCGTCTCCTTCATCACGGCCTTGTCGCGGAAGGCCAGCGCGCTCGCCCGCGACTGGCCCGGCAGGCCGAGGTCCTCCCGGATGTGGGCGGCCCGCTCCAGGTCGTACTCGTTGTCGGTGACGACGTGGGTGAAGGTCAGTTCGTGCGCCATCCGGCGGATCGCGAGCTCCGCGTACGGGATCGATTCGCACTGCGGCACGTACTCGTAGTGGGCGAGCCCTTCGGTGTGCGCGAGGTCGTGGTGGCTGAAGACGTACAGGCGGTCCGCGCACTCGGGGAACATGGCCGGATAGTCCAGTACGGAACGGTAGTTGATGACGGCGACGCGGCCGGGCGCGTCGCCGTCCGGCGGGATGGTGGTCATGACGGGTCTCGCCTTCCGGAGGTCGTGCTCAGTGCAGGCGCCGGGAGCCGGGGACGGCCCGGTGACGGATCGGCCACTGGTCGCGGCGCACGTAGGTCCGCTGGAGCCAGCGGTCCCGGCCGTCGTAGCGCGCGGTGAACGAGGAACGGGCGTGCAGGCCCTTGCGGTTGTTGATCAGCAGCGCTTCGCCGGGGCGCAGGAACACCTCGTGGGCGACCTCCCGGCAGGCCTGCTGGAGCCGGTCGAGCGCCGCGCGGGCGGGCGCGCCGTGGGCACGGATCCCGTTGGCGGCGGCGGACACCTCGGGGCAGGAATCGGGCCCGCCGATCATCGGCACGAGCTCGGAGTACACCTCCGTGCCGCCCGCGACGTCCCGTACGTAGCTGCCGGGGGCGTTCATCCGGAACAGCGGGCTGCGCAGGATCTCCAGGGACTCCGCGTCCAGCACGTGGCAGATGTCGCGGGCGTCCGCGTAGTAGGTGCCGGCCACCCCGTCGTGGTCGGCACGCAGGCAGCTGAGCACGAGGAAGTCGGGGCTGGCCAGGTCGTAGCGTCCGCTCGCGTCGTGAACGATGTCGTTGTGGAAGTTGAGGAAGACGGAGGAGCCCTGGTTGGTCTGGGTCGTGGCTCCGGTCGCCACCGGGACGACGTCGTGGACGAGCCGGCCGTTCTTCTCGGTGGCGAAGCCCACGGGCTCGCCGAGCAGTCCGCTGAGCCCGAGGAGCACCCCTTCGGCGACGAACGTGGCCTTGCCCGAGCTCGGGCCGCCGTCGCCGGGTGTCGGCGGGAGAGAGGGGTCGGCCGGGGCGTTGCGCAGGTACCCGACGCCGGGCGTGTCCGCGTGCCGGCCGAAGTCGAGGATCTGTTGCAGCAAGGAGGCCGGCATCCGGGCGAAGGTCTGCAGATACCGGGTCATCAGCCGGTCGATGTCCCCGGCGGGCCCGTGCCCGGGCCGGGGCAGCGCGGCCAGCTGTTCGCCGAGCGCGTCGCGGACCGGATCCGGCAGGTCGATCGTGAGGAGTGTGGCGGGGCGGGCGGCGGTGGCGGGTGCGGTCATGTGTGGTCCTCTTCCGGTGGTGTCGTCGGCCGGTCAGGCGTGCGCCGGTGCCAGGGCCTGACCGGCCGCGGTGTCCAGGCCGTCGTGCAGGCGCTGCGCGAGCCGTACGGCGTCCGGTCCGTCGGGGGCGATGTGCACGGTGGCCCGGCCGGCGTGCAGCTCGGTGACCGGGACGCCCGCCTCGCGGGCGGGCGGCAGGCCGTGTCGCAGCCGGGTGGCCTCCGGGTCCGTGTAGCCACCGATCAGGGCGACGTGCGGTC
Organism: Streptomyces xanthii; assembly: GCF_014621695.1. Lineage (GTDB taxonomy): Bacteria > Actinomycetota > Actinomycetes > Streptomycetales > Streptomycetaceae > Streptomyces > Streptomyces xanthii. The sequence goes on from NZ_CP061282.1 coordinate 341,046, forward strand.
CCTCCGCCAGACGCAGCGCCGCCACGCCGTCGGCGCGGAACGCCCGGTGCGCCCGGTCCGCGGCGGCCCGGTCCGGATAGGCGAGGACGCGTGAGCCGAGGTCGAGGACGACCGCTCGGGCAGCGGCTTCACCCGGCCCGATGACGGTTCCCCTGGTGAAGGGTTCTGTGTTGTGCCGGCAGACGATCTCGACCCGGTGGCGCTCCGCGAGGCGCACCGCGCGATGGTGCAGCACCTTGGCCCCGTGGTGGGACATGGCGGCGGCGTCGGCGTAGGAGACGGCGGGCAGCAGCCTGGTTCCGGTGACCCGGTTGGGATCGCAGCTGTGGATGCCGGCCACGTCGGAGTGGATCTCGCAGCGGTCCGCGCCGAGCGCCACGGCCGCGGCCACGGCGGAGAGGTCGGAGCTGTTCTTGCCGAGCCAGGTGGGCCGTCCCCGGTCGTCGGCGGCCTGGCCGCCCGGGACGACCACCACGTCGTGCTCGCGCAGGGCGCGGCGCAGCGGCTGGGGTGCGATCCGTTCGAGCCGGGCCCACATGAAGGTCTCGTCGGTGGTGAACCCGCTCTCGTGCCCGGCCAGTACGGTGGCGCGGCGTCCGAGGCGGTGCAGCGCCGCCGCCAGGAGATGGGCGCTGACCGTGTCGGCGAGCGTGAGCAGTCCGGCCACCCGGTCGCCCCCGGGGTGCGGGCTCACCTCGTGCAGCCGGCCGCGCAGCGCTTCGGTCTCTCCCGGCATCGCGCTGACGACGACCGCGAGGCGGCGGCCGGAAGAGGCGATGCGGGAGTCCAGGCAGCGGGCCAGTTCCCCGTACGCGTCGGGCGTCGCGAAGCTGGAGCCGCCGAACTTGAGCACCAGCGGGGCACCGGCCGCACTCACAGCGTCCCCCGGGCCACGAGTTCCTCGGCGATCTGGAGGGCGTTGAGCGCGGCGCCGATCCGCAGGTTGTCGGCGACGACCCACAGCCAGAACCCGCGCGGGTCGTGCGGGCTGACCCGGACTCGGCCGACGTGGACGTGGTCGGCCTCGGTGACGGTGCGCGGGGTGGGGAAGGCGCCCGGGACCTCGCGGTCGTGCACGGTGACCTCGGGGAGCGCGCCGAGCCGGGCGACCAGCTCGGCCCGGTCCACGGAGTCGTCGCACTCGACCCATGCGGCCTCGGAGTGGCTGTTGAGGACAGGGACCCGGACACAGGTGGTCGTCACGTCGAGATGGGGGAGGTCGAGGATCTTGCGGGACTCCTGGAGCATCTTCTGCTCCTCCATCGTGAAGCCGGAGTCCAGGAGTTCGTCGATGAAGGGCACGACGTTGAACGCGAGGGTCGGCCGGAACTCCGCCTGCGGTCCCGCGTCCGCCGGGTCGGCCAGCGCCGCGCGGGTGGCCTCGCGCAGCTCTGCCGTGCCGGAGTGCCCGCGGCCCGACGCGGCCTGATAGGTGCTCACGACCACCTTGCGCAGCCCCCACCGGTCCTCGACCGGGCGCAGCAGCCTGACCAGCGGGATGGTCGAGCAGTTGGGGTTGGCGACGATGCCGCTCGCGGGGCGCCGGGCCAGGAGGTCCGCGTTGACCTGCGGGACGACGAGCGGGGTCCGGGGGTCCATGCGGAAGGCGTTGGTGTTGTCGATGACCAGTGCGCCCCGGGCCGCGGCCTCGGGAGCCCACTTGCGGCTCACGTCGGTGCCGGCGGAGAAGAACGCCAGGTCGGCATCGGCGAAGTCGAAGGTGTCGACGGGGCTCACGGGGTGGGCCACGCCGTCCACGTGCAGGGTGCGGCCCGACGAGCGCGGGGAGGCGAGCAGGTGGATCTCCCGGTAGCGGAAGGCTCGGTCCTCGATCAGCCGGATCAGGGTCTCGCCGACGGCTCCGGTCGCGCCGACCAGGGCGATCCGGGGGGCGCGGGGGTCGTGCGGGGTGTACGGCATCACAGGTCCCTTCGGTGTGCGGGTCAGCGCAGTACGGGCAGCAGGCGGCGCAGGGCGTCGGGCCGGGCTGTGACGGGCACGGCGTCGACGAAGTGCACGGCGGCGCCGACCGCGGCCGCCCCGGCGTCGGCGACCCGGTCGTCGCCGACCATGGCGGTGTCGGCTCCGTGCAGATCGAGGAGGTCGAGGGCGGTGCGGAAGAGCTCGGGGTCCGGCTTCTGCACGCCGTGCTCGTACGAGAGCACGAAGGCGTCCACGTATCGGTCCAGGCCGTGCGCGCGGAAGACGGGGCGCAGGTCCCAGCCGATGTTGCTGACCACCGCGATGTCCACACCGGCACCGTGCAGGGTCGCGAGGACCTCGGCGGTGTCCGGATAGGGTTGCCAGGCCGGCGCGGTCATGTGCCGTGCGTAGAGCGCGTCGGTCAGCTCCGGCCAGGGCAGTCCCGTCGCCCGCAGGAGTCCCGTGTACGCCTGCCGGTGCCGGTCGGCGTCCAGGTCCCGCTCCCGCCACAGCCGCTCCAGCTCGGGGCCGACGCTGCGGGGGGCCGGGCCGCCGGGGACCGCTCCGACCTCGCGCAGCCGCCCGGCCCAGTGCCGCACCTCGTCGGCCGCGGCGCTCACGCGGGCCTCGGCGAGTACGGCGGTGAGCCATTCCTCGGCGCTCTCCAGATGGAAGAGCGTTCCTGAGAAGTCGAACATGCAGCCTTTGACGGGCATGGGAGATCCTTCGTCGGCGGGGAGAGCAGGACGGGGGAGCAGAACGGGGGGAACTGGGGAACTTGGCAGGGGAGCGGCGGGATCAGAGCGGGGCGGGCGCGAAGCGGTCCAGGCGGCCGATGGGCTGCTGCGGATCCCAGCTCAGCCAGGGGATGTGGGCGTTGACGAGTTCGCCGTCCTCGCGCAGGACGGCGGCCGGCGGATGGTTCATGTGCAGCAGCGGGTCCGCGTAGGCGTCGAAGGCGGCCGCGAAGTCCATCCGGTACGCGAAGTCGGTGTCCTCGCCGCCCCAGCCCTCGTACCGCTCGTCCATGCCGCCGATCTGCCGGAAGACCCCCGCCCGCACCCAGACGCAGGCCCCCGGAGGCCGGCGCACCACGAAGCCGCGCACGTCCTGCGGGTCGGCCTGGGCGGCACCGTCGAGGACGCGCCGGCGCACGGCGTGTGCGGTGGACTCCGCCGTCATGCCGAGCATGTCCCGGTAGGTGAGGTGTCCGCCGGTGCCGCGGCGGCGCAGGCGGTCCACGTTGCGGGCCACGAAGTCGCGGTCGGTGAGCACGTCGGCGTCCAGGATGCAGATCACCTCGGCCTGTGCACCGGTGTGCGTCACGCCGGCGTTGACCGCCCAGGACTTGTTGAACGTGTCCGGCTTGGGCGCGAAGAGGTAGTCGTCGGCGTACGGGGCGACGACCTCCCGCCAGCGCGGGTGCGCGTCGGACTCCACCACGGTGACCCGGAACCGGTCGCGGGGGAAGGACTGGTCGCCGAGCGACAGGAGACAGGCGACCAGGTTGCGCGCGCGGACGCCGTCGGTGTCCCGGTCGCGGAAGGGGATCACGATGAGGACGGGGGCGTCCGGCGCGGCGGCGGGCGCGTGCCGTGGCCGCGTCGTGCGCAGTTCGTCGAGGGTGACCGGGCGTGCGGTGCCCGCGTGGTAGCGCTCGCCGAGGTGGTGTCCGAGGCGGTTGTCCCGCTCGGCCCGCCAGGCCGCGTCGAACAGGGCGGCCGTCGCGGGTGCGTGCGGGTCGGCCGCGCTGAGCGCGCCGACGAGGGTACGGTGGCGCGCCGGGTCCTCGGGTCGGTCGAGCAACTCCTGGGCGAGCGAGCGCAGTCGGGGCTCGGTGAGCCGGCGCGCGGCCTGCTCCACGTCCCGCAGCAGGGGGCGGTACTTCTCCCAGAAGAAGACGCAGCTGCGGCGGGATTCGGGGTCCGCGGCGACGACCAGACTGTCGGCCGCCGCGCGGGCGAGGACGAGGGGATCAGTGGGTCGGATGGCGGGCATCGCTGTCTCCGTTCATGACGTCTTCCTCGGGATGTGCGTCCTTCGTGGCGTGGTCGTGCGCAGGAGCCGCGAGGCCGGCCGCTTGTGGCGCGGCTCGTCCGGCGAAGGCGGTCATGAGGACCGCGGACAGCACGGCGAGCACGCTCACCAGGCCGAGGGCCGGGCGCAGCCCGATCGCTTCGGCGACGAACCCGATGAGCGGCGGCCCCATGAGCATGCCGATGCCGTTGATGCTGGAGACGTAGGTGAGGGACGGGCCGAACGCCGTTCCGCCGAGGGTGCCCGCGGTGGAGAAGACGACGGGCACGACCACGGACAGCCCGAGTCCCAGCACGGTGTACCCGATCAGGGCGAGGGTCGCGTCACCGGAGGCGAGCGCCAGGGCGAAGACCGTCCCGGCCGGTGCGGCGGCCCACACGACAGTGCGCAGGGCGCCCCATCGGGCCGTGAGGCCGTCCCCGGCCAGTCGGCCCACCGCCATGGCCACCGAGAACAGGGCGTAGCCGAGGGAGGCGAACCCGGTCGAGCGTCCCAGTTCCCCGTGCAGGTACAGGGCGCTCCAGTCCGCGGCGGCTCCTTCACCGGCGGCCGCGCACAGTCCCGTGAAGGCCAGCAGCGTGAGGGGGAAGCGGAGCCGGCGCGGCACCCGGACCCACGTACGGGGAACCGCCTGAGCGCGCGCCGGGCGGGCGGGGGATGGCAGCAGGCGCGTTGTGGCGAGGGCAGCCAGGGCCCCGAGCACGACGGTCACCAGCGCGAAGTGGGCGCGGGGGCTGAGGTCGTGCGCCGCGGCCAGCCCGCCGGCGAGCGCACCGACGAGCCCGCCGGCGCTGAAGGAGGCGTGCAGCGACGACATGACCGGGCGTCCGCGCAGTCGCTCCAGTTCGACGCCGTGGGCGTTCATCCCGAGGTCGAGGAGCCCCATGCCCGCCCCGAACAGCAGGAGTGCGATCCCGAGCCCCGCCGCTCCGTCCACGAACGCCGGCGGGAGCAGCAGCAGGCAGGACAGCGCGGCTCCGGCCCGGGTGACGGGGACGGTTCCCGTCCGGGTGACCAGCTGGCCCGCGAGCTGTTTGGCGAGCAGCGCGCCCAGCGCGATGCCCAGCAGTGTCAGGCCGAGCACGCCGTTGCCCGCGCCGACCTGTTCCTTGACGGCGGGGACCCGGGAGGCCCAGGTGCCGAACAGGACGCCGTTGACGAAGAAGACCGCGGTGAGTCCGGCGCGGGCGGCGCGCAGCCGGGCGGGACTCGGAGGGGATGCTGGGGCGGGGACCATGTCGTGACTCCGGCGGTGAGAAAGGGCGGAGAGTGCGCAGCGGTACGAGTCTTGCCGGGCGGCACGGCGGGTACCTGGGACCTGCAGGAAGCAGAGGGCACGGTGCAGCAACCTGAAACGTCAGGACGGTGAGGCGAGGGCCTCGGACAGGGCGGCGTGCAGGATGTCCGCCGCGATGCCGGCCTCGGCGGCGGTGCAGGTGAGCGGAGGCAGCAGACGCAGCACCGCGTCGTCCCGGCCGCCGAGTTCGATGACGAGGCCGCGGTGCAGCGCCGCCCGCTGTACCCGGCGCGCCAGTTCGGACTCGGGCCGGCCGGTGCCGGGGTCGGCGAGCTCGACACCGATCATCAGGCCGAGGCCTCGGACGTCGCTCACCCGGGGCGTGAGTGCGCGCAGCTCGGCCAGCCGGTCGAAGAGCTGGGCGGAGCGCTCGCGCACGTTGGCGAGCACCCCGTCCCGGCGGAACACCTTCAGGGTCGCGACGCCCGCGGCGAAGGCGGCTTGGTTGCCGCGGAAGGTGCCGCTGTGCGCGCCGGGCTGCCACACGTCGAGGCGCTCGTCGTAGAGGATCACCGCGGCGGGCAGCCCCAGTCCGCTGAGCGCTTTCGAGGCGACGACCACGTCGGGTTCGATCCCGTACTGCTCGAAGGCGAACCAGCTGCCGGTCCGTCCGCAGCCGGTCTGCACCTCGTCCACGATCAGCGGGATGTCCAGTTCCCGCGTCACGGCGCGCAGGCGCCGCACGAACTCGGGATCGGCGGGGATGACTCCGCCCTCGCCCTGGACGAGTTCGAGGACGACTGCCGCGGGCAGCGGTATGCCTCCGTTGGGGTCGGTGAGGGAACGCTCCAGCAGGCCTGCGCAGTTGACGGCGCAGGTGTCCCTGCGCAGACCGAGCGGGCAGCGGTGGCAGTGCGCGTACGGGAAGAAGTGCACGCCCGGCATCCGGCCCCCGACACCGGCCTGTTGCGCGACCAGCCCGGTGACCGACAGGGTGGCGAGCGAGCTGCCGTGGAAGCCGCCCTGGAAGGTGACCACGTCCGTGCGCCCGGTGGCCGTCTTGCACAGTTTCAGCGCGGCCTCGACGGCGTTGGCTCCGGTCGGCCCGCAGAAGTGGATCTTGGTGCGGGTGCGCATCCGCTCGGGGAGCATCCCGAGCGTCAGCTCGGTGAACTCGTCCTTGACGGGGGTGGGGAAGTCCAGGCCGTGGACCAACTCGTCCAGCTGGCGGTGGGCGGCGGCGAGGGGCTCGGGCGGGTTGTGCCCCAGCGGGAGGACGCCCGCTCCGCTGAGGAAGTCCAGGAACACGTTGCCGTCCAGGTCCTCCAGGAAGCTGCCCTGCGCCCGCCGGATCGCCAGGGGCAGGTGCCGGGGATAGGTGCGGGCGTTGGACTCGCGCAGCTCCTGCCGGGCGAGGAGTTCGGCACTGCGAGGGCCGGGGAGCGGGCCGCGCACGGACGGCACCCGGTGGGCCGGCCGGTCGGCCGGCTCCGGGTAGGCGCAGGCGGGCAGGCGGGTGGGCACGTTCATGATCGGCTCCTTGCGGGGGAGGGTTCGGCGGCCTGGGAGGCGGGGAGTTCCGGGCCGCCGCGGGAACGGCGTCCGCGGGCGACGGCCGCGGCCAGGACCGTGACCGCGAGGGCCTGCGCGGCCGCGTAGAGCCAGAACTGACCGGCCCCGGCGCCGGAGTGGCCGGCGGCGTAGAGCTGGCCGCCGGCGATGCCGCTCAGCAGGGACCCGCCACCGAGCGCGAGACGCTGGCTGCCGACGGCGAACGCGGGCCGGCCCGGCACGGCTTTCAGCGCCTCCAGTTCGTTCTTCAGGAAGAGCACGCCCTCGCCCACGCTGATCGCCACCGTGCCGAGCAGCACCGGGGCGATCCCGGGACGTGACAGCGCGAGGAACCCGGCGGCCAGCGCGGGGAAGGCGATCAGGACGGCCGTGGCGTACCGGACGCGGCCGATCCAGCGGGCCGCCGGGGGCTGGCCGAGGACCACCAGGACGCTGTTGAGGATCAGCGCCGCACTGTAGAGCGCCGTCGAGTGGGTCGTGGTGACGAAGACACCCAGGTAGTTCTGGAAGTACCAGTAGATGTACGCGGTCGCGAGGGCGATCAGCGCCGGAGCGGTCAGAAAGGCCCGCCCCCAGTCGCCGCCGCGGTCCTCCCGCGGCGCGCCGTGCGCCGCCGCGGTGGCCGGCGCGGGCAGCAGGAGCAGGTGAGCCAGTGTCATCGCCGCGAACATCACCGCGACCACGACGAACACGAGCAGCGGCCGGCGGGAGATCAGCAGCCCCGACACCAGCGTCCCCAGGGCCATGCCCGAACTCAGGGCGGAGTTGTTCACCGACAGCAGGACGGGGCGGTGCTCGTCGGACACCTCCGACACCAGGTACGCCTTGTTCGCGGGGGAGTACAGGGTGTCGCCCAGTGCCGTGATCAGTACGGCGGCGACGGCGAGGGGAGGGCTGTCGAGGCCGGCCGCGAACAGGGCGAACCCCGCGGTCCGCACGGTCAGGCCCGTCACCATGGAGCGCTTGCAGCCGAGCCGTTCGGACACGAGCGCGCCGCCGAACGCCCCGGCGAACTGGAGGCACGAAGTGACGCCGAGCAGCAGTCCGACCGGGCCCATGGCCATGCCGAGGCGTTCGTGCAGCAGGATCGCCAGGTACGGCAGAACCATGAAACTGCCCAGCGGCATGAGGAACGAGGTGACGAGCAGGAACCGCAGGGTCGCGGGAAGCCTCGTCACCTCGCCCCACAGCTCAGAACGACGGGTACCAGACATCGCCGTCCTCGTACTCCACCCAGTAGGTGCGGGAGATCTCCTTCTTCACGCGCTCGGCGGCCGTGTGGTCCGGCACCCGCAGCCAGATGAGTCCGGGGCGCCCGGCGGCGTTGTCGACGACGGGGTGCGGCACCTGTCCCGGCCGCACCGAGATCTCGAAGTCGTCGACTCCCTCGATCCCGCGCAGCAGTTCGGGATCGGCGGTGCGCCGGACCCGTCTGCTCGGCGGCACCAGGGACAGACACAGCCCCGCCGCCGTGTACGGCGGCAGGTGCGGCGGGGTGACGGGGGCCGCGCCCGGCAGCAGACTGCGCAGGATCGTGGCGACCTCGTCGACGCCCGTGGCGTGCTCGACCATCCGGAAGATCCGCATACCGCCGATCCGGGGCTGCGACTCGATGATCACCGGGCGGCCGTCGGCGGCGACCTTCACCTCCGTGTGCGTCAGGCCCCAGTCGTGGCCGACCGCGTCGAGAAAGGCGAGGACGGTCCGGTGGATCTCCGGCAGCGGAGCGTCGTACGGGGGTGGCGGCGGCACGGCGATCTCCGTGATCGCCGGATTCGGGTGCGGGCACAGGACGCCGCAGGAGACGCCGGCGATGTGGTGCTCGCCGTCCACCGTGATGGTCTCGACGCTGTAGACCACGTCACCGGACACGAACTCCTCGGCCAGGTAAGGGCCTTCGCGCCAGAAGGCGGAGTCCGCCACCGCCTCGGCCAGCTCGGCCTCGGTGAGGATCTGGCGGACGCCCACGCTGCCCGAGCCGGACACGGGTTTGACGATCAGCGGCACGCCGTGACGCCCGGCGAAGGCCCGCAGTTCCTCCGCGTTCGCCACCCGGGCCCAGGCCAGGGCCAGTTCGGGCCGGTCGGCCAGGGCGGCACGCATGAGGTCCTTGTAGTGGGTGAGTGCCGCCGTGCGCAGGCTCAGACCCCGGATGCCGAGCGCGTCGGCGACCACGGCCGAGCTCTCTGTGCCGAACTCTCCGAAGGAGACCGCGGCGTGGAGGGGGAGTTCCGTGTGGACGCGGCGGGCGGCGGCGAGCACGGCCGCGGTCCGGTCCGCCGGCATCTCCTCCACGAAGTGGCACCGTGCGAGGACTTCCCGGTCGCGGTCGGAGAACTCGTCGGTGCCGCCGATGAAGCTCACCTCGAACCCGAGCGCGAGCGCCGTCTCCAGCACCCCCGCCCAGCCGCTGAGCACCAGCAGGTGCGGTCGCCGCTCAGACATCCTCGTCGCCCTCCGTCCGGATGCGGAGCTCGCCCGCGGCGGACAGGGCGTTCTGCAGCGCCGTCTCGCTGGTGGCGCCCGTCGCCAGGAGTACCGCGACGCAGCCGTCCTGGTTCGTGACGGTGCGCACGCGGGTGCCGGGGGCCAGGCACGAGTGGAGCGTGGGCCCGCCCGGATGCGCGGCGAACGACTCCATCCCGTCGCAGCCCAGATGAACGCCCGGGCGCGGCGGGTAGAGCAGGATCTGGGCGACGCCGCGGCGCGGGACGAGCGGGGCGTCGAGCAGAGCGGGGCGACGGCGCAGCGCGAGGTCGACGAAGGCGGCGTACACGTTGATGTCGAAGGCCCGGGAGATCGCCTCCCCGACCAGGGCGCCGCCGAGACGGGGGTTGATCTCGACGACCTCGAAGCCGTCGTCCCCCATGATGAACTCGGTGTGGGCGAAGCCCTCGTCGTAGCCCACCGTCTTGAGGACCTGCTCGATCCACTGCTCGGCCTCCACCCGCGCGCGCTCCGGCAGCTGTACGGGGAAGGCGAGGGCCTCCTCACGGAAGGCCGGCGGTGCGGACATGATCCGGCTGTTGAGGCCGATCACCCGGGTCCGGCCCTGCCAGGTGAGGGTCTCGACGCTGTAGAGCGGGCCGGGGAAGTAGGGCTCGGCGGCCGGTGTACCCCGCAGGGTGCGGCTCCGCATCTCGGCGAGGACGCCGGTGAGTTCGTCCGGGGTGCGGGCCAGCCACACATGCTCGCTCGACGTGCCGGAGCTGTCCTTGACGATCAGGGGCAGCCCGACCCGGGAGGCCAGGGTGGCGGCGTCGTCCGCGTTGGTCACGGTCGAGCCGGCCGAGCGGGACAGGCCGTGCTCGAAGAGGCGGCGGCGCAGCCGTGCCTTGTCCCGCACCAGCCGTACGGCCTCGGGCGCCTGCCCGGGCAGGCCGAGGCGCTCGCGGGCGGCCTGGGCGACCAGACTCCAGGTGTCGGTGGTGCTGAGCAGTCCGGCCAGGTCGCCGATGGCCCGGGCCGCCGCGACGACCTGCGCGGCGTCGTAGGTGTCGACGTCGTGCACGACGAGGTGCGGGCTGTCGGCGTCGATGCGGGCGAGCTCGTGCGCGTACTCGCCGCGGTCACCGGTCAGGAGATGCACGGTGAGCCCTGCCTGCGCGGCGGCGGCCACCAGTCGGCCCAGTCCGAACTGGAGCCATTCCAGGGCGATGAGATTCCGCCCCGGTGTCGCGGGGACCGAGGTGCTCACAGCAGGACCTCCTCGTGCGGTGCCGGTGCGGGGACGGCCCCGGGGACGGGGACGTGTTCCTTGTGACGGACCGTGCCGGGCTGCCCCGCGCCGGCCGGCCGGAAGCCGCGGCGCCGCCAGTCCATCACCGACCAGGGGAAGGCGAGCTGGTCGAGGGAGTCGATGCGGCGCGGGGCCAGGGCGTGGATGTCCTGGCCGGCCTCGGGGCGGGCGTAGACGTTGTGCGCGTAGCGGTGACCGGTGTCGGCGGCGATGAACACGCAGGGGGTCTCCGGCGCGTGGGCGGCCTCCCAGGTGGCGGCCAGGTAGTTGCAGCCCGAGGACATGCCGGCGTAGACGGCGTGCCGGCGCAGGAGCGTGGTGGTGGCGGCCGCCGCGCTGTCGAACCCGATCCAGTGCACCCGGTCGTAGAGCTCGTAGCGCACGTTGCGCATGACGATGGGGCTGCCGATCCCGGCGATGCTGGCGACCGGGTCCTCGACGGGGTCACTGCCGAAGGTGACGCTCTCGAAGGGCTGGACCCCCACCAGCGACACGTCGACGCCCGCCGCGCGCAGGTAGCTGGTCAGTCCGCCGGTGGAGGCACCGGTACCGACGCCGCCGACCAAGGTGAGCGGGCCGTCCCCGAACTCCTTGCGCAGCAGGTCGGCGCCAGCCCGGTAGCCCAGGTAGTGCACGTCGTCGTGGTACTGCTGCATCCAGTGGACGTCGTCCTCGGTGTCGAGGATCTCGGCGACCCGGTCGAGACGCGCCCGCTGGTCCATCTTGTCGACGAGCGGCCCCGGCGGTATCTCGACCTGGTCGACCTGGGCGCCCAGCATCTCGAACTGGCGGCGCATCGTGTCGTCGAGTTTGGTGGAGCAGACGATGCGGCACTTCATTCCGTACTTGTGGCAGGCCAGGGCCAGCGAATGGCCGTAGGTGCCGCTCGAGCTGTCCATGAGGGTGTCGCCCGGCCGGACGATTCCGTCCGCGAGGAGGCGTTTCACCGCTTCGAGTGCTGAATACAACTTCATCATCTCGAAACGCAATACATAGAGATTGCGGTCCAGTCGGATCACGTCAGGCTGTTTCATCGCATCGGCGATGTGGTCGAACACGACATCGTCCCGTTCTGTGATTCGGCGGCTCGTCCGCGAGCGCCGGAAGAACCCGGTCAGGCGGCCGCGGAGACCCGCTCGACGGCGGCGATTCCGAAGGTGCGGTGGGCGGTGCGCGTGACAAGGAAGTCGATGTCCTCGTCGCCGAGGCCGTGCGCCTTGGCGTTGGCGATGTGCCGCACCAGGGGGTGGGAGCCGGCGGCGACGACACCGTTCTCCTCGTACCAGAGGGCGTTGTCGGCCGTGTGGTGCAGGGCCCGGCCGCCGAGCCGCGCGGAGTCGCAGCGGTCGGTCATGATCATGGCGTTGCGGGGGCCCATGAGCTGGACGGCGCGGGTGGCGAGCGCCAGGTCCACGTGCTCGCCGTCGAAGTTGATGCAGGCCGAGATCCGGCCGGCGACCGCCTGCTTGATGATCGCACCGGGCACCGGCCCGGCCATCTCGCTGATGTTGTCCAGTGTCCAGTTGGGCAGGTCGTACGAGGCGATGACCTCGTCGCGCTGGGCGCGGGCCCGGTCGGTGCGGAAGGCGTGCCGGATGTTGAGCGGCATGTCGTTGAAGAGGTGGTCCGTGGTCACGCGCACGCCGGTGCCGTTCCACTCCGAGCGGTGCGCGGTCTCCACTATGGCGTCGACGGTGGCCGCACTGCGGGCCGGATCGTCGCGGGTGAAGTGCCCGAGGGCAGGGCGGACCCCGTGGGCCAGCAGGGTGGGCACGATCCACTCGAAGTCGCTCTCCCGCAGGTGCGGGTCGTCCTGGAGCACCGACTCGGGCGAGTAGGCGTCCGGCGAGACCACCGTGTACACGAGGCCGTGGTCGCCGAGCTCGGCGAGCCGCTCCCACTCCGGCCGGCTCGGCGCCCACACGGTGGACTGCGGGGTGCCGCCGCGGTGCGAGAGCAGCGGCCCCTCGAGCGCGATCCCGGGGATGTGCGCGAGCAGGCCGTCCGCGCGCTTGGCGGCGTACAGCCGCATGAACGCCTCGAACTCCCCGAGCCGGTCGCGGTGCAGATACATCGTGGGCAGCGCCAGCACGCCCTCGCCCGCGCACCACTGGTCGAGCCGGTCGAGGTCGACGCGCGTGAAGTCGGAGAAGTCGACGTCGCCGAAGCCGTGGCAGTGCACTTCGACGGGGCGCATTCCGCGCGCGTCGAGCGGGAAAGGGGCCGGGCCCTGGGAGACGGGGATGGAATTCATCGAGGGCTCCTTGTGTATTTCCAGGGAAAGCAACCGGTTATCGACGGCTGTTGTCCGTCGTGGCGGTCGCGGAACTTCCTCGAGTCTGTGGTGGCCGTGCGCCGGGTCGCCAGAGGGAAAGGCGAGCACCTACCTGCATTGCAGGAACATGAGGGCGCGGTGGGAACCCGGTCCTGCCTAGGCTCGGCGCGTCGGAAATGCCCATTCCCGATCAGGGAGCGCCTCATGAAACCTTGTGGAACCGGTCCTGAACACGGAATTCCCATACCTGGCGGCAGGCGCCGCGTCCTGCTCTCCAGCGTCTCCTCCGACGCGCACACCTGGAATCTGATCTACCTCCAGCTGCTGCTGGAGGAGCGCGGGCACGAGGTGCACAACCTCGGTCCCTGCGTGCCCGACGAGCTGCTCCTGTCCACGTGCCGGCGGCTCGCGCCCGATCTCGTCGTCATCAGCACGGTCAACGGCCACGGGGCGGCGGACGGCGGGCGTCTGATCCGCGGTCTGCGGGCCCAGCGGGACCTGGAGCGGCTGCCGGTCGTCATCGGGGGCACGATCGGCACGCGGGCCGCGGCGCCGGGCACCTACGCCCCCGCCCTGCTCGGCGCCGGATTCGACGCCGTCTTCGAGAACGGCGACGGACTGCGCGACTTCTGCCGCTTCGTCGACACCGTGCCGGCCCGCCGGCTGACGGGGGCGGGCAGCCGGTGACCGGTGCGGGAACGACACCCGGACCCGGCCGGGGCCCGTCCTTCGGCCAGGTCGTGGCCGAGGCGGCCCGCGCCGGCGAACTGGTGGTCCAGCCGCGGATGGGGTTCGCGACGCCCGCCGCCATGCGGTCCGGGCTCGTCGCCGTCCACGGCGCGCGGGCCCGCACGGTGGGCACCCTCACCCTGGACAGTTACACCCGGGTCGGCGATCTGGACGAAGCACGCCGTGCGGTGCGCACCGGCGAGGAGCTGAACGGCTACCCGATCCTCGCCCACGACGCCGACACCACCCGCCGACTGCGCCACGGACTCGGCGACTTCGCCGTCCAGGTCCGCCACGGCTCGGCCCTCCCCCTCGACATCATCACCGGGCTGCTCGATGCGGGGCTCGACGCCACCGAGGGCGGGCCCGTCTCGTACTGCCTGCCGTACGGCCGCACGCCTCTGAGCCGGTCCGTGGAGCAATGGGCCAGGGCATGCGAACGGCTGGCCGACGGCTCGCCCACCGCGCACCTCGAGACCTTCGGCGGCTGTCTGCTCGGCCAGTTGTGCCCGCCGTCGCTGCTGGTGGCGCTGTCGGTGCTGGAGGGCATGTTCTTCCGGCAGCACGGGCTGAGGGACATCTCGCTCAGCTACGCGCAGCAGACCGACTTCGCCCAGGACGCCGCGGCCGTCGCCGCGCTGCGCCGACTCGCGGACGAACACCTCGGCGACGTCCGCCACCACATCGTGCTCTACACCTACATGGGCGTCTTCCCGCGCACGGAGGAGGGAGCGCTGGCGCTGCTGCGCGACAGCGCACGACTCGCGGTGCGCACCGGCGCCGAGCGGCTGCTGGTCAAGACGCCCGCGGAGGCCCACCGCATCCCGACGGTGCGGGACAACGTGCGCTCGCTGGAGGAAGCCGCGAGGGCGGCCCGCCAGGCCCGCGCCGAGGGCCTCCATCTGCTCGGCCCCGCGCCCGACGACGGGGTGCTCGAGGAGGCCCGCGCGCTGGTGGAAGCGGTGCTCGAACTCGGCACCGACCTGGGCCGGGCGCTCGCCGACGCCTTCGCCCGCGGCCTGCTCGACGTCCCGTACTGCCTGCACGCGGACAACGCGCAGCGGGCGCGCGCCGTGCTCGGCGACGACGGCCGGCTGCACTGGCAGGCCACCGGTGCCATGCCGATCCGCCCCTCGGCCACCGCCGGGCGAGCGCGACCCCGCGCCGACGGCCTGCTCGGGATGCTCGCGCACGTGCAGACCGTGTACGACAGCGAGGCCCTGGACTGGACCCGCGACGACGCCACCGGCTCGGAACTGCTCCCCCCACCTGACGCAAGGAGTGCGCTGTGAACACACCCGAGACACGGTCGCCCGCCCCCCACACCATCGTGGTCGTCGGCACCGGGCCCCGCGGACTGTCGGTCCTGGAGCGGCTCGCCGTGCGCCTGCGCGAGGCGGACGACCGTCGCCCCGTCACCATCTACGCCGTGGACGCCGTGGAGGTCGGCGCCGGACGCATCTGGCGCACGGACCAGGACTCCTGGTTCGCGATGAACACGGTGATCGGCCAGGTCACCATGTTCTCCGGCGGACCCGACGGCGGCCGCCCGCGCCCCGGCGCGGGGCCCTCACTGGGGGAGTGGCTGCACGAGTACGCCCCGCAGCGCGCGCGAGAGGGCGACGGACACGGGCCGCACGACTTCGCCTCACGCCTCGAATACGGCCGGTATCTGCGGTTCGTGTACCGCACCCTCACCGATGAACTGCCGCCCCACGTACGCCTCATACCGGTACAGGGCCGGGTCACCTCCGTCCGGCCCGGCCAGGACGGACGCTACCGGGTGACGATCGATGAGCGGCGTTCCTGGGACGCCGACCGGGTGGTGTTCGCCACCGGGCATCCGGACAACGAGCCCGATGCGTTCGACCGCGCCATGACCGAGTTCGCCGAGGGCCGCCCGGGGCTGCACTACGTCCCCGGCGACTCCGCTGCCGACATGGACCTGTCCGAAGAGGCGATCCCCGCCGGCACAACGGTCGCCGTGCGCGGCATGGGCCTGTCCTTCTACGACGTCCTCATGTCGCTGACCGAGGGGCGCGGCGGCCGGTTCGTCCGCGACGCCGGGGGACGGCTGCGCTACGAGCCGTCCGGACGCGAACCGCGGATCGTGGCCGGCTCACGCAGCGGCCTGCCCATCCCGGCCCGCGGCCGCAGCCAGAAGGCGCCCAACTACGTGCACCGCGGCGCCTTCCTCACCGACGAAGCCGTCGACGCCGCCCGCACCCGGCGCAGGAAGACCGGCGGCAGCGGCCGGCTGGACTTCGTGGCAGACCTCCTGCCCCTCGTGCTGCACGAGATCCGGCACGTCTACTACACCGGCCACATGCGAGCCCGGCACGGCGACCGGGCCGCCGAGAACTTCGCCGCCCGCTACGTGCGCGAGATCGACGCCGGCGGTGACGGCGCCCACGCCGTCACCGAAGCCGGCCTGGACGACACCCCCCGACTGGACCCGTGGCAGCTGGCCCGGCCCTTCACCGGCGAGCACTTCGACAGCCAGGAACAATGGCGCGCCCGCCTGACCGAGGTCCTGCGCCAGGACCTCGGCGAAGCCGCCCTGGGCACGGTCGACGGACCGCTGAAGGCCGCCCTCGACACCCTGCGCGACCTGCGCGGAGTCCTGCGCTCCGCAGTGGACTACGGAGGGCTCCTTCCCGACTCCTACGACCGGGACTTCCGCCGCGGCTACGTACCGGTCAACGCCCTGCTCTCCGCGGGCCCGCCCATGCTCCGCACCGAGCAACTGCTCGTCCTGATGGACCACGGCATCGCCGAAGTCGCGGGCCCGGACACGCGGTTCGGGACCGACGCGGCGGCGGGCCGATTCACCGTGCACTCCCCTCACGTGCCCGGCTCCCCGCGCCACGCGCAGGCGCTCGTCGACGCCCGGATCCCGGCTCCCGACCTGACCCGCGACCGCTCGCCGCTCATCAGGCAGCTGCTCCGCGACGGTCTGGTGCGGGAGTTCACCAACCGGGACCCGGCCACCGGCGAGGAGTTCGCCACCGGAGGCATGGACATCGAACGCGACTCCTTCCGCGTCATCGACGCAACAGGCCGCGCCCACCACGGGCTGTACGCCCTGGGCGTTCCCACCGAGCACGTGCGCTGGTTCACCCAGATCGGCAACGGACGCCCGGGCCTCAACACCGAGTTCCGCAAGGTGGCCGACGCCGTGGCCGCCGAACTGCTGCCGGCCGCCACCGCCCGCGACACCCGCGCGCTCGCGCCCCTCGCCGCCCGAGCATGAGAGGACGAAGGAACATGCCCCGAGACGAGACCGCCGCGACCCGCGCCTTCCGCGCGGCACGCGACGTACTCCTCGAACACCGCGAGGACCTCGACGCCGCCCGCCGGGCCTTCACCTGGCCGCGCCCGGAACACTTCAACTGGGCCCTGGACTGGTTCGACGTCCTGGCCGACGGCAACACGGACCCCGCCCTGCGGATCCTGGGAGAGGCCCCCGACGGCACGGCCGACACCGAGGTCACCTACGCGCAGATGTCGCGCCGCTCGGACCAGGTCGCCGTCTGGCTACGGGCCCTCGGCGTGCACCGGGGCGATCACGTCCTGGTCGTGCTGCACAACCGGGTCGAGATGTGGGAGACCCTGCTCGCCGCCATGAAACTCGGCGCGGTCGTCGTCCCCACGTACACGACGACCACGGCGGGCGAACTCGCCGACCGGATCGAGCGCGCGGACATCCGGCACGTGATCGCCGAGGCGGAGACCGTGCCCCGGTTCGCCGGGATCGGCGGGGCCTGGACCCGGGTCGTGGCCGGCGGCACGGCCCCGGGCTGGCTGTCCTTCGACGCCTCCCACCAGGCCGGAGACGACTTCCGGCCGGACGCGCCCACCCGCGCCGACGCCCCGCTCTTCCGCTACTTCACCTCCGGCACCACCTCCCGCCCCAAGATGGTGGAACACACCCACCTCAGCTATCCGGTGGGCCACCTCTCCGGCCTGTACTGGAACGGCGTGCGCCCCGGCGACCGGCACCTCAACGTGTCGGCACCCGGCTGGGCCAAGCACGCCTGGAGCTCCTTCTTCGTCCCCTGGACCGCAGGCGCCACGGTGCTCGCTCTGGCCACCCCGCGCCCCGGCCCCCGGGACGTCCTGACCGCCCTGCGCACGCGGAACGTCACGACGGTGTGCGCACCGCCCACCGTCTGGCGCGGCATGGTCCAGGAGGGGTTGGGAGCGCGCCCACCCGCACTCAGGGAGGCGACCGCCGTCGGGGAATCCCTCGAACCCGCCCTGTTCCACACCGTCCACGAGGCATGGCAGCTCCAGGTCCGGGACGGGTTCGGGCAGACCGAGACCACCGCGCAGATCGGCAACCCCCCGGGCCGCCGGGTGGAACCGGGCCGGATGGGCTGGGCGCTGCCCGGCTACGACCTGCGCGTCCTCGACCGGGAGACCGGACACGAGGTACCCGATGGAACCCCCGGCGAACTGTGCGTCCGGCTCTCACCGGCGCCCGCCGGAATGATGACCGGATACGCCGGCGACACAACGAGAACGGACCAGGCCTTCCGCGACGGCCACTACCACACCGGCGATCTGGTGCTCCGGCACCCGGACGGCTCCTACGCCTACGTGGGGCGCACGGACGACATGTTCAAGTCCTTCGACGTCCGCATCTCCCCGCTGGAACTCGAACGCGCCTTGCTGCGCAGCGCCGCCGTGGCCCAGGCCGCGGTGGTACCGGTCCCGCACCCGGTCGGCCTGTGGCAGGCCAAGGCGTACGTCGTCCCCGCGCGCGGGCACCACCCGGGAGCGGAGACGGCACGCGCCGTCTTCGCAGAGGTGACCCGCGAGTTGCCGAGCGAGAAGTGGGTCAGGCTGCTGGAGTTCACGACGGACCTCCCCCTCACCGCCTCGGGCAAGATCCGCCGGGCGGAGCTGCGCTCCCGGCCGCGCGGCGGCGCCACCGTCCATGAGTGCCCCGTCACGGAAGGGGCGCCGCGGTGATCGGGGACCCGCTGCTCTGCCTGTGCGCCCGAGTCCCCGAGTCGGAGGTGGTGGCCGCGGTCAGGGCCGGGGCCACCGACGTGACATCGGTCGGCGACGCCACGGACGCGGGCACGGGTTGCGGCGACTGTCTTGTCGACATCGAGGACCTCCTGGCCGAACGAGCCTCCGCGGCATGACCTGCGTCTGGATGCTGCCGAACGGTGTGGGAACGGGTTCGAGGGCGCTGACGCCTCGGTTGTTCGGGTTGTGGGGAGGGTTGTATTACGGGCGTGTGCTCGGGCGGGATTGAGGCGCCGCTCTTCGAAGGCCGAGCTTCGGGGAGTTGGGCTTGGGGGAGTTGGGCTTGGTGGGGGCTTGGGGGAGTTGAGGTTCGAGAGTCGAGCTTCGGGATTCGGGCTTCGAGCTGTGTTTGTGGGGAGTGGGTGGATGGGTTCTTTTCCCACCCACCCACCCGCCCACCCACCCATCCACCCATCCACCCATCCATCCACCCATCCACCCCTTCCCGCCTGTCGGCCTGTGTGTCTGCTGTGTGGGCTTGTGAGTGGACGAGGCGTCAAGGGTGTTCTGGGTGTGGGGTGTTGACTTTTAGTGTTCGGGTTGTCACACCGTGTGGTGGTCGTTTAGCGTTCGTGACATAAATCGACCCCGGACAGGTGCTCGCAACACCTGCCGGGGTCTGACCCCGTGACCGTAAGAGGCGGTCTTGGGGCTCACCTCGTGACCGTAAAAGGCGATCCCGTGGCTCATGAAGACTGTATCTCGGCAGCACCGTCGTCCGCACACCCGATGGCCGGCCAGGGGTACGGGAAGCGGACTGTTTGTGACGGAGCATCCCCGAAGGGGGATGGCTTCGCTCATCTGTCCCTGCGTGGCCGTTACCTGGCAGGTTTCGTGGACGCGTTGCCGGAACAGGCCGCGATGGACGTGAAGACCCTCGCCAAGGAGCAGCCCTTGTTCGGGCAGATGGCGGTGGGGGGCGCGCTGAGGGAGCTCTCCGCGGCCGGTCATCTGCGACGCGTACGCTGCCGAGCCGCCACAGGAGACGGCACGGTCCGCTGGGTTTCCCTCACCTACTGGTCCCGCGTCGCGCGGAGTGACCAGTGGTGGGCGCGGTTCCTCGCCGACGATGCACCCGGCCCTGACCCCGACCCGGTACCAGTGCCCGCGCTGGCGCCGGTGCCCGCGCCTGTGTCTGAACCGGAAGCGGATTTAGAGCCTGACCCCGAGTCAGCGCCCAGCCCCGGCCCTGCGCTCGGTCCTGCGCTCGGCCCTGCGCCTGGCCGTGCCGCCGGTCCTGAGCCAGTGCCAGTGCCAGTGCCAGTGCCAGTGCAGCGTCGAGCGACGGGCAGGGCGTCAGATCCGCAACGGCTCCGGCACATCCCCAAGCCTTCCGCGGGGCCGGGAGCTCCCCGTTCGGAGGCGTACGAGGCCTTGGCCCAACTCGGTTGGAGGGAGCCGAGGTTGATGTTGTCGGCTGCGGATTGCGCGTCTCTTGAGGAGGCTGCTGCACAGTGGCTGGAGCGTGACCCTGACCGGTTGCAGTTCGTCCAGACTCTCGTCACGGGCCTTCCTCCCGTCGTGCATGCGCCACGGGCCTTCGTTGCCCGTCGGCTGCGCGACAAACTTCCACCACAACGAGTACGAGTCCCGGAGTACCGCACACAGTCTGCGGCCTCTGTGCCTCGACAACGCTCCCTGATGGAGTGCACCGAGTGCGGGAGGCCTGGACAACCCGAGGCACTGCCTGGCGGACTCTGCCATACATGCCGGCCAGCCCCGCCAGCCTCGCCTGCTGTGAACATTCAACTAGACGGACACGAAAGAGTCCTGACGAAGCATCAGGATTCCTTGTGAGGAACTGACGTAGCGTCATCCCACATCCCACATCCCACATCCCACATCCGACAGCCAGCCACCAGGAAATCGCGGAGCGGAATTCCTGCAGGCCAGAGTGCGGAGCAATTCGCGCCCCGGACAACGGAGTTGTCCGCACCGGACAGCGGAGCCGGCCGGTGAGCAACGCGGAGCGTTGCCGGGTTTCCGCCACGTAGTGGCGGCGCGTCATGTCTGCGGAG